>CAMBZE010000021.1 GCA_945872425.1 Methylotenera oryzisoli | reverse complement strand
GACGTGCTTCGACTAGCGGTTGCCATGCGTCAACGTCAGTGGTTTGAAGGGGTGTGGGATAAGTCAAAATCCTTCGACTTGCCCGTTACATTCAGCCCCGTTTTTACACCTTGAAAAGTTCTAATGGAAAATCTCGGATAAATTTGTGTGCTTACGTATGTGTGCTCCTTGGCTTCGTAGAATAACTACGACCTGCGTCGCACGCCTCGCAATCATCACAAATTTATTCGCAACGTGGCTCATGGTGATTTAATCAGTGCTTCCCTAGGCTAAATTACCGCGACTAACATGGTTAGTTTCTAAAATATTGAACAGCAGCGTATCCAGCGGCCGCCATCAATAAAGCGCCTAGCACGTGACTTGACACATGAATCGCCGCCCAACTGTATTCATGTTTTTGCAGCAAAGACAAACTTTCACCGGTAAACGCGGAAAATGTAGTGAGCCCACCCAAAAAACCTGTTGTGATAAACAAGCGTAAATTGGGGTTTTCCATGCTACCCAAGCCGACAAACCCAACAACCAACCCCATCATCAATCCACCACTTAGGTTGGCAATGAGCGTGCCCAGCGGAAGGTTTGGCAATATCGTATTAAATGCAACGCCCAGACCCCACCTGCTCCAGGCACCCAAGCTAGCGCCCAAACCAATAAACAGCGCACTAGTAAAATTTATCGCAGAATTCATCGCTTAAAACTCGCATCATCAGGTTCGTATAGTAAAATTATCCATGTTCAAGGCTATCATAATACCAACAAACAGTTAGTCATCACCACGGAACTTTAACGAGAAAATCATGCCATTGAAAGTATTATTTGTCAGTTCTGAAGTTTTTCCTCTCATTAAGACGGGTGGTTTAGCCGACGTGAGTGGCTCGCTCCCCACAGCCCTGCAAGGTTTGGGCGTAGATATTCGCATACTGATGCCTGGCTATTCACCTGTGCTAAACCAGCTAAAAGACCTGCAGCCCATTGCTTCAGTACATCATTTACCGCATATCGGTCATGCGGAACTTCTACTTGGTACGATTCAGGACACTCAGGTCAAGGTTATTGTCATTAAGGCAGTCAGCCTTTATGAACGCGATGGCGGCCCATATTCCGATGCGCATGGGCATGAGTGGCAAGATAACCCCATTCGCTTCGGCGTACTGTCTAAAGTTGCTTCCATTTTAGCGAGTGACCATTCGCCAATAGCTGATTGGCAACCAGACATCGTGCATTGTAATGACTGGCAAACCGGCTTGACGCCAGCTTATATGAGGCTTACTGAGCATAGCAAGGCCAAATCCATTATCAGTCTGCATAATATGGCTTTTCAGGGTTGCTATCCACCGCGCTGGGTCACGACACTCGGGCTACCCAGCACAGGCTTTAGTATTGAAGGCTTTGAATACCACGGCCAAGTATCCTTTTTAAAAGCCGGCATTTTTTATGCTGATGCCATTTCTACCGTTAGCCCTCGTTATGCAAAAGAAATTCAAACGACGGCTTTTGGCTTTGGTCTGGAAGGGCTACTAACCAAACGAGGCGATGAAATTAAAGGTATTCTAAACGGCATTGAAACTGACGAATGGAACCCGGAGACGGACCCTGCCCTCGTTGAAAATTACAGTAGCGCTGAAATTGCAGGTAAAGCACAGGTTAAAAAAGCCTTGCAAGCTAAATTAGGGCTCCACATAGACGCAAATGCGCCACTACTGGGCGTTGTGAGTCGGCTTACCCATCAAAAGGGATTGGACATGCTACTCCCTCACTTGCAAAAACTGATAGACAGCGGATGCCAGTTTGCACTACTTGGTGGCGGTGACAGCGACCTTGAAGACAGCTTCCAAAAACTGGCCGCGCATAATCCAGGCCGCATCAGTGTCACCATTGGTTATAATGAGCCACTTTCACACCAAATCATGGCGGGGTGTGACATGTTTATCATGCCATCACGTTTTGAACCGTGCGGACTCAACCAGTTGTACGGTCTAGCTTATGGGACACCGCCTATTGTGAACGCCACTGGCGGGCTTGCAGACTCAGTGATTGATAGTAATGCCGCACACATAAAAAACAAAACCGCCAATGGTTTTGTTATGGTGGAAGCGAGTGCGGATGGTCTAATCGCGTGCATTTGGCGTGCTTTAGAGATGTTTCAACACGATCAGAAAACTTGGCGCCAAATTCAAAAAAATGGCATGGCACAAGACTTGAGCTGGGGTAAAAGTGCCCAAGAGTACTTAGTGATGTATCAAAACCTAAGCCAGTAGTTAAGGAAGCAAAACAATATGCCCACACATCAAGCGAACGCATAGCCAAAATAAAATAACCGGCGCCTCATGGCAAAGCTACTAAAGTATTGTAAAATTACGTCTGGCGGGCCTCCCCGCATTGTGAAGTAGCCAATCTGGTCAGGTGCGGAAGCAAGCAGCCACAACTATTAAGCAAGTGCCGGGGTTCAGGCTCGCCTCTTCTTCACTTTAGCTCACAAAAATAATCACTGAAAAAATTAAAGACGAAAAAGCAATTTTCAGCTAAAGTTTAGGCTATGTCATATCAAGTTCTCGCGCGCAAATGGCGCCCAAAATCGTTTGAAACACTGGTCGGTCAAGACCACGTCGTGCGTGCGCTAACGAATGCGCTCGAACAAAATCGTTTACACCATGCGTACTTGTTTACAGGCACGCGGGGCGTCGGCAAAACTACCCTTGCTCGCATTTTAGCCAAGTCGCTTAATTGCGAAACCGGCGTTAGCGCCAAGCCTTGTGGTGTTTGCAATGCCTGTACCGAAATTGATAAAGGCCGTTTTATTGATTTGATTGAGGTGGATGCGGCAAGTAACACGCAAGTAGATGCCATGCGCGACTTATTGGATAACGCGCAATACGCACCTACCGCTGGTCGCTTTAAGGTGTACATCATTGATGAAGTACACATGCTGTCGAAAAGCGCCTTTAATGCCATGCTAAAAACGCTGGAAGAACCTCCGGCACACGTTAAATTCATCCTTGCCACTACGGACCCGCAAAAAGTACCGGTCACGGTGCTGTCGCGCTGCTTGCAGTTTAACTTACGTCAGATGGCCGGCACGTCTATCACCGGTCATTTGCAAAACATTCTTGCTCAGGAAAACATTCCATTTGAACCAACCGCTTTACACTTAATTTCACGGGCGGCAGCGGGCAGCATGCGTGATGCGCTGTCACTGACCGACCAAGCCATTGCCTACGGCGGCCAGACCGTCAATGAATCAGAAGTGCGTGCCATGCTGGGTGCGATTGATCAAAGTTATTTGTATCAACTTTTAGATGCCCTTCTCGCCAACGATGGTGCCAGCCTCATCAACCAAGCCAAAGCGATGGAAGAGCGCAGCCTCTCATTTGAAGCTGCACTGAATGATTTTGCACAATTGCTGCACCAGGTTGCCGTCGCACAAACCATACCCGAAAGCGTTGCCGATGATCTGCCAGAGCGGGAAATATTGTTGGCATTAGCACAGAAAATTCCACCTGAAACGCTACAGCTTTACTATCAGATTGCATTATTAGGGCGCCGTGATATTGGTTTAGCGCCCGATGAATTTGCCGGCTTCACCATGAGCCTGTTGCGTATGCTGGCATTTACCCCGAGTACAGGTAACGTTGCAACTGCAAACAATAAAGTGTCAGCAGCCAGTAACACAACCCGCCCTGCGCCATCCGACAAACAAACAAAACCTGTGGTAACAGCGCCCAGTGAACCTACTGACCCCCAAGCAAACACCATAGCACCGGTGCAGGCGGACGCTCCGGCAAGCACTCCATCAAACGACAGCAGCTTTAATGGCAACTGGCGCAGTCTCGTTGATGAGTTAAAACTTGGTCTGGCGAGAGAGTTAGCTAAGCACTGCGAGCTAATCGCTTATGATGAGCATAGCATTTCGCTGAGTGTGCCAGAGGCGCAGAAACACTTGTTGTCACCCAATTATCAAGAAAAACTAGGCAGTGCCATCGCGCAATATTTTGCTAAAAAAATCAAATTGCAGTTCAGCATAGGTGGCAGCGGCAACACCCCTGCCAAACAAATTTCTCAAGAAAAAGCAGTCGCGCAGACCTTTGCGGAAAACGCGATTGAAGAAGACGGTTTTGTGCAGGCATTGATTAGTGATTTTGGCGCAACTATCATCCCCAATTCAATTAAACCAATCTAAAAACTTAAGGAGCGCAACATGATGAAAGGTGGCATGGGCAATTTAATGAAACAAGCCCAGCAAATGCAGGCAAGTATGCAAAAAGCGCAAGAAGAGCTTGCCAATATTGAGGTTGAAGGCATCGCCGCCAACGGCTTGGTGAAGGTGAAAATGACTTGCAAAAACGAAGTCAAACGCGTCACTCTGGACGACAGCGTGATGGATGATAAGGAAACATTGGAAGATTTGTTAGTCATCGCACTCAAAGATGCCACGGCAAAAGTCGAGGCTACGTCTTCGACTCGGCTTTCCAGCTTTATGCCTGCAGGTATGAAGTTACCGTTCTAATTCTGCTCCAGTTTAATCTCTGATAAAAATCCCTAATGAAAAATCCGCCGGCACTTGAACAACTGATTGATAGTTTGCGTTGTTTACCTGGCGTGGGGCCTAAATCTGCACAACGCATGGCGTATTACTTGTTGCAGCGCGATAGAAAAGGTGCAAACGGCTTGGCGTTAGCGCTGGATAACGCCTTGCAAGTCGTGGATCACTGCAAGCTTTGCAATACATTCAGCGAACAGCCCACATGTCCGTTATGTGAATCTGCCCAACGTGATAACAGCGTGCTCTGTGTAGTAGAAATGCCAACCGACCTCATAATGCTGGAAAATACGCGCGCTTATACCGGCATGTATTTTGTGCTCATGGGCAGGCTCTCACCATTGGATGGTATTGGCCCTAAAGAAATCCATCTCGACCGACTGATTAAACGCGCACAGGATGGCATGGTACAAGAAGTCATCCTTGCCACTAATTACACCGTTGAAGGTGACGCAACTGCGCATTACATCAGCGAGTTGCTGCGCACGCGCGGCATTAAAGTCAGCCGCATTGCGCGCGGCATGCCAATGGGTGGCGAAATTGAATATGTGGATAGCGGCACCTTGGCACAAGCCATACTGGAACGCAGAAGCATTTAGCTCACAACAGGCAACAAATAAAAATGCAGCAACCCTAACGCTGCACTAAGCGCGACTAATTTAATCACGCTTAAATTCCATCTTAGCAACAACCACAGTGCCAACACAGCTAATGAAATGGCATAAACATCTACGCGATAAGTAGCAGGTTCTGTGAAAAATACATGTTGCGCAAAAAATAACGCCAGACTCACAATCACCCCCACCACTGCTGCGGTAATCGCGGTCAAAGGCGCTGATAACTTTAAGTTGTTTTGTGTTGATTCCACCAATGGCGCACCGATAAAAATAAACAGAAATGAAGGCAAAAATGTAAAAAACGTCACCACACTTGCCGCAACAACGCCTGACAAAAACAGGCTATCACTACCGAATACAGCCTGTGACCACCCACCTACAAAGCCAACAAAGGCAACGACCATAATCAGTGGTCCCGGCGTAGTTTCGCCTAGCGCCAGACCATCTATCATTTGATGTGGGGTGAGCCAGTGATAATGTTCAACCGCACCTTGATACACATAAGGCAGCACTGCATATGCCCCGCCAAATGTGAGCAAGGCCGCTTTGGTAAAGAACCAGGCCATTTGCGTCAACACCGCTTGCCAACCGTAAACCAGAGTTAATAGCGCCATCGCCACACCCCAAATGGTAATGCCCGCCCCTAGCCATTTCAGCATTCTTCTCATGCTGAATTTCGCATGAGGCGGTGACGGGGTGTCATCATCAATCACCGCTTTGCCATGTTGGCTATGGCTGCTTTTATGCGCTTTAACAACATTAAACTGCTGAGGAAAATAATAGTGTGCAACAGAGCCGATTAAACCAGCGCCGATAATAATCAAGGGGAAAGGTAAATGCAGTTGGCTGATAGCCACAAAAGCTAACAGCGCGATACTCCAAAGTATTTTATTTTTAAGCACGCGCAAACCAATCCGATACGCCGCAAACAACACAATTGCCACCACTGCGGGCTTAATGCCATAGAGCGTCGCGGCGACTTGAGGCAAATCGCCAAAGCGCATATACACCCAACTTAAGACAATTAGAATGAGCAGAGAAGGCAATACGAATAAACCGCCGGCAATCACGCCTCCCCATGTGCGGTGCATCAACCAACCAATATAAGTGGCCAATTGCTGCGCTTCCGGGCCTGGCAAAATCATGCAGTAATTTAAAGCGTGTAAAAATCGCTTGTCAGAAATCCAGCGTTTCTTCTCCACCAAATCATGATGCATCATCGCGATTTGTCCCGCAGGTCCACCAAAGCTTACCAAGCCCAGTTTGAACCAATAAGCGATAGCTTCACGCAGTGTAGGCGCGATCACATTTTCGTTATTATGTTGCGCGCCGTTCATCACCTTATCGACCCCCCTAAATTAACGCCATAATATCGAGTGGCGCATTCACAAAAGCATCTGCACCCCACTCTGCCGGTCGGTCTGTCACATCCAGATAACCATACAAAGCCACCGCAGTCCGCATACCAGCAGCTTTACCCGCTTGAATATCACGCTCGGCATCGCCTATATACCAACATGCTTGCGGACTAACACCCGCTTGCATGCAAGCCAGCAACAAAGTATCAGGGTGTGGCTTGGGGCGCGCAGCATCGTCACCACTGACTACACAGGCAGCACGCTCGATCAAGCCAATATTCTGCATCAACGGTTGAGTAAAGCGACGTGGTTTGTTGGTCACCACCCCCCAACGCACCTGCTTTTCATCCAATAGCGCCAATAACTCGGCAATACCCTCAAACAATATCGGTTGACGCGTCAGCACTTGGTCATAGAGTGCGAGATACTCTTCTCGCATTGCAGGAAAACTTTCACTCTCGGGAGTTAAATCAAACCCGATTGAAAGCAACCCTTTAGAACCATGCGAAGCGTATGGGCGAATGATCTCAAAAGGCAACTCCTTCAAATCATGACGCTCACGTTGCAAATTCAAGGCATAGGCTAAATCATGTGCGGTATCAACCAAGGTACCGTCTAAATCGAATAAAATCATTGCCGGGTGCCTCTAAAATCAGGTGAGCTGCGTGTGCATAAGGTAGTTCACAGAAACATCGTCACCTAAGCAATAATGCTGCGTGATGGGGTTATAACTCATGCCACGCATACCCGAAACATTCAAACCCGCATGACGTGCCCAGCTTGATAGCTCTGAGGGTTTAATAAACTTTGCATAGTCATGCGTACCTTTGGGCAATAAATTCAACAGGTATTCGGCACCGATGACGGCAAACAAATAGGCCTTGGGATTACGGTTAATGGTAGAAAAAAACACCGAGCCACCCGGCTTAACCAACCTGGCACAGGCTGCAACAACAGATTCCGGGTCAGGTACGTGTTCCAGCATCTCCATGCAAGTCACCACATCAAAACTTGCAGCTTGCTCGGTGGCAAGCTGCTCAACAGAAACCAACTGATAAGCGACCTTTGCGCCACTTTCCAATTGATGTAATTTGGCAACGTTGAGCGCCTTTTCACCCAAGTCGATACCCACCACATCCGCACCCTTAAAATACATGGATTCTGACAAAATGCCGCCACCACAGCCGACGTCAAGCACACGCTTACCTTTAAGCCCGGCCAAGCCATCAATGTAAGCAAGACGTAGCGGGTTAATTTCATGCAGGGGCTTAAATTCGCTATTTTTATCCCACCATTTATGCGCTAGTTCAGCAAATTTCTGCAACTCCAATGTGTCAGCGTTCAATGTTTGTATGGTTTTAGTTTCGGTTGCCATGTTTGGACAATTTCCTTTAACTCTACTGGTTCTATATTGGCGTAAACACCATGGCTATACCGTAATTCACCGGCAACCCAGGTATGCGTCACGTGCTCGCGACCGCAGGCGTAAACCAAATGCGAGATTGGGTCATAACAAGGTGACAGGGCTAAATCACTTAATTTAACTGCGACTAAATCTGCTTGCTTCCCTACTTCAATACTACCGATTTTATCATTCAACCCCAAAGCCCTGGCAGCGTTAATGGTCACCATTTCAAGCGCCTGATGTGCCGGCAACGCAGTGGGATCGCCACTTACCCCTTTAGCCAGCAATGCAGCAAGCCGCATTTCGGCAAACATATCTAAGCGATTATTGCTTGCAGCGCCATCCGTACCTACCCCCACATTGACACCACTCCGCAATAAAGAGGCCACAGGCGCGATACCACTCGCTAATTTTAAGTTGGAACTCGGACAATGCACTACATGACAACCATACTCAGCCAACACGTCTATTTCATGCGGCAATAAATGCACGCCATGCGCGGCAACAAGATTGGGGCCTAACAAACCTAGATCGGCCAATCTTTGTATTGGTCTAACACCATATAACGCTTCACTTTGACTAATTTCATCGTGCGTTTCATGTAAATGCGTATGAATCCCTAACCTCAACTGCTCCGCATACGTCACTATTTTCTCGAAAGTCTGATTAGACACGGTATAAGGCGCGTGCGGCGCGATAGAGGAGGTAATCAACGGATTGCCACGCCAACTATCATGCGCCTCAAACCCTTTTTGCAGATAATCATCCGCATCACTGGCATAGTTCGTGGCAAATTCAAGCACGGGCAAACCTAAATTGGCGCGCATTCCCGCTTGACTGACTGCCATTGCCGTCGCCTGCGGGTAAAAATACATATCATTAAAACAGGTAATGCCGCCACTGAGCATTTCAGCACAACCGAGCAGCGAGGCATCTTTTACGTAACGCTCTGAAATCACCGCCTGTTCAGCAGGCCATATATGGTCATTGAGCCATGCCATTAAAGGTAAATCGTCTGCAATGCCGCGCATCAGGCTCATGGCTACATGGGTGTGACCATTGATTAAACCAGGAATAAGTACATGCTCATCTAGACAAACCAATGAAGTTGCCGTGTACTGATGCCTTGCCTGCGTAGTCGGTAGCAAATTAACCAGAACACCGCCTTGCACAATGACTGAATAATCCTCAAGCAGTGTATTTTTTGAATTCACTGCAGCCAACCAACGCGCTTCTATCACAAGATCGGCATTGACAAGATCAGCATTGATCGTTGCCTGAGATGACTGACGGTGCTGAGACGATGGGCTGGATATTGTCATAGGGCTTATTCTACGCTACCTGATAAAAAAGCCCCGCAACCGCGAGGCTTTTACTTCAACTTTCCTAAATTAGTGACAAGCTACTTCTTTTTTACCTTCAGCACGAATTTCAACGCGACGGTTAGGTTGCAGGCAAGAAATTAATTTCTTCGTTGTTTTATTGCCTGCGCATTGAACCACCGGCTCAGATTCCCCTTTAGCAACCACTTCCATAATGGACTCTGCTACGCCCTGCTTTGCCAAATAGGCTTTTACTTGGTCAGCACGGCGCGCTGATAATTTTTGGTTGTAAGCATCAGAACCAATGCGGTCAGCATGACCGGTAACGATCACTAGTTTAATCTCCGGGTTCGCTTTGATTTTAGCAGCAGCCTCATTCAATGCCGCTTTACCTTCTTCTTTCAATTGTGATTGATCAAAGTCAAACAGCTTCTCGGCACCCACAGTAACGATTTCAATTTGTGGTGTGCAACTCACTAGTGCTGGAGCAGGCACCGGTGCCGCAACAGGTGCTGGCTCAGGCACTGCTGCGGGCTCAGGTGCCGCAATAGGTGCTGGCTTAACCACCGCCACTGGCGTCGGTGCTGGAGCACCAAAACGAAAAATGCCACCTATGTTCAACAATGTATTGCCAATGGTGTCAGTGTCACCAACCACTACCACACCATTAACAACTTTAATTTCTGCACGACTCCATTGCTGGCGCAAGTCAACTTGCAAACCAAAACTGTCATTAAATAAGTATTGCGCGCCTAAACCAATATTGGCCATCCACGATGTTTTTCTGCTATCCACATTAAGACCAGGAAAGCTATAATCTACGTTGTTACGCGCCATACCTAAACCAGTTAGCAAGAATGGGCGAAATTTATCGCGACTTAACATGTACAAAGCATCCATGCCCAGTGTCGTTTGTTTGTAACGACCGCCCATGCCCGCAATCCCGGTATCTTCACTGGCACGACTGTAGCCCAAACCACCTTGAATATCCCAGTTCGGGGATAACTCTTGACCTAATTTGATAAATGCACCACCGCCATTGTTTGCTTCCAAGCTGCTATCGGTATTCACGTAGCTCACACCCGGCACTGCATACCAAGCTCCACGGTACAGATCTTCTGCTGATGCAGAAAAAGCAGCCAAGCCCAATGTGGTCGCTACTGCAATACCAATAAGATTTTTCTTCATTTTTTTGACCCCTGAACGTTCTTTTCAACCAACGAACTTCTACCGCAGTGATAATACCCACCGCGGTCATTTAGTGCAACGTTTAACATCGGGTGAATATTGGCTTACAGCCACTTTTGTTGCCAACTTACCACAAATTTACATCATTTTACGTAGCGCCTTAATTTTCTCGGCATCTAGATTTGATTTTCGCTGATTATCCAAACAGACCCCGCCCCTAAACCCCATATAAGTCGGATTAAGCGGCTTCACCATCGCTATATGTTGTATGTTGAGTGAGCCAGCCAATCCAAATATCAAACCCTGAGTTTGTACTTGTTCGGCAAGGTTCCTTATTTCATCTTCTGAAAAATAATCCAAAAATGTGGCGCCATTTTTATGTGAGGTATCCAGCATCACACCGTAAAAACCAGCTGCTTTAATCGCATGAATTAGGTTGGCGGGGTATTCAAACTCAGCAAACAACACCGCAACCAACTTTACGCCAGCTTTTGTGATTACCTGCAATGCGTCCAAACACGGCTGATAATCAGCCCCGGCAAAAAAACCGATTTTAATAATATCGACTTCGGTACTTGCCAAAGCGGCAACCCGCTCCAGTATCAATGCAGGCTGCATAGGCAAATCGCCTATCGTTGCGCTCGTCAGCCGCTTGCCGTGCGCATCATGCAGACTTACAAAAACAACCGCCTCCCGAACTATCTCCAATGACAATGCACCCAATGCACCTTTGTTCGGGTCTTTCAAGTCTATGAAATCCGCGCCATGTTCCAATGCCATTTGCGCTTCATCAACACTGCTAACGCTGATCAATAACTGTGCCATATTTCACCGCGCTTCCCTATGCAAGATTATCAGCATTCATGGTCGCTTGATGGTTAGTGATAGCTTCAACGAGCCAGCCCCAAGCTTCGCGTTCGCGGGGTCCTGCAGTTTTTTCAATGGCAATGGTCAAATAATCCATCTCTTGGCTAATTTTTTCCATGGGCAATCGTTTTAACCGGCTGACCAGAACCGCCAACTCAATCACCGCGGCTTGCGCACGATTAAAGCCTTGAAAAGGCTGATGCTGTACCTCATGCACGACTTCTAAAAAAAGCTGCGGGCGTACATTATCATCCTGCACTTTTACCAGCTTGAGCTCTTTATGTACGAGTACGTCTGCCAACCTGAAACCTGCTATTTTATCCGTTGGCACGAGATCCCATATTTTTCGCCCCGTCAATGCACCAGAAAATACGCGCACATCATCCGTGATATTGACCACAGCCTGTTCTGTTGCCAATATGTTTTCCAAGGTAGCGGAAGGCTTAAACGGTGAAATCACCACCAAATCCTCTTGCATGCGGACACCAAAAGGCGTGACATGGGAAACGCCCTGCGTATCCACACTGCTGATGATTATTTCATGAATCATGACCTAACTTTCTTTGGGCACGCTTTTCTTTTAATGAAGCCTCGCGGTGCGCTGTTTTACCAACTGCTTCCGTTTGCTGCTCCATTTGCGATGATTTGATGCCCCAATTTAATTCCTGATCTTGCACATAACGTTTTTTAAGCTGCCAGGCGATTTGTGCGCGCGCCAGCTCAACGCCCAAGTAAAAAGCATGTGAAGCATCGTCATCAACCTTCAGGTGTGGGTACAGCACAAACGGGTCAACCGCCGCATATATTCCATCACGATTGTAGATATGCAAGCCCGCCTCACTGACCTGGATACGAAAACTCGGGTCTTTTATCAGCAAAGCAATTTCTTTTATTTCATCTGCGCTATAGGTAAATGGGCGTCTGTCGTGCAGACCAAGCAAAGCATCACTATAACCCCGAGGTAGCCTGTCATCGCGCTTGGCAGCGTACGTCACGCGCCTGGCAACATCCGCTTCAGCGATAGCATTAACGGCATGTGGACTGACCGAGGTCGCCAGCACTGCATCAACATTAAGCTCACTCATCATGCCAAATAACAGCATGTTAATCCCCGTGGTATCTGCATCGGTAAGTTCGGTCAGGTTGCCAATCCCCATCATTATTTGAATATCAGGGTATTTTTTACGTAATTTTTGGTAGCGAACAATCGAGTCGGTCAATCCAAAGTGAATCGGATCCAGGATTGCATCAGCAATAAAAGGCTTGTTGCGTTTTAAGCAAGCCTCAATCGCACGATACAGCGAAGGCAAATGATGTGGCTTGGCGGGAATTAAAATGGGGGTAGCCGCGACTTCATCGGCTATCCACAACGTCTTTTCAGTTAAGCTGAGTAAATAATCTGCACCGGCATGCCCTGCCATTAACAAATCATCGGTATTGAGTGAATCCACACTCACCTGAAAATCCAATTGTTTTAGCGCTGAAATTGCCTCTGCCAGATGCGGAAAAGGCACCGCAGGCAAGCATCCCAAATCAATCACATTAGCACCCTGTGTTTGATATTGCTGCGCTTTTTGTATAATCCCCTCAACACTTAAATGGGGCGCATCGACAATTTCGGCAAAAATTTTAACGCTATAGCGGCTTAAATCGGGGGCTACGCCTTCATGGCCAAAGTACTGCGGTAAATCCTTCAAATCCGCAGGGCCGCGCTCCACGGGCACGCCGTATTTCGTTTCGAGCGCAGCCAAATCACCTGAACACAAACCCGGGACAATCACTTTATCTGCATCACCGGTTGCTTTAAGTCTGCGGGCTATTAAATCCGGCGTCATTAACGCCGCGACCGATACGCCCATTTGCTCAATACGATATTTGAACGGTGGGGTTTTTGGGTTGCCTTGCACTTCGGCAAGCACTTTATTTAGACTTTTCTCCGCAAGTTTGCCCGTTAAAAAAAGCAGATTTTTGGTCATATTTACTGAGCAATCAACCGCACTCTAATTTGCACACTCTCAACTAGGCTTTGCATGTCTTCTACCACCGTGGTCGCTTCAAAAGTCTTGAGTTTAGCCACATTATCTAAATCGATTTTGCGCGGATAAACTTTAACCACATGATCACGCGGCGCCTCCGATTCCAGCTCTGGCGCAGTATCGCAGGCAAATACGATACTTTGCACGCGTGTTTTTCCAGCCTGCGCATATAAGTTAGTGACTAAACTATCTGAAAAACCATAGGCCATTTTTGCAATGGTATTTGAGGTCGCCGGCGCAATGACCAGCGTGTGATATTTACCTTGATAAAACAACTCCACTGGTACGCTGCTGGCCGTTTTATCTTGATAGATACGATGACCGCTATCATTTAATTGCTGTTGAAAGCCGTATTGCTGAATGATTTCAGCGGCAGCCCTGCTCAAATAAACATCTACATTTTTCAGAGAGCCAAGAATAGCCAGTGATTCACGCAGATAATGGCCAGAGCCTGTAATCGCCCAGGCCAGGCGCTGATTTTTTTTATCTGTCATTTTTAAACAAAAATAAAGAGGTTATATACTGGATTATCCGCGCCATCGTCATGCCGACGAAAGTCGGTATCCAGTGTCGTCAAAGCCTCTGGATTCCGTATCAAGTACGGAATGACGAAATTTGATATTTTTATGCAAACGGATGTTCAATCACAATGGTCTCATCGCGCTCAGGGCCGGTAGAAACGATGGCAATCGGCACACCACATAAAGCTTCTAAACGTTTGAGGTAGTTTTGTGCATTTTTTGGCAAACCATCCCAAGTTTTTACACCGAACGTATTCTCTGACCAGCCCGGAACAGTTTCGTAAATAGGCTTGCAACCGGCTACATCATCAGCGCCTATCGGCAACAAATCTATGTTCTTACCCTCCAACTCATAGCCGGTACAGATATTGAGCTCACGGATACCATCCAACACATCCAGCTTGGTAATACATAAGCCGGTTAATCCATTGATCATGGCAGAGCGGCGTAATGCCGCTGCATCAAACCAGCCACAGCGACGTTTACGTTTAGTCACAGTGCCAATCTCTTGACCCTTGTTAGACATTTGATAGCCCGGGACACCTTGCGTTTCAATATCCAGCTCACTCGGGAATGGACCGCCACCCACGCGCGTAGTGTAAGCCTTGGTAATGCCCAACACATAATGCAGCATATTGGCACCCACACCCGTGCCGGCTGACGCCTGACCGGCGATGCAGTTACTGGAAGTCACATAAGGATAAGTGCCGTGGTCAATATCCAATAACGTGCCCTGTGCACCTTCAAACAGCAAGTTTTCACCTCGGGCATTGGCGGCGTAAAGTTCCGCAGAAATATCTGTCACCATGGGCTTCAAGGCGATCGCATGCTGCATACTGGCATCATATTGTTGATTAAAATCAACGGCTTTTGCGCCGAGATAATGGGTTAATACAAAGTTATGGTAATCCATGACCTCATTTAACTTTTCCGCAAAACGCTCAGGATAAAACAGGTCATATACCCGTAAGGCACGGCGGGCGACTTTATCTTCATAAGTTGGACCGATCCCTTTACCGGTAGTGCCGATTTTTTTATCGGCGCCACGCTTAGCTTCACGCGCCAAATCAACGGCGACATGGTGGTTCATAATGAGCGGGCAACCAGAGCTCACCTTAAGTCGATTTTTAACCTCCAAGCCATCTTTTTCCAGCGCGGCAATCTCGCCAAGCAAATGACCGGCATCCAACACCACGCCATTACCAATATAACAATTGACACCAGCTCGTACAATGCCTGAAGGCACTAGATTCAACTTGTACACCCGCTGCGCATCACCTTGCCCCACAACCAGTGTATGCCCTGCGTTGTGACCACCTTGAAAACGAACCACGCCTTGTGCGTGATCGGTCAACCAATCTACGATTTTACCTTTACCCTCATCGCCCCACTGCGTGCCGATGACGACCACATTTTTTGCTACTTGATTTACCATAACGTTGACTTTGTAATTTAGTTAGTTTAATTCTGTAATTTATTGTTTTTTATTGTTTTTTTATGGCTTTGCAATGTCCACCACATGCCAGCCTGAGTTGTAATGCTCCAACTTCTTATTACAATTCAATTCCGTCATATCCGACTGAACCCCTATCAGCGCTTGCACTACGATATAGCCTTCAGCTCTTAAAGCAGCAATTTTGCCAGCCAAAGCTTTGTCGTCTGAAGCAGGTGCAAATATTGCCATGACAGATTTGGCAGGTGGCAAAGCAGTGACCACACCACGTAAATCCAGGCTGAAACCGGTCGCTGGGCGTGCCCGACCAAATGACTGTCCGACTTCATCGTAACGACCGCCCAATGCCAACGGCCCTTTGTAACCTTGCGCATAGGCCGCAAATACAATGCCGCTATGATAGTGATAACCACGTAACTCACTTAAATCAAAGCTGACGCTGACGCCCAAATCATCCAGTGCGGCACTCACCTGCACCAGGCTATCTAACGCTTTTTTAATCGCAACCGTGTTTGGCAAAACTTGTGATGCTTTTGTGAGTATGGATTGATCGCCATTCAACTCAGTTAGATGCAATAAAGCTTCACGCGTCGTTTTGTCTAAACCTTTCGCTAAAACTGCAACCGCGGATTGATCTTTGCTTTGCAACGCCGCGTACAAGTCTTGCTCAAGTTGTGGATTTATCTGACTAGACTCGATCAAGCTGCCAAATACATTCACATGACTAAAATCCATATGCACTTGATCAATGCCGATTGCCTGCAATGCTTTAATGAGCAAGCGCTGAATTTCAATGTCACCGGCAATCTCCGCGTGGCCATATAACTCTGCGCCCAATTGCAAGGGCTCTCGCGTCTGCGCCAAGCCATCCGGTTTGGTACGCAACACGCTTCCGGCATAACATAGCCGTGTAATGCCTTGATGATTCAGCAAGTGCGCGTCTATCCGTGCGGCCTGCGGCGTCATGTCTGCGCGCACCCCCATTAAACGCCCGGTAAGTTGATCGACCACCTTAAAAGTTGCCAAATCCAAATCATGCCCAACGCCTGTGATCAATGACTCCATGTACTCTAACATTGGGGGAATCACATATTGATAGCCGTGGACTTTGAACAGGTCCAGCAATGTGCGACGCAATGTTTCTATCCGCGCCGCTTCGGCCGGCAAAACATCTTCAATATATTCAGGGAGTAACCAATTGCGCATCTTTATCATCACTTTTTCATCGGGGACTTCTACAAGTAATCAATCAATATTACTTACTTAATAAAATTAACATCAAACCGCCTACAATAGATACCAATCCAACAAAACGTAACTGCCCATCCTTTAGCGCTACCATGCGCTTAAATGTATCGCGCCATGCTTGCGGTAGCAACAATGGTAGCAAACCTTCCAGGACCAGCATCAAACCTAACGCAGTTAATAACGTACCATTCACTTTAGGCTTTTACTTTTTAACTGGGCTACGCATGTACTTAAAGAAGTCCGAGCTTGGGTCTAACACCATGACATCGCTTTTGCTCTTAAAGCTGTTTTTATAGGCCTCGGTACTGCGGTAGAACGCATAAAACTCCGGGTTACGACTATAAGATTGATTGTAAATCTCAGCGGCTTTAGCATCGCCCTCACCTTTAGTCTTTTGCGCATCTCGGTAGGCTTCGGCAATGATGACCTCGCGCTGCTTGTCTGCATCAGCACGAATTTTTTCAGAGGCGGCAGAACCCTCTGACCTGAGCTGGTTAGCAAGGCGCTTGCGCTCCGCAATCATGCGGTCGAATACAGATTTACTAATTTCCTCTGAATAATCCACGCGTTTCAATCGCACATCAACCACTTCGATACCCATTTGACGCGCCTCAAGATCGGCGGTTCTTCGCAAATTATCCATGACAACGCCGCGCTCTCCCGCAATGACATCGCGCACTGTGCGTTTACCAAACTCTGTTCGCAAGCCGGCATTAACTACTTTTGAGAGCCGATCTTCTGCGGCAACCTCACCACCCTCTTTAATCGAAACATAGTACTTTGCCGGATCAACAATGCGCCATTTTACAAATGAATCCACCATCATGTATTTGTTTTCACTGGTGATAAATTTTGCCGGTTGCTCCCAATCCAAAGTGAGTATGCGATTATCAAAGTATTTAAGGTTATCTACCAATGGCACTTTGAAATAAAGGCCTGGTTCTTTTTTAACAGCGACAATTTCACCCAAACGTTGCACCAGCACATACTGCGTTTGATTCACCGTAAACGCAGAGACTGACAATAACATCAGTCCAACAATGGCAAAAATAAGAATACTTTTTACATTTTTCATTATTACCCCTATCTGCTTTCTCTATCACGGCTACGGAAAGCATCGCGCGTACGATCGGCTGTTGCCGCTGACTCAACCGCAGGAACCGGCTCCGCCTGTTGGTTTAGTGATTGTGAAGTCGCTACGCCACCCGCTGCGTTAATCAGTTTATCCAGCGGCAAATACAGCAGGCTGTTACCAGATTTTTGATCCACAATCACCTTGCTGACGCTAGACATGATTTGCTCTTGCGCATCTAAAAACAAGCGCTGACGTGTCACTTCAGGTGCCTTGCTATATTGCGCCAGAATTTGGTCAAAACGGCTGGCGTTACCGCGCGCCTCGCTCTCAACTTTCAATTTGTAACCAGCGGCTTCAGCCAATAAACGTGAGGCAGTACCGCGCGCCTTTGGAATCACATCATTGGCATAAGCCTGACCTTCGTTGATTTGACGTTGGTTATCCTGGTTGGCGCGGTTTACATCTTCAAATGCCTCTTGCACCTGCTCTGGTGGTTGCGCACTTTGTAATGAAACGCTGATAATTTTGACGCCGGCTTTATAGCTATCCAAAATAACTTGCATACGTTCAGATGTATCAGATAAACCTTTTTGCAATAAATCATCCAATTTATTCTTGCCCACCACTTCACGAATAGCCGTTTCTGCAGCAGACATCACCGCCTCATCGGTCGAGCGATTGCTAAATAAATAATGTTTTGCATTTTTCAGGTTGTACTGCACGGCAAACTGCAAGTCGATGATATTTTCGTCTTCTGTCAGCATGAGCGCCTCTCGTGGCTGTTTCGTTTTGCTACCACCACCTTCAGCATTACTCCGGTAACCCACCTCCAGCCTACGCACCTGCTCCATGTTCACCACTTCAACCGCCTCTATCGGATAAGGCAAATGCCAACGCGGACCTGGCTCTGTTGTTTCATCAGCCACTTTACCAAAGCGCTGCACCACACCGAGAGAACCTTGATCAACAATATAAAATCCCGTACCAAGCCAAATCAGCATGACAATAGCCACAATAGGCAATATCGGAAAATTGGCATTATTTGCCTGCGGACGGCTGGGCGGCGGGCTGGACTGATTGCCACCGGATTTACCGAACAAGGCATTGATCTTACGACTTAAATCGCGCATGACCTCATCCAGATCCGGCGGACCTTCATTATTTTTCTGTCTCCAACCGGGAAATTTAATCATTCAAAACTCCAAAAAAGCATCTAAATATTTAACCATGATTTTCCATTAGGCAATTTTGCATCGAGCTCATTACGCCAGAACATCACTAGGCGTAAGTGCTTTCTTCTGTACTCTGCTTCTGCAAATACTGCCAATGCTCTGCCAGCGCCAGCCTTAGCAAATCCATCCCGGCACCTGTTTTGGCAGACACGTGCAAGGTCGTCATTCTACCATATTCATCACGCGCAACAGCGGGCTCCAAACCCACTCGGTCTATTTGGTTATACACTAAAATCTGCGCTACGTTGGCCGCACCAATTTCGAGTAGCACTTTATTCACTTCCGCAATTTGCTCGTCACGGTTGGTGCTTGCCGTATCTACTATATGCAGCAATAAATCCGCTTGTGCCGCTTCTTCCAACGTGGCGCCAAACGCCTCAACTAGCGCATGCGGCAAATGTTTAATAAAGCCAACCGTATCTGAAAGCACAACAGCGCCACAATCCGGAATAAATAGCTTATGCGTCGTTGTATCAAGCGTAGCAAATAGCTGATCTGCCGCAAAAATATTCGCTTTGGTGAGCCGGTTAAAAACTGTAGATTTTCCGGCATTGGTGTATCCGACTAAAGACACGGTCATGACATTGGAACGTTTACGGGCGCGGCGCTGCATACCACGTTGCGCCTTGAGTTTTAGCAGCTTTTCACGTAACTGCTTTACTCTTATGCGCAACATGCGGCGGTCTAATTCCAGCTGCGTTTCGCCAGGACCGCCTCGCACGCCAATACCGCCCTTTTGACGCTCCAAGTGAGTCCAGCCACGAACCAAGCGTGTAGAAAGATGCTCAAGTTGCGCCAATTCCACCTGCAACTTACCTTCGTGACTCTGTGCGCGCTGGCTGAATATATCGAGGATTAAACCGGTTCGATCGACCACGCGCGCTTGTAGCAGCCGCTCTAAATTGCGCTGCTGTGACGGCGTCAGGTCATGATTGAATACGGCGATATTAGATTCACTTGCCTGCATCATCTGCGCCAACTCATCCGCCTTACCGCTACCAATAAACAGCTTGGCATCCGGCGCCGAACGCTTACCTTCAACGGTGCCGCGCACAGCCAAACCGGCACTCAGGCTAAGCTGACGAAGCTCATGCAGGCTCTCGCTATAATCGCGCTCACCAAAATCAACGCTCACCAAAATGGCAGCTTCACCGCCACTTGGCCGTTCAAACAAGTCTTTCAATGCTTAATCATCGCCTTCAGGTAAGCCAATACTCACCGCACGCGCCGGCACGATCGTTGAAATAGCATGTTTATAAACCATTTGTGTCACTGTGTTTTTAAGCAGAATAACGTATTGATCAAATGAATCCACTTGACCTTGCAATTTGATGCCGTTAACGAGGTAAATAGAAACTGCAACGTGCTCTTTACGTAAAGCGTTAAGAAATGGGTCTTGTAACATTTGCACTTTTTGATTCATGATGCCTCCTATTATTTGGAGTTAAATAAAATAACACTGCCACTGTTTTGATAATACCACTCTCGCTGGAGTTGAAAACAATAAAATTCGTTCTATTTTCACCAACATTTAAGCCTGATTGATTCTAGTCAACACTTCATCCCTGCCGAGCAAAGCCATGACCTGGTCGATACTAGGCGACTGCGCAATGCCGGTCAACATCACGCGTAACGGCATGGCCACTTTAGGAAACTTCAACTGATATTGTGTCACCACTTCATTAATTGCGTGATGAATCGCCTCCGCCTGCCAATCCACCGCGCCCAATAGGTCGGCCAGTTTAGCAATTACAGGTTTAATATCAGCCGTTAAATGTTTTTCAGCCGCCGCTTGATCTATCACTGGTTTTTGATAAAAATAGGCAATACTTGCAGCAAGCTCATTGAGCGTATTGGCGCGCTCTTTGTACAAATCAATAACCGCAAACAAATCAGGCTGCGCACTAACAGCCACATGCAATTTCGCCAAGCGTTTTTTCATTTCACGCGCCAACGTTTCAGGACTTGCCTGCTTTATATAGTGTGCGTTTAACCAGTTGAGCTTGTCTGTATTAAATTGCGCGGCTGATGGCGTAATATGATCCAAATCGAACCACTCGCAAAATTGTTGCTTGCTAAAAATTTCATCATCGCCATGACTCCAACCCAAGCGCGCCAGATAATTCAGCACGGCTTCGGGCAAATAGCCATCTTCATCATATTGCATGACACTGACTGCGCCGTGACGCTTAGATAACTTTTGACCATCACCCCCTAAAATCATCGACAAATGCGCATACTGCGGAATCGTTGCGCCCAGCGCTTTAAGCATATTGATTTGGCGCGGCGTGTTGTTCACATGGTCATCGCCACGGATGACCTGCGTAATGCCCATCTCCCAATCATCAACGACCACACAGAAATTATAGGTAGGCGTGCCATCCGCGCGCGCAATAATCAAATCATCAAGCTCTTGATTGGCAATGCTAATCTCGCCTTTAACTAAATCATTCCAACTCACATGCCCGTCTTTAGGGTTTTTGAAGCGAATAACCGGTGGAATATCTTGTGGTGGCTCAGGCAGTGTCTTGCCTTCTTCTGGACGCCAGCGACCATCATAACGCGGCTTCAACCCTTGTTGCATTTGATTTTCACGCAGCGCATCAAGCTCTTCTTTACTGCAATAACAATAATAAGCACTGCCTTCTTGCAGCATTTTCCGGATCACTTCCTTGTAACGATCCATACGCTGCATTTGGTAAAAAGGACCTTCATCGTAATCCAAACCCAGCCATTGCATCCCGTCCAATATCGCCTGCACCGCCTCAGGCGTACTACGCGCAACATCGGTATCTTCAATACGCAAAATGAAAGTACCGCCATGCTTTTTAGCAAAAGCCCACGAGAACAACGCGGTGCGGGCACCGCCAATATGCAGAAAACCTGTGGGACTTGGGGCAAAACGGGTGCGAACAATCATATTTAACAAAACTTAATGGTAAATTGCCATTTTAGCATGCCGCAATGTTCCACCATAAACAGTTCCGCGATAAATAGTTTACAGAAACATAATGAGCCGCACGTTTTGATTTGATGCAGAAGCGCAATGAATTGCGTTCTTACAAAAATTGACTTTGTGTCTTTTCCGTGCAGCAACTGTGCAACGTAGAATTGAGGACAAAAAAATAGCTTACATTTACGTAAGCTATTGATTTATTTGGTGCCCGGGGCCGGAATCGAACCGGCACGCCCATAAGGCGAGAGATTTTAAGTCTCTTGTGTCTACCAATTTCACCACCCGGGCAAGTGGAAGGTCTACATCAAATTGCGGTGCGTATTCTAACACTTACCCAGATTTTTTCAGCAAAATTTCACAGTTTTTTTACATATTTTTCAACACGTGTTGACACGCATTTAAATTTGGCGAGATAAGCGTAGTTATGCGCGTTGAATTTTGACCAAGTAAATCCGAATATCCTGCGGCGCGCTCAAATTTGCCCCCGATTTTCACCCCATAAAATAAGAAGCCACACCAGCCATACAGGGCGCTCGGTGTTCACGCGTGGTAATTAAGCATGCGCTAAGTGCAGCATCGTTATTTATCACCATAGTGAAAGCGACACGCGATAACTTGCAGCTCGTTATCTGTGGCTTGATATACCAGCCTATTCACATCATCAATGCGCCTAGACCAATATCCAGTCAAATCACCGCGCAATGGTTCAGGCTTACCTATGCCTATAAATGGCTCTCTCGCTGTAGCTTCAATCATGGCGTTAATGCGTTTGAGCGTTTTTTTATCCTGCCCTTGCCAATACACATAATCAGCCCATGCGTTTGGTGAAAATACCAGTAAGCGCGCCATCAGTCGTCAATTAACTGTTTAGCGGTTGCTTTGCCTGCTTTGAATTGCGCGATTGACTCCATCAGGTGCGCTGCATTGGCAGGGCTTTGCATCAGGTGTAGCGTTTCCATAATGCTGTTGTAATGGTCTAGCGACATCACCACGGCATTACCCGCATCACGGCGGTTAATGATAGTGACATCCGCATTATTGTTGACAAGGTCTAACACGCTTTTTAATGAGTTCCGCGCTTCTGAATAACTAATCACTTGCATGGCTTATCCTATATGTTCAATTTATTGTACAAGTTTAATACGGTATCATACCGTAGCGCAACAAATCAATCATTAAGTTGTTGGGCTTGCTTAAATGGCAATACCTTTGCGCCATCACGTGCAATATCTAACTGGTCACTCCACCATTGCGCTAACTCCCTACGTTCTTTATCGTAAGTAGCTTGATTGTAAATTGCGCTGATAGCGTTTGTATCTTTATGCTGCAAGAATACTTCAACAACCTCTTTTCTAAATAATCCACTTTCATTTACTTGCATACTAAAGAAATGACGACAACCATGCGGCACGGTGTGATAATCCGTAAACAATACTCTAAAGGCTTTGCGTATTGTTGCCTCTGATACTGGGTTTCTAGCGAACCTAGACGCAAATAAATACTCATTGCTACCTGTGTATGCCTTAATGGGAGAGATGCAAGAGGGGCATCCGTAAGATTTAAGATTAAAATGATTAGGTAAAAAGGACACTAAGCAATGGCTAAACAACAAACCAATTTTCAAAAGCCACTTTCTGCGGCTGAATTTAACGAGTTGGATCAATTTTTAATGTCTGATTTCGTTTCTGACGATACCATGACCATCGATATATTAGATGGCTTTTTAACAGCGGCTGTCATTGGCCCTGTGACATTGCGCATGAGCGAAATTCTAAATGAGATATGGGGTGAAGAAGGCTCGCCTGAATTTGACACAACGGCACAAGCCGAACGCATTGTCGGGCTGATTTTTAGGCATATGAACGACATCCTCCACCAGCTACAAGCAGATACTGGCGAGCTTGAAATGGTGTTCAATTACCGCGATTTTGAAGGCAATGAATATACCGATGCAGAAGGCTGGGCGTATGGCTTTATGCAGGGCGTAAAGTTAAAGCAAAGCGATTGGCAACCCTTATTAGATGATGCTCAAGGCGCGGAAATGCTACGCCCCATTGATTTGCTGGGTAATGATGAAGAAATCACCGATGAAGAGCATCTTCTCACCGAAACGCCTGTCCAACGCGCAGAATGGTCCGAGAAAATCCCTGATAGTGTGATTGGGATATACCACTACTGGCTACCCTATCGCCAAGCAGTGGCGGAACGCACCATCGCCACCACCTTTGAACGCGCTCATCCCAAAACAGGCCGCAACGACCCTTGCCCATGTGGCAGCGGTAAAAAATTTAAGAAATGCTGTGGAACGGCGGCTGATTTGCACTAATTTAGCAATGTATTCTGTTGAAAATCATATCGAAAAATTAAAATGCCGTTCATCTGCACTTTATTCTTTCACATATTGTAAAGCGTCTTTATGCAACGACAAAACACGCTATGAGGCGTGTTATTGAGTTAAATCATTGAATTTATTGGGATTTGATACGGTATGATACGAAGAAAAACTATTCCTTGGTGCGACGGAGGGCTTCGATTGTAGGCTTGCAAGCCACGTAGTTATTAGACTTTAATAAATCGTAAGTTATTTTTGTACGTATTTTTGTACGTTTTTAATTTTGCTAGCCAACAAAAAAACCAGCATAATAACCCATGCTATGGACTCCATTAAATGAGGGTAAGGCAGTATGCTCACTTGATAAAAGTTACTTTATGGTGCTTCGTTGGAATACATTTCACAGTCCGCTCGCTCCCACTTATCTTTAGCCTTTGATTCTTCAACAGTCTGCCATTGCATGTTCTCAGGACTGTCTGCGCCTCCACAGGCTAGTGGAATGATGTGGTCAATGATGTAGCCTTCACAACGCCCTTTAGTTGCACCATTGACTGGGCAGGGATGTTGTTGCTTAAACTCTACTTTAGCTTTATAGCTTCTATGTTGCCTCGCTTCAGTAGTGAAACTAAAAAGCAATAATAGGACTAATAACCAGCGCACATTTGATTACTTGTTAAAAATAACTAGCATCGCTATTAACACGCGATTTATTTTTATTTTTTGGTGTGCTTTTTGGTGTTTCATCATCAAAGTAAGATTTATCAGAGTTTTGCTTGAATTTTGTACACAAGTCAAACGTTCTAGTTTTTGAATCCTTGTATCCATTTAAAGAAAACCTTAAGAAAAATTCATCTTTATCTGTTTTCAACTTAAATCTTATAAAATTACCTTTTTCAAGTTCTCGTACTAATTCCGTCTCACCATTAAAATCCATAATGTTAAGGAATATCGTTGTTGACCCTTCTTCAAATGTGACTTTGTAAGTTATGTCATGTGGCGGAGATTTATCAATTCTTAACTGTCCAAAAAATGTTTCCGAGGTAAATGAAGTTTGAGATGATGAATCTTGAACAACATTTATTCCCATATATTCAATATTGCAATTATTTGAAATCCTATCCATTACTAAAACAACTACATCACCGTTCTCAATAAAACTCGTGAATCCTCTAAATCTTGTGTCATTATTATTAACAACTACAGATGATATCCAATCACGGTTTGTTTTTTCAAGTAACATCTCTGAATGGATGTTTAGAGATGCCATCATCAGAGCAACAATTAATAATAGCTTTTTCATGCCACATTCTCCTCAAAGCGGTTCTATTTTAGTTTTGTATTTAGACATAATAAGCCTATCTAAATAAAACACACAGACACTAATAATCCAAACCATGTTTGCAATCTTGACATGTTCTTCTACATGCCTATAAGGGTCATTCATCTCTGCCCAAAATGTAAGGTAAGGTTTATCAAAAAAACATGCCCCATAAACTTTGCAAACTTGGAGGTGAATATTGCTTTAAGTTTGCTTTGTATTTTATTAATCATAACTATTTCTTAATACTTTTAGGTTAATTGCAAATGGGGTAATGATGAACCCATAAAAAAGTAATAAATACAAAAAATCTATGCTAATAAATTTGGGTGGTTGGAAATACATAGTAGTTAGCAAGTAACCAATTAAAACAGCAACGCTGGAGTAATTGGCAAGAATGGCTTTTTTGCCTAGCGACATTTTATTCGTTCTAAATAAATGAATGGCTGTAACAATTGATGTTGTTAAAATTAAAAGCTGTGTAAACAAAGACAAAAGTTTATATTTAAGACACATCCGATGGTGATTGAATTCCCACAAATCTTATGCCACAAGCGTTTACATTTGAATCTTTCAAAAGTATTTGCGGCTGTCCAATAAAATCAACCTGGAGAAGCCCTTCAGCAAAACAGCTATTACAGAAAAGAAAGATTGATAAACTTAAAAAGTATTTTTTCACAAATACACCTTTTTATCTATTCAATAGAGATATTCTGTTGATTGTTAAATCGTGAATTCTCACGTAGCCAAGCTTCTTATCTGAAAGACCTTCTAATATTATTTCCTCTTTATTCCAAACGCCATGCTTTAAGTCATTGTCCAAGGAGACATCTTTAGTCTTCTCAGAATCTTTATTAATTGACTTGTCTTTATTTAATTCGCCATAATCAATTTTAAATTTTACCCCACTCAAATTAGCATTTAAGGGA
>CAMBZE010000020.1 GCA_945872425.1 Methylotenera oryzisoli | reverse complement strand
TCGGTCAGATCTTCATGCAGATTAAGCGTGCGCGCAATGCCGCGCGCCATTTGCGCGACTTCGAGGCTGTGCGTTAATCTGGTGCGAAATAAGTCGCCTTCATGATTCACAAATACTTGCGTTTTGTATTCCAGGCGGCGAAATGCGGTGGAGTGAATGATGCGGTCGCGGTCACGCTGGAAGGCATTGCGGGTAGTTGAGGGCGGCTCGTCAAATTGACGACCAATGGATTGGGCAGGATTGGCGGCGTAAGGGGCGAGGCTGTTCATCTTGATGCGCTTTCGCGGCGAGGCGCCGCTCCTACAACTGATTGGTTGTGATGGAAACCCTCGCGGCGAGGCGCCGCTCCTACCATGATTTTGTAGGAGCGGCGCCCCGCCGCGAATGTTTTTGGATTGATCATAGAAACAATGTCGCTTTTAGCGCATCTGCATCATAGTCACTGGTAATCACGGCTTTACCTATGCCTTGCTGTAACACTAATCTTATTTTGCCATCCGCTACTTTTTTATCCAGTTGCATCAGGTCTAAGTATCTTTCCACCCCTAATTTTGGCGCGTCTAAAGGCAGATTAGCTTTAGTTAATAAGGCGTGTATTCGCTTTACTTCGTCATTGGTCAGCCAGCCCATGCGTTGCGATAAATCTGCCGCCAACATGGTGCCCGCCGCTACCGCCTCACCGTGTAACCATACGCCATAGCCCATTGCATTTTCAATTGCGTGACCAAAAGTGTGACCCAGGTTTAGCAAAGCGCGCTCGCCATTTTCATGCTCATCGCGCGCGACGACTTCCGCTTTATTTTGGCAAGAGCGATAGATGGCATCGCTTAGCACCGCCTCATCCAGCGCCATGAGTTTGACGATGTTGGTTTCCAGCCAATTAAAAAATTCCGGGTCTCGAATCAAGCCATATTTAATGACTTCTGCCATGCCGGCAGAAAATTCCCGTGCCGGTAATGTTTGCAAGGTATCAATATCCGCCAACACTAATTGCGGCTGGTAAAATGCGCCTATCATGTTCTTGCCCAGCGGATGGTTAATGCCGGTTTTGCCACCCACGGATGAATCAACCTGAGAAAGCAGCGTGGTAGGCATTTGAATGAATGGCACACCACGCAAATAGGTGGCGGCAGCATAGCCGGTTAAATCACCAATAACACCGCCCCCCAATGCAATCAGTGTGGTGCTGCGCTCACAGCGATTTTGGAGGAGGGCATCGTAAATTTTATTGAGCGTTTCTGCATTTTTATACGCCTCACCGTCCGGCAATACAATGGGGATAACGCTAACGCCTGCCGCCTGCAACGTTTGGCTTAATTGCGACAAATACAGTGGCGCGACTGTCGTGTTAGTCACAACGGCCACGTGCTTACGTTTTAAGTATGGCAATATCAGGCTGGCATTTGATATTAAATTACGCCCGATATGGATAGGGTAACTTCTGTTAGCGAGTTCTACGTTAAGTGTTTGCATATGAATTTATAAATCTTAAATGTTGGTCTATTTTGCTAGCATTTGTTCAATATGGTTGGTAATCTCATTGGCAGATTGCGCACCGGTATCCACAATATAATCCGCTAGGCTGGTGTAAATTGGATGACGTTCAATATACAAACGCTCAAGCTTTTGCTCTACATTATCACCCTGTAATAATGGGCGACTTTTATCATTGCGTGTACGTTGATACAAATCGTTTACTTTGGCGCGCAAGTAAATAATTTTGCCATTGTTCTTTAGAAATGCTCGATTTTCAGGTAATAAAACTGCACCGCCACCGGTTGCCATGACAATGTTTTTTAATTGGCTCAACTCTTCAATCACCGCAGTTTCACGCTTACGAAAGCCAGCTTCACCCTCCAGCTCGAATATGAGCGGGATTTTTACGCCCGTTTTACGTTCAATCTCAACATCAGAATCGTAAAAATATTTGCCCATTTGTTTTGCCAGTAAACGCCCAATCGTCGTTTTACCTGCACCCATGAGGCCTATAAAAAAAATATTATCCAATTGAAAACTGCCCTTAATTTGAATCTGTCTCTACAAAACAAAATGCCCATCACCACCATGATGGCATTTTATGACAATCTTGCGCCTCTGTCAGATTTGGCTGAATAACTCTCATAACAGAAGCTAACGGCAAGCGTAAGGTGTGGCGTCAATGCGTGGCGCTTCGCCTGACATCAATGCCGCCACCAACTGTGCGCTGGCAGGTGCCATGGTGAGGCCGTATCTGAAATGCCCTGTGTTCAGATACAGGTTTTCAATGGTTGGGTGCGCACCTATCGTGGGTAAATTTTCTGGCGTACCCGGCCGCAGCCCGCTCCAGTGCTTGATGATGGGTTCGTTTTTTAGCGCTGGCATAATGGCTTCTGCCTTGATGCGTAGCTCATCACGCACTGCCTCCGTGACCGATGCATCAAACCCCACATCTTCAAGCGTGCTACCAGCAAGTAGATAGCCATCACGACGCGGTATCATGTAAAAACCTTCTCGATACACAATTTGTTCGAGATTGTGTTCAGGTTGGTAGAGCAGTATTTGCCCGCGCATGGGTTTAACCTTGAGTTTTGCTGTGGTTTCTTTGAGTAGCTCAAAACTCCACGCGCCCGAAGTGACGACAAATTGGTCTGCGCCTAGTTTTTCACCGTCGATGGTTTGCCATTCAGTGAGTCGTTGCGTTTCTTTAAGTGGTGCCAGTTGCGTATGTTCCAACAGGGTTACCTTATGTTGTTCCAGCCATTTACGCATGGCTTGCATCAGGTAAGGGGGGCGTATTTGGCACACGGTAGGTAGCCATAATGCGTCTTCTCCACTTAAAGATTGCACCTTAAAAGCAGAAGCTTTTACCGCTTGCACGGGTACTTGGTTTTGCATACACCATGCTTGAGCAGACTTTACGTCGAATGCTGGCAGTAGCAAAAAACCTGATTGTTCAAAATTGGCATCTATTCCGGTTTCAAGTTGCAAGCGTTGGCTGAGTTCTCGATAAAAGTTTGCGCCGTTATTGGTTAAAGTGTTGACGGGTTCTGAATATAGCCAAGGCAGCAATGGGAAGATAATGCCGCCGCCCGCCCATGATGATTCGCCAGAGGTTTGGCTGGCAATCTGGTTGCGCTCTACAATGGTGACGCGGCAGCCACGGTTGACCAATTCCATCGCGGTCATGCAGCCCACAATGCCGCCGCCGATAATCATTACATGTTGAGTCATGGGAATGAGGTCTAATAACGCTTATTTAAGGGCTATTCGCCCAATAAGCAAAGTATTTTGTGCGCTGGTCAACCCTGTCGGCAGACCAAGCAACACAATGACATCACCTTCTACCAGTGGACTTTCAGGTGTAATTTGCGCGCCGTTAGAATTTGGACGGCGGATAGATTTGACTTCCACCTCAAAGCTGTCCAGCTGCATGTCAGTCAAACATCGGCCAATGGCAAATGCGCCAGCGGAAATAATGACAGAGTGCAAACGTACCTGTTGTTTTTCCAGCTCTTCATTTTCAGCATCTGAAATACCATGAAAATAACCTCTAAATAACTTGTAGCGCTCTTCACGAAATAAACGAATACGCTTTACTACGCGATTCAGCGGCACGCCAAGCAGCATGAGCGCATGCGAGGCCAGCATCAAGCTGCCTTCTAAAATTTCAGGCACGACTTCAGCCGCACCTGCTTTACGCAGGATTTCCATATTGGTATCGTCAACAGTGCGCACGATGACCGGTAGTTGCGGGTAACTTTCTTGCACGACATGCAAAATTTTCATCGCAGCGCGATTGTCCGCATAACTCACCACTAGGGCTTTAGCGCGGGCGGCGCCTGCAGCTTCCAACACCACGCGCCGCGCCGCGTCACCAAACATTACATTCTCGCCCGCTGCTGCGGCTTCCAGCACTCGTGAGGGGTCAATATCCAATGCGATATAAGGGATGTTTTCTTCTCGCAGAAAACGGCCTAAATATTGACCGCTACGTCCATAGCCACAGATGATGACATGGTTATGTAAGTGCTTACCAACATCATCGATATCTTGAATTACCTGACCGCTATTGCGGTTGTAGCTACTCACCAAGCGCCTTGCAATACGGCCGTTGTACTGGATTAAAAAAGGTGCAATCACCATGGAGAGTAGCGAGGCAGCGAGTATCAGTTGCAGCGCCTGACCACTAATGAGATTTTGTTCTACGCCCAAAGCTAAAATTACAAAACTAAACTCGCCAGCTTGCGCGAGTATCACGCCGGTGCGAATAGCAACACCCGTTTCATATTTTACCAACCTGACCACCATCGCCACGATAGCGGCTTTGAAGAAAACAAATGCGACCAGAATGAGTAGCACCAAGCCAATATGACTAAAAATCTGTTGTGGATTTAATAACATGCCTACGCTGATAAAGAACAGTCCGAGCAGGATGTCTCTAAACGGTGAAATGTCTGATTCCACTTGATAGCGATATTTCGTTTCCGAGATCAACATGCCCGCAATAAACGCCCCTAGCGCATAAGATAAGCCTGCCATTTTGGTGGCGAAAGCTAATAGCAGCGTGATCATCAGCACGTTCATCACAAACAATTCACGGGAGCGCTGGCTTGCCACTAAATTGAACCAGGGATTGATCAGCCATTTGCCGATGGTGAATAAAAACAACAGCATGGCAGCCGCTTTCAGCATGGCTAAGCCAAATACGTCCATCAAGCTGGTATCGGCTACCCCCAATGCGGGAATGAGCACTAAAACCGGCACGACTGCGATGTCCTGAAACAGCAGCACACCTATGCTTAATCGGCCATGGCGAGAATTTAAATCAATCCGCTCAGATAGTATTTTGGAAACAATGGCCGTAGATGACATCGCCAACGCTGTACCAATCACAAAGGCGGCAGGCCAATTTAGCCCGGCAAGTTTAGCCACACCCATGACAACCGCCAGTGTAATAATGACTTGCGCACTACCTAAGCCCAGCACTTTTTTGCGCATGGCATATAACTGCGGCAAACTGAATTCCAAGCCGATGCTAAACATCAAAAACACAATACCGAATTCGGCAAACTCTCTGTTGGCTTCAGTATTGGGTAGTAAGCCAAAAGTGTGCGGACCCAGCGCCAAGCCCACCAAAAAATAAGCCAGCATGGCAGGTAGCCGAAACGCACGAAATAGCGCCACGGCCAGCACCGAGCTGATAAGCAGGATTAGAATTAAAGGTAATGTGTCAAACATATGGGGTGGATGCTATTTGATTTTTGCTATTTATTCTGTAGTTTGTCATTGTTTCACAATCAGTATAAAAATACTGGCACGCACGTTTATTTTTTATAAGCAGTCAATTCAAACTGAGATACTACTCAAGTTTTGAGCAATAGACATGGCTGTAATAGCAAAATCTATGCCTAGTTATGCAATTTATTCGCAAATTTTACTTAAAATATCACTATTCATGATGCTTTAGGCTTTATCACAAGGGCATTCCCTTTTATACTACCCACTCAATGTATCCACTTTAAAACACAACCTTTAAGATTACAAATAAAGCGCAATGTCATCATCACTGAGTCATAACAAGCCTGCATTGGCGAATCAACAACACACGCTATCATTGGCGCAAGAAGTGTTGCGGATGGAAGCCAGTGAAATTGATGCGCTTGCCAAACGGCTGGATCATCGCTTCAGTGATGCGGTTACCCTCATTCTGCAATGCAAGGGGCGCGTGGTCGTCAGCGGTATGGGTAAATCCGGTCACGTCGGCGGCAAAATCGCTTCTACGTTTGCCAGTACCGGCACTCCGGCTTTCTTTATGCATCCGGCAGAGGCAAGTCATGGCGATTTGGGCATGATTACCGCAGGGGATGTTGTGATTGTGCTTTCAAATTCTGGTGAGAGCGATGAAATTCTTACCATTGTGCCCCCCCTGAAAAGATTAGGCGTAAGCATCATTGCTATCACCGGTAACGATAGCTCTACCTTGGCGAAAACTGCAGATATTCATCTGAGTGCCCATGTTGCAAAAGAAGCGTGTCCATTAGGTTTGGCGCCGACTTCAAGCACAACAGTAGCATTGGCGTTAGGCGATGCCCTTGCTTTGTGTGTACTGGATTTACGCGATTTTACAGCTGAAGATTTTGCGCGCTCACACCCAGGTGGCAGCTTAGGGCGGCGCTTACTGGTACATGTAAGTGATTTAATGCGCGCAGGGGATGGCGCACCACAGGTGCCTGTAAACGCGTCGCTTGCAGAAGGGTTGCTCGAAATGTCGCGCAAGGGCTTGGGTTTGACAGCCATTGTTGATGCCGATAACAAGCCGATTGGTATTTTTACCGATGGTGACTTGCGCCGCGCATTTGAGCAAAATATCAATGTGGCAAACGCCAAAATCCGAGATGTGATGCATCAAAATCCGGCGACGATTCATCAAAATCAATTGGCGATTGTCGCAGTTGAAATCATGGAGCAACGCAAAATCAATGCGCTACTGGTTATTAACGATGCCGGCACTCTGGTTGGCGCGTTAAATATGCACGATTTATTACTGGCAAAGGTGGTTTAGGTGACTTCAAAAAACACCAACAAGGACTTAAATCAACGCCTACAGAACATCAGGTTATTAGTGCTGGATGTGGACGGGGTAATGACCGACGGCGGTTTAACCATCGGCGATGATGGGCAGGAATATAAAACCTTTCATGCACACGATGGGCTGGGAATGAAGCTACTGAAGGCTTCCGGAGTGGCGCTCGCCATCATTACCGGACGCACATCAAATGTAGTAAAAAAACGTGCCGAAAGCACGGGTGTGGCGCACTTTTACCAAGGCGCAGAAGATAAACTAGAGGCATTTAAGCACCTCATCGAAGCCAGCGGCTTGCGGGCGGATCAATGTGCATTTATGGGGGATGACGTAGTTGATTTGCCGCCCATGCTGCAGTGTGGTTTGGCCATTGCTGTTCCTGATTCACCCGCTTTGGTGCTCAAGCACGCGCACTATATAACGCACAAGGCAGGTGGACGTGGTGCGGTGCGAGAGGTGTGCGAGCTGATTATGCAGGCGCAGGGGTCGTTTGATGCGCAAATGATGCAGTTCTTGACGCAAGCCAGCATTGCTAATTAGGCGCGCTAAAGTATGCACATAGGCACACGCTCTGCGATTGTTTTCCCGCTTGTGCTACTTTTGTTACTAGCGTTGCTCACGCTTTGGATTAACGAAACGGTGCAGCCACCAGTGCCTAAAATAGACGGTAGTAGCCGCCATGACCCGGACTATATAATGAGTAATTTTGTGACCACGCAAACCGACATTAACGGTCACTTGCGCTATAAACTGGCGGCAGTAGAAATGCGACATTTTCCAGATGACGATACGACACATTTGCAGCGTCCACGTTACACACAGTTTGCTATCGGCAAGCCATATACGCAGGTAGAAGGCATGCGTGGCTATGTGTCCAGTAATGGTGAAGTAGTAGAGCTGGTTGATCATGTGAAGGTTACTCGTCAGGCTTTTGCCGGCAAAGGTGAAATGACGGTGGAAACGGAATATCTTAACATTCGCCCTGATGAAGAGCTTGTGACAACGAAAAGTCCAGTAGTGATTCGACAAGCGCCTAAAACGATCATTTATGCCACCGGGATGATTTATGAAAAGAAAAAAAGGACCGTGACTTTACAGCACAACGTTCGCGCGCACTATGAGCGACCTACCGTTAAGGTAGCGATAATTAAAACCAAGACGGTTACCAGCAAGTCAAGGCGGGCTGGGGCTGGTAGCAAATCAGTTGCAACAAAAAAACGAAATAAATCCAACAGCAATAATGCGCGCATTCGGAGACGCCATGAATAAACAACCATTCACCATAAAACTCAATTTGATCATGAGTGTTATTTCATTAAGCCTGTCATCATTGAGCTTCTCTAATCACGCATTGGCTGAAGCGGCAGACCGCGACAAACCGATCGATTTAGAGGCCGACTCAGTGAAAGTGGATGATGCGAAGCAAACCAGCACCTACACCGGCAATGTCATCTTAACGCAGGGCACGCTTATTATTCATGCAGACAAGTTGATTGTGCGCGAAGATAAAGCTGGTTTTCAACACAGCACTTCATTGGGCAACCCAACCACGTTTAAACAAAAACGTGAGGGTAAAAATGAATATATGGAGGGTAGCGCTCAGCGTATTGAATATGATGGGCGTATGGATAAAGTTCAGCTTTATACCAAAGCCTGGGTAAAGCGTGGGCAAGACATCGTGCATGGTGATTACATTATGTATGACGCCAATGCAGAATACGCTGAAGTGATTGGCGGCGGCTCATCGGCCACTACACCGGGCACGCCGAGTGGGCGCGTTCGTGCCATTATTCAACCAAAAAATAAAAAGGCGCCAGCAACTAATGCCACCCCCACTCAACCTGCTGAGCCAGCCCGGTAAGTAGTAATAACAGCGCGCCTGCCGTGAAGAACATCCGTTTCAGCCGTCATTTAGAAGTTAGAGAATAAATAATCATGAGCGAACTTGTTGTAGAAAATTTGCGTAAATCATACAAGGCGCGCACCGTGGTACAGGATATTTCCCTGACCATTAAAAGTGGCGAAATCATCGGGCTGCTGGGCCCCAATGGGGCAGGTAAAACAACCAGTTTTTACATGATGGTAGGCCTGGTTCCCTTGGATGGCGGCAAAATTTCGCTAGATGGTAAGGATTTAAGCCATATGCCGATTCATATGCGCGCCAGAATGGGCCTGTCTTACTTGCCGCAGGAGCCGTCAATTTTTCGCAAACTGACGGTGTCGGAAAATATTCTGGCGATACTGCAATTGCAAGACATGACAGAAGAAGCAATGGACGAAAAGTTGGAATCGTTGCTGGAAGAGTTGCATATTACCCATATCCGCGATAGCGCGGCGGTGAGCTTGTCTGGCGGTGAGCGACGCCGTGTTGAAATCGCACGCTGTTTGGCTTCAGATCCCGATTTTATTTTATTGGATGAGCCGTTTGCAGGCATTGACCCCATCGCAGTCATTGATATTCAGCATATCATTCGGTTTTTAAGTGCGCGCAATATTGGGGTGCTGATTACTGACCACAACGTGCGCGAAACTTTAGGTATTTGTGACCGTGCTTATATTGTCAATCAGGGGCACGTGTTTGCTTCAGGCATTCCAAGTGAAATTGTAGCCAATCAAAGTGTACGTGAAGTTTATCTGGGCAAAGATTTCCGCCTATGAAGCAAGGCTTGCAGCTTAGATTTTCGCAAAGCCTCTCACTGACACCACAGCTGCAACAGGCAATACGGCTGTTACAGCTTTCAACCCTGGAATTAAATCAGGAAATCGATGCGTTGATGCAAACGAATCCATTGCTGGAAAGAGGCGATGAGAGCGAAGATGAATATGGCAATCCCGTCGAGGCAAGTGCAGATGAGGCTCCATTAAGCGCATCCGGCAGCCTGGATGAAATCACGAATGCCAGTATAGCAACACAAGATGTAGAGGCTGAGGTAGGTAGCGCTGATCTTTCAGATACATTTCTTCCCGACACATTTTCAGCTGAGTTTGGTGATGAATTTGACGAGTTCTCAAATGGCAGCCGCTGGGATGAAAATAGTGCGCCGGCAGATGACGATAGCGATTATAAGTCGCAAGAAACCCTGCAAATCAGCTTGCGGGAACACTTGTTATCTCAGCTAAAACTCATGCCTTTATCCGCGCGTGACCAATCGCTCGCGTTGTTGCTCGTCGATAGCATCAATGAAGATGGATATTTGGAGGCGTCGCTGGAAGAACTTGCAGCGCAAATGCCACTAGCGCTTGAAATTGATGCGGTGGAGTTGCAAACGGCTTTGCACCACATTCAACATTTAGACCCGGCGGGTGTGGGCGCACGCAATTTGAGCGAGTGTTTGCTATTGCAATTGCAAACATTGCCTGTAGAAACGCCGCATTTAACATTGGCGAACCTGGTTGCAAAAAGCCATCTGCAAGCCCTGGCTGCGCGTGATTTTGTTAAATTACGTAAAACACTGGACTGCGATGAACCTACGCTCAAGCAAGTGCAGCAACTGATTACCAGCTTAAATCCGAGGCCAGGCAGCGCATTTAGCCTGATTGGGGCTGAGCAGTACATTCAGCATGAGGTGATTGTTAAAAAAGTAAAAGGCATCTGGATCGCCAGCCTGAATGATGGCGTTATTCCTAAACTTAAAATCAACCAACTTTATGCCGGAATTTTGAAACGTAATCGCGATAGCTCCAGCCAATACCTGCAAAGCCAAATACAAGAAGCAAAATGGATGATCAAGAATATCCAACAGCGATTTTCAACTATTTTGCGCGTATCGCAAGCCATTGTTGATCGTCAACGCAACTTTCTGGAATATGGCGAGGTTGCGATGCGCCCGCTGGTGTTGCGCGAAATTGCAGATGAACTGGAGTTGCATGAATCGACCATTTCACGCGTGACCTCAAATAAATATATGCTTACACCACGTGGAATCTTTGAACTTAAATACTTTTTTGGCAGCTCAGTTGCCACAGACAGTGGTGGAACTTGCTCGGCTACGGCCATTCGTGCACTGATCAAACAATTGGTTGATCAGGAAAACCCCAAAAAACCATATTCTGATAACCAAATTACAGATTTATTAGCCAAACAAGGCATCGTGGTGGCGCGCCGTACCATTGCAAAATACCGTGAAGCGCTCAATATTGCGCCAGCAAGCTTAAGAAAATCGCTCTAAACTTTTGGCTCACAAAAAATTCTTTATTCCAATAGCACAGAGGCTAATTAAAGTAGTAAACTGAAATTGTTCTGCGAGCTTGAAGAGAATGTCTGAAAAATTCAAACGAGTGGAATATTTTAAAAGGAGCAAGTCATGAATTTACAATTAACGGGTCACCATTTAGAAATAACTCCTGCTTTGCGCGATTATGTCACAAGCAAATTAGTCCGAATTAGCAACCACTTTGACCATGTCATCGATGTTAAAGTGACCATGAGTGTTGAAAAGCTCGCCCAAAAGGTAGAGGCCACGCTGCATGTGCCTGGTAATGATTTACATGCTGCCTGCCAAGATGGCAATATGTACAGCGCGATTGATATGTTGACTGACAAGCTTGATCGTCAGGTGGTGAAATACAAAGAAAAACATGCGGATCATCACAAAACGAATGGCGCGGTTAAGCATCAGCACGTTGATTAAAAAGTTACCCCTTAATTAATCTTTTTTCATCAAACTTTTACAAACCATGGCTCAAATAAACGTCGCTGAGCTATTCAAACAAACCCGCCGTAAGCTCAAAATGAATTGGGTAGCCGGGCTTAACGGCGGGTCTAATACCCTCACTAGCGAAACAGTCACCAAACCCTCTCTGGCTCTGATTGGTCATCTTAACTTTGTACACCCTAACCGGGTACAAGTGCTGGGTTGCGCAGAAATGGATTATTTACGTAGCTTGCCACCGGTTGACGCCATGCGTGCGATTGAGAATTTATACTCGACTGATTTAGCAGCAGTCATTGTGGCTAATGGTGAGAAAGTGCCTGAGTCACTGATTGCTGCAGCCAATAACCACGCGGCACCACTTTTTACTTCAACACTGCGCAGCCCGGAGTTGATGGATGTTTTGAGCCATTTTCTGGCGCAGGCCGTTGCAGACTCGGTGAGTCTGCATGGGGTCTTTATGGAAGTGCAGGGCTTTGGTGCGCTGATTAAAGGCGATGCCGGCATTGGTAAAAGTGAGCTTGCACTGGAGCTGATTTCACGTGGACACCGACTGATTGCCGATGACATTGTCGATTTTTTCCGTATTTCCCCCGAGCGGGTTGAAGGGCGTTGTCCGCCTTTACTGCAAGATTTTTTGGAAGTGCGCGGTTTAGGCATTCTAAATATTCGTGCGCTATTTGGTGATAACTCAGTCAAACCCACTAAGCCGCTGGATTTGATTATTCAGCTGGTTATGGCAGACAAGCAATCACCACAGTCGCTTGATAGGCTAAGTATTAAAACGCAACATGAGGAAGTGTTGGGGGTCAAGATAATTAAAGTGCATATCCCGATTGCTGCAGGTCGCAATATCGCTGTATTGGTTGAAGTTGCCGTGCTCAACCACATGTTATTATTGCGTGGCGTCAATGCAACCAAGCAATTCACACAGCGGCAACAGCGCGAAATGAAAAAAGCAGGTAGTCATGCCTAAAATACCAAAATGAAACAATTGATTATTGTCACTGGCCTTTCTGGCTCAGGTAAAAGTATCGTATTGCGGGCGCTGGAAGATAGCGGCTGCTACTGCATCGACAATCTACCCGCTACGATGCTGCCACAGATTGCAGCGCATTTGCATACTGCGAATCATGATCGTGTGGCAATCAGTATTGATAGTCGCAGTGCGGCTATCGAGACATTGCCGGCACATATTGAACAGCTAAAATCACAAAATATTGATACGCAAGTGCTGTTTCTGGAATCTAACGTTGAAACGCTGGTTAAAAGATTTAGTGAAACACGACGCAAACATCCGTTAAGCAAAGATACGATAACGCTTGCTGAAAGCATCGCCTGTGAGCGGGAGTTATTGAGCAATTTAGGCGATCTTGGGCATGTGATTGACACCAGCCACCTTAGCGCCAATACCTTACGTGGTTGGGTGAAAGAGGTAGTTTCAAGCGAACATACAGGTCTGACGTTGTTATTTACCTCATTTGGGTTCAAGCATGGTATCCCGCTGGATGCCGATTTTGTATTTGATGTACGCTGTCTGCCTAACCCGCATTATGACCCACTGTTGCGCGAGCTCACCGGTCGCGATGCCAAAGTACAAGCTTTTTTGGAAGATCACGCAGCGGTACATGAGATGCTCACGGATATTCGCCATTATGTAGAAAAATGGCTACCTTGTTTTATTGTCGATAACCGTAGTTATTTAACGGTGGCTATCGGCTGTACCGGTGGGCAACATCGGTCGGTATATTTTGTGGAGCAATTAAGCCAGTACTTTGGGGCGCAACAAAAAGTACTGACGCGACACCGAGAGCTAAAATAATTTAAAGTACAAAAAAATCTAAAGAAGAAATAATGATTGGCATTTTAATTATTACACACGGCACATTGGGCGATAGCTTAATAGAATGTGCTGCCCATGTGATGAACAAAGATCAGGAGCAGCTTGCCTGCCTAGCGGTGTGTACGCATGACGACCCCGATAATCTACTACCCAAAGCATTGGATTTGGCTACTAAGCTGAACACAGGGGATGGTGTATTGATACTGTCAGACATGTATGGCGCTACACCGTGCAATATTGTCGCCAAATTATTGCAGCCCGGTTTGGTAGAAGGTGTTGCCGGCGTGAATTTACCTATGCTGGTTCGCGCGATAACCTATCGTCATGAGTCACTTGCTACACTGGTTGAAAAAGCCGTCAGTGGCGGCCGAGAAGGCGTTGTATATTTTAATCGTGAAAACTGCGAACACTATGGGCAGGTTTGAATGCCCCGTTAAAGAATTCAACTGGATTTAACTATTTATGATCAGTAAAGAACTAGAAATTATCAATAAATTAGGGCTACATGCGCGCGCCTCAACCAAGCTTACGCAAGCCGCCAGTCAGTTTTCCAGCGAGATATGGATCGCGCGTAATGGGCGCCGTGTGAATGCAAAAAGCATCATGGGCGTGATGATGCTGGCGGCGGCTAAGGGGGCGGTTATTAACGTAGAGGCTGAAGGCGCTGATGAAGTTGCCGCGATTGAAGCTTTAACCGCTCTGGTTGCAGATTATTTTGGTGAGGGTGAGTAACTTCTCATGGGAATGATTAAAAAGTGACCAGTTTCAGCATTCACGGCGTAGGGGTTTCCGGCGGCATTGCGATTGGACAAGCGCACCTCGTTTCTAATGCATTGCTGGAAGTGGTGCATTACCAACTACCCAAACATTTAATTGAGGATGAGATTGAGCGCTTCAGTAACGCAGTAGCCACGGTTAAACAGGATCTGGAGCAAATCAACAGTAGTTTTCGCAAGAATGCGCCGGCAGAATTAAGTGCATTTATCGGTACACATCTGATGATGCTGGCAGACAGGTCTTTATCTGAAGCTCCTAAAGACATCATCAGAAATGAACAATGTAATGCTGAGTGGGCCATCAAGCTACAAATGGACGACATTGTTGACCAATTTGAGCAAATTGAAGACGAGTATTTACGCGAACGCAAGCAAGATGTCATTCAGGTGGTTGAGCGTATCATCAAAGTGTTATTAGGGCATCAAAGCCAATTAACCACAGAACAGCAAGCTAGTGCAACGCAAGAAGAGCGCAGGCTGATTTTGGTGGCGCATGACATTTCTCCGGCGGATGCTATTCAATTCAAGCAACATCAGTTTGCCGCATTTATTACCGATGTAGGCGGCGCAACTTCACACACGGCAATTCTAGCGCGTAGCCTTAATATCCCATCCATTGTCGCATTGCAGCATGCGCGTGATTTAATCAATAACGGTGAGCTGATTATTGTAGATGGCGATTTGGGCGTCGTTATCGTTAGTCCATCCAAAGAAATTTTGGCGGAATATAAACTGCGCCAAGAGCTGTGGGAGCTTGAGCAACAAAAACTGCAACGCATTAAAACAACCAAAGCCGTCACCATCGATGGTACGACTATTGAGTTATTTGCCAACATTGAAGTACCCGAAGACGTTACCGCAGTAAGGGCGGTCGGTGCTACCGGTATAGGTCTTTATCGTACCGAGTTTTTATTTATGAATCGGCGCGATATGCCCGATGAAGAAGAGCAGTTTTTAGCTTACAAAGCGGTGGCAGAGGCCATGAAAGGCGCACCCGTCACCATTCGCACACTGGACTTGGGTGCAGATAAACAAATGAACCCCGATAGCGTGGTGAACTGTGCCAATCCGGCGCTGGGTCTGCGCGCCATTCGCTTATGCTTATCGGAACCACAGATCTTTCATACACAATTACGCGCTTTATTACGCGCCTCGCATTTTGGGCACATCAAGATTTTGATTCCCATGCTTTGTACGCTTGCGGAGCTACGTCAAACCAAGCTATTACTTGAGCGGGCGAAGTCCAGTTTGCGTAAAGAGCAGATCCCATTTGATGAAAATATCTCATTAGGCGGCATGATAGAAATCCCGGCGGCAGCCATCAATGCCGAGGCGTTTGCCAATGAATTAGACTTTCTGTCTATAGGCACCAATGACCTGATTCAATATACATTGGCCATTGACCGCACCGATGACGCAGTCGCGCATTTATATAATCCACTGCATCCGTCGGTATTAAAATTAATCTCCATCACTATCAAGGCCGGGGCTAAATTAGGTAAATCAGTTTCGGTCTGTGGCGAAATGGCAGGCGATGTAAAACTTACCAAACTGCTTATTGGCATGGGTCTACGGCAACTCTCCATGCACCCTTCGCACATACTTAGCATCAAGCAACAAGTATTGCATAGCCAACTTACCCAACTGAACATTCAGGCACGCAAGGTACTTGGGTTAACCGATATTGAGAAGATCGAAGCACTTGTGGCGAAATTTAATCTCAATTAGGTTACTTTCAGTCAATTTACTTGAAAGTTTTAATATGACCACCGAAATCATTGCTCCAAATACTGATGAAAAAATATCGCATCTATTACACAACAGTTTATTGCCTGCATATTGGCATGGCTTTTTATAGGTATCTTGTTAATCCCAATTATTTGATTAATCTACTACAGCCCCTAAAAGAATAATCACAATCCAATTTGGTAAAACAGGTTAATTTCAATGGCTGAGCAACTTCGTAAACTTCGCTTAGGTGAATTGATGATACAGCAGGGTCTGATCAGTCAAGATCAGCTGCGTATCGCACTTACTGAGCAAGAGCATAATTATTTGCCTTTAGGTCGCCAATTGGTGCGCTTAGGCTTTGCCACCGAGACCATGGTGCGCGACGCCGTTGCACATACCATTGGCACAGATAGTATTGATTTATCTACCGTGGTGGCTGATGCGGAAGCGTTGCAGATGGTGCCGCAAGACTTTTCACGCCGCTACCATTTGCTGCCCGTGGCTTATGATGATGCGACTAAATCCATGGTGGTTGCCATGGCGGATATATTTAACGTGGTGGCGCTTGATCAGTTGCGTGCCATGTTGGGCGGGCAGATTCAGCTTAAACCAGTGTTGGCTGCTGAGGCGCAACTTGAGGAAGTGATTGATCAATTTTACGGCTATGCGTTGTCGGTTGATGGCATTTTGCGTGAAATTGAGACCGGAGAAATTGATTACCGAAGTTTGGCGGCAGATGGCAACAAATATACACAGCCAATGGTGCGTTTAGTCGGCGCCTTATTGATGGATGCGGTTAAGCGGGGCGCTTCAGATATTCACTTTGAGCCCGAGTTTTCATTTTTACGTATTCGTTACAGAATCGATGGTGTGTTGCAACAGGTTCGTAGCCTGCATAAGAGTTACTGGGGCGGGGTGGCAGTTAGACTTAAAGTGATGAGTAGTCTGGATATTGCCGAAACACGCGCACCGCAGGATGGCCGTTTGAACATGCATTTATGTGGTCGCCCGATTGATTTCCGAGTATCCACGCACCCTACCATTCATGGTGAAAATATTGTATTACGTGTGCTGGATCGTGAAAAGTCCATCATTCCTATGGAGCGCATGGGCTTGCGTCCCTCTGTATTAAACGAGTTGCATCTGATGATGACGCGCCCTGAAGGTATATTGATTGTGACCGGCCCTACCGGTAGCGGTAAAACAACAACGCTCTACTCGCTGTTGTCGCATCAAAATACAGAGGCTGTGAACATTATGACACTGGAAGACCCGGTGGAGTATCCAGTCACTATGATGCGTCAAACCTCTGTGGCAGAAGTGAATAAAGTAGACTTTGCCAACGGCATTCGCTCTATTATGCGGCAAGACCCTGACATTATTTTAGTGGGCGAGATTCGCGATGCTGACACTGCAACCATGGCTTTCCGCGCCGCAATGACCGGGCATCAAGTGTTCAGCACCTTGCATACCAACTCTGCCTTAGGAGCTTTTCCGCGTTTAACGGATATTGGCATTTTGCCGGACATTATGGCGGGCAATATCATTGGTGTAGTGGCGCAGCGCTTGGTGCGCGTGCTGTGTCCACATTGCAAAGTGCAACATACGCCGGATGCACTAGAGCGCAAAATCTTGCGACTTAAAGCTGACGATGAATCACAAATTTACGAACCCAAAGGCTGCAAGCGTTGTAATCAGAATGGCTATCACGGACGTATGGCAATTATGGAATTATTACGTATTGATAGTGATATGGATGCGTTGATTTCGCGCCGTGCGCATCTGGATGAATTGCAAAAAATGGCACTTGATAAAGGTTTTATCACGTTGGCAGAAGATGGCGTGCGCCGTATTTTAGATGGTTATACCAGCGTATCAGAGGTGATGCGTGTGATTGATTTGACGAGCCGCATCAGTGGCTAATGGATATGCCTTCATTTAACTACAACGCGGTTGATAAATCCGGTCGTCTGGCCATGGGGCAGATTGATGCGAGCAATGAGGCGGATCTGGAAACTCGACTAGGGCACATGGGGCTGGATTTAATTACTTTTCGCGTGGCAAAAAAATCCACCCGCCTGTTTAACCGCACCCAGGTCAGTCATCAGGACCTAGCCATGTTTTGCTTTCAGCTGGAGCAGTTAACCAGCGCCGGCGTGCCTTTGCTGGAGTGCTTGAGTGATTTGCGTGAAAGCAGCAGCAACCCCTATTTTCAGAAAGTGTTGGGAGTAGTGCGCGCTGAAGTAGAAGGCGGGAAAATGTTATCGCAAGCGTTGGCAAAGCATCCCGGTGTATTTAGCGATGTCTTCGTGAGCCTGATTGATGCGGGAGAGAAAACTGGCCAGTTACCCACAGTATTGAATAATTTATTTAACACCATCCGCTGGCAGGATGAGTTAAGGTCGCAGACGAAACAACTGTTGGCATACCCGGCTTTTGTGGCAGTGGTTGTGATGGGTGCGGTGGCATTTTTAATGACTTATCTGGTGCCGCAAATGGTGTCGTTTTTGCGTAATATGGGGCAGGAGCTGCCACTCAATACAAAAATATTGATTGCGATGTCAAACGTGTTTGTTAACTATTGGTGGCTAGTCATAGGCGCGCCTATTCTAATCGTGGTCGTGTTAGTCGCCATAATTCAATCTAACCCTCAAGCGCGCTATCGCTTTGATAGGCTGAAACTCAACTTACCTGTTACCGGACCCATTCTGCATAAAATCATCATGGCACGCTTTGCTCGGTATTTTGCTTTAATGTATCAAACAGGCATCCCGATTTTAGATGCGATTAAAATTTGTGAAAACATTGTGGGTAACCGTGTGGTTGCGGATGCACTTAGCCGCGCGCATGCGCAGATTAACGCTGGCGGTTCCATGAGCGAAAGTTTCCGCAATGCGGGTTTGTTTCCGCAACTCGTCGTGCGTATGATAAAAGTGGGCGAAAATACAGGGGCTTTGGATAAATCCCTACTTAACATCAGCTATTTTTATGACCGCGATGTGAATGATTCCATGCAAAAAATGCTGAAAATGATAGAACCCGCACTGACTGTGCTGTTGGGTGGCCTATTGGCGTTTATCATGCTCTCTATACTGGGCCCTGTTTATGACACATTTGGCAAGCTAAAAATTTAATGGCGGATCAATAAATGCTACAAAGCCGTCAAAATAAATTGGTATTATGTGCGACAGCCAACAGCTTGCTGGCTGGACTTTGGCGTGGCGGCAAGTTGCAGAGCAATCAATCATTTGCCAATGATGAAGCAGGCCATCAAGCATTTTCCAAGTTTTTACAGCAATACCCTGAAGCGCCTGTGCATTTAATTGTGGACGCGGCTGAAGAAAGCTATAGCTTAGAAAGCCTGCCGCATACTACCGGTCATGCACAGCGCGCGCTGGTGGCGCGTAAACTGAATCAGTATTGCCGAGGGTTGAATTACCGCACAGCGCATTTTATCGATCGCGATCAAGATAAGCGCCGTGATGACAATTTTCTATTCGCAGCTTTAAATAATGATGATTTTCTGAAAAATTGGGTGGCGGTTATACAGGCGGCAAAGGCGCCATTAGTCGGCATTTACCTGTTGTCAATGTTGAGCCAAGTGTTGGCGCGGCAGCTCCAACTCATGGCGCCGCATATTTTACTGTGTGAAAAACTATCGTCAGGTTTGCGGCAAACCTATTTACATCATGGGCAGCTATACTTGAGTCGCTTGATATCAAATGTACCGACAAACGCTGATCAGCTTGAGTATTTTTACCTTGAAGAAACAGAAAAAACGTGGCGCTATTTAATGAGTCAGCGCTTTATCTCGCATGAAACACCCCTGAAATTAGTGCTTTTGAGCACGGATGGTACAACGCAGCAGATGAGTCAGGCCATTAACCAAGAGCGGAATTGGGCCTGCTCTGATATTAGCTTGGCGGCACTGATAATGAACTTAGGCTTGCCTACAAATCTAGTACAACAAATGCCAGAGTTATTGCACATGCATTTACTTGCCAATGGGCATTTGGTGGATAACCTCGCGCCTGAATCATTAACGAAAAATTTTCAATTTGCTCGAGTTAAACAGGCAATAAAAATCTCTACAGTAGCGCTTGGCGTGCTTGGGTTAGTCGCCACCGGTTGGATGTTGAAGCAAGGCCTGGACAATAAAACTGCGTTAAACCAGGCAATGCAGGATACCGTAACGCAACAACACCGTTACGACGAAGCGTCTAAAAACTTTCCCATCACCCCCATTAGTGCAAATGACTTAAGAATAGCGGTAGCGTTGGATAAAACCATTGCCGGTTATCCGAAATCACCCCGTCGGCTGATGCAGGTAGTAAGCGCAGCACTGGAGCAATCATCGCCAGGCACTTTGGTCAATATACAGCTCGACAAGTTGCGCTGGGTGCTTAGCCACGACCGTCATCTGCAAGATGAAGATAAATTAGCACCATTGCCTGCATCAAATCATCCGCAAACGGATATTGTTATTACAGCCCCCACAGACCCCTCAACATTAAACGAGATTGCTTTTGTTACGGCTGAAATAACGGGCTTTACCGGAAATTATCGTGAGGTCATTAACAGCGTAAATCGTTTTGTGGCAAATATAAAGGCCGATAGCCGAGTGGCGACGGTGGAAGTATTGCAAGAGCCGGTGAATGCGAGTTCTTTTGTAGATTTACAGGGCAGCACAACCGATGAGCCATCCACACAAAAGCAACCTGCCTTTTTTAAGCTTAAAGTGATGCTCAAGCCCGCAGACATGCCACCTGAAACGTTGGCTGAGGTACAGTAGCCATGCAACTGGATAAACAGGATTGGCAAAAACTACAAATACCTCTGATGCTATTAGGGGTAGTGATTATTGTCGTTGTATTGCTGTTTGGATTTGCGCAGCACTACAATGTCAATCAGAAGCAGGCGTTGCAAGCACAGCAAAATCTGCTGAATGCGGCGCGCCAGCGTTATCAATCTTCAGGGGCAGAAAAAGATACGATCATTGAATATCTACCCCAATACCAAGCCTTGATTAACAAAGGCTTTGTGAGCGAGGAGCGACGTATTGAGTGGGTGGATCATTTGCGGGCGCAGCACAAAAATCATCAATTGTTCGGTATTCAATACAATATCAGCCAGCAAGAGCAATACACGCCAACCTTCGCGCCTGACTTGGGCGGCTTTGTGCTGTATCGGTCAATCATGAAGCTAGAGTTTGATCTGCTACATGAGGGCGATTTATTGCAATTAACAGAATCACTTCATGCAAACAATACTACACCGTTCATATTGCGTGATTGTGAAATCGTCAGACTGAACACCGGCGGCGTGTTCAGTCATCAGTTGTCAGCCAATCTGCATGCGCAATGCGAGTTAGATTGGCTAACTTTGCGTGAACCCGTGCGTGAACCTACGTCAATTCAGGCAACAACACCATGATGAAAAATACCACAATAAAAAACACAATGAAATCATTCGCTTTATTTTTCAGTTTGATTTTGACAGCCGCTGCAGGTTTATTTGCAGCCCCTACGCACGCGATCGCCGAAGAAGATTTCGGGCGCTTATTCAGTCGCCCCAGTGAGCGCAAGAATCTGGATGTTTTAAGACAAACGCAGAAACGCAAGGTTGCCACACCGCAGGCTATGACTCAGCCAGACCCAGTTATCGGCACTGATCTACCAAACTCGATTACTCTACAGGGTTTTGTGAAACGCAGTGATGGTGCAAGTACTTTATGGATCAATCATAAAGCAGCGCAGGAAGGTGACGTTGTGGACAATGTGCAGATTGGAAAACTTCATCAGCAAAAAGGCGAAGCTAAAGCAGATTCCGATAGCCTTAATGTGAGAATCACTGCAAATGGCAAGCAGGTGCGCTTGAAAGCAGGACAGATTTATATGCCGAAAATCAATCAGGTTCGTGAGATGCAGATAATAGAAAAAGAAAAACAGCTGCATCTGGAAGAAACGGGGATGATCAGTCGTGATGAAACGTCATTGCATTAAGCAGCGCGCTCAACAAGGTATAGCTCTACTTATGACGGTGTTCATTTTGCTTATTTTTGGGAGCATAGTTTTTTTCTCAGTATTTAATGGGGCTAATAATAAAATTGAACGTGAGCAAAGCACCTTCTTGGTACTGGCTGAAGCTAAAGCGGCTTTGCTTGCTTATGCTGCATCCGTAAATCTCTATCACCCGGGATGCGCGGCAAATTGCAGGCGACCAGGAGATTTACCTTGCCCGGATACCAATAATGATGGTGTGGCGGAAGTGTCCTGTGGCAATGCCTCAGGGACAACCGGGCAATCGTCACGCCTTGGACGCCTGCCATGGAAAACACTAGGCTTGGGTGACTTGCGCGATGCGAATGGGGACCGTCTGTGGTACGCAGTTTCTAACCGCTTCAAACAAAATTCCCGTGCTTTTCCATTAAATAGTGATACGCTCGGCACAATCACTGTCAAAGATAGTGCTGGCAATGTAATGCAAGACGCTACAGGTTCTTCAGGCGCGGTTGCGGTCATCATTTCTGTCGGAATGCCAATCACGCGCCAAGATACTATTGTGCAGTCTCGCATATTGGCCAATGAAAATAATGCGGCTCATTATTTGGATAACGCATGGGGGGAAGATAATGCAAACTTTGTTGATAGCGGTGCTAATGGATTTATAAGCGGATTTATAAAAGATTGGGCAAATGACGTTACTGGGACTGCGATACTCAATGATCAGTTAATCGTGATTTCTCAACCTGATTTAATGAATACCATTGCGCCGTTAATCGCGGCAAAAGTAAAAAATGAATTTTTGACCTATAAACTTGCTAATACCGTTTATCCTTCACCCGCCAGTTTTTCAGATGTTGCTTGTTTGGGAATTGCAACAATAGGTGCTGGGGCCTGCCTACCCAATGCCGCAATCAGTGGTGGGCGAATTCCGGTTAACCCGGTACCAAACTGGCTCGCCACTTCTATACTACTTGGCACCAGCAACAATAATTGGTTTCAGCAAAATGGATGGAGAGAGCATATTTATTATGCGCATGGGGCGTTGATGTTAAACGGCGCGCTAACACCAGGTACAAAAGAATTGATTGTCATCGCAACCGGCCCCGCCATTGGAGCGCAAACTAGAGCATCAAATATGAACAAAACTTTGGAGTTGAATTATTTGGAGCAAGAAAATCAAACGCCATTAGATAACCGATACAATCGCTTGCCCATGATTCAACACACCCATTCTTTTAACGATTTTCCAATAAGCGTGCCATGATTTTTATTGCTAAGGAAATACGGATTTCTCTGGATTACGGCTTTGCGAGCATTCACTTCGTGAATTGCCTGCTTAAACCACTATGCCGGAATGACGTACATGAAATAAATCAGCATATCTCCAAGAAAGTGACAACGAGAATCAGTCAGGCTGGCTTCACATTGGTAGAGATGGCAATAGTCTTGGTGATCGTAGGGATCACTTTGGGTGGATTGTTAGTTTCTCTTTCAGCGCAAGTCGATCAAAGAGATTACTCTCAAACAAGGCAATCAATGGAAGAAATTAGAGGGGCGTTGTTAGGTTACGCACTTTCACATGGCTACTTACCATGCCCCGCTATTTCAGCAGAAAATGGCGCTGAAGATCGTACCGCAGGCGCATGCACGGCGGGTAAAAGAGTAGGGTTTTTACCTTGGGCAGAATTAGGCGTAAATAAGACCGATAGTTGGAATCGTCTATATCGATATTCCGTCACGCCTGCTTATGCAAACTCTCCACTAGCCATTGCTTTATCGCCGCCAACCGCAAGGGATATTACAATACAAACGCGTAATGCCGCAGGAGCATTGGTTAACTTATCTAATACTAACGACATCCCCGTAGCCGTCATTTCTCATGGTAAAAACGGTTATGGTGGCACAAGTAATGATGGGGTTTTACTCACGGATACATCGATCAATAACCATGATGAAAAAACAAATAATACGGGGGGTGGCACAATGGCGGTCTCCCGAGAATTTGGGAGCGATAAAACTACAACCTTTGGGGAATATGATGACTTGGTTGTTTGGATATCCCCCAACCTTTATTTATCTAAAATGGTCACTGTCGGAAATCTACCTTAATTTATGAACGATAATCAACTTTTGCGTTACAGTCGGCATATTCTTTTGCCACAAATCGAGTATGCCGGACAGGCAAAACTCACTCAGTCCCATGCGCTGATTGTCGGTGCGGGTGGTTTGGGCTCACCTGCTGCGCTCTATCTAGCCGCAAGCGGAGTGGGTACACTCACGATTTGTGATTTTGATGTGGTGGATATGACCAATCTGCAGCGTCAGGTCGTGCATACCACATCCGCAGTCGGTACCAACAAGGCCATTTCAGCGCAACATACGTTATTGAGCATTAACCCTGAAATACAAATAAACACCGTTTGCGAAAAGTCATCAGAAGCAGATTTTTTTAGGCTGATATCACAGGCAGACGTGGTGCTGGACTGTAGCGATAACTTTGCCACACGTTACACCTTGAACAGGCTATGTGTGCAGTTAAAAAAACCATTGGTTTCCGGAGCGGCGCTTGGTTTCGAGGGGCAAATTACGGTGTATGACATGCGTTCAGATAACAGCCCGTGTTATCACTGCTTGTTTCCGGATAATGGTGAGGATACAGAATTACGGTGTGCTACCAATGGCGTATTTTCACCGCTGGTGGGCATAATAGGCACCTGTCAGGCGGCAGAAGCACTCAAGTTGCTGATGGGGATTGGCGAAAGTTTGCAAGGCCGGTTACTGTTGCTCGACGCGCTGGCAATGGAGTGGCGAACAATCAAGCTGGGTAAAGACCCAGCTTGCAGTGTTTGCAATCCGTAGGTTGTTCAGAGGGGCGATATTCAACGGTTAGCTATTTACCGCCAATTAAAGATTTTACTGCACCAATCAAGTCGCCAGGCATCATAACAATTTTACTGTTTTCAGAATCTGATATTTTTTGCAAAGCCGTAATGTAGCGGTCACCAAGCAGAAACGTAGCTGATTCGTTATTTTCTTTTACCGCTTCGGTGATGAATTTGATTGATTCGGCAGAGGCTTTTGCTGCCACCATTTGCGCTTCAGCATCTTTACGGGCTGCTTCTAAACGTGCTTCAGCGTTTAAGATGAGTGATTGTTTCGCGCCTTCTGCTTCAGTCACGACAGCGATACGTTCACGTTCTGCAGCGGCTTGTCTTTCCATCGCATCTTGCATGTTGGTTGATGGCTTGATGTCCTGAATTTCAACAGATTTTATTGTCAGTCCCCAGTCGAGTGCCTCATCCGCAATCGCAGACTTTAGTTCTACTTTGATGCGGTCGCGCGAGGTAAGCGCTTGGTTTAAGTCCATGCCACCGATGATAGAACGCAAGCTGGTTTGTACCATGTTGCGCATCGCTTCACGGAAGTTCTCAATGCCGTAAACTGCGCGTTCGATATTGGAAACTTTAATAAATGCAACCGCATTGGCCAAAATTACCGCATTGTCACGGGTAATCACCTCTTGTTCAGGCACATCTAAAATAATGTCTTTGGTGGTCACTCGGTAGCTGACTTTGCTGAAAACCGGGTTGATTACGTGCAAGCCTGGAGTCAGTACCCCAGCGAATTTGCCAAGGCGTTCCACTACCCATTCCTCACCTTGCGGCACGATACGCACACCCTTGATGATAAGGACGATTACTAGAAATATGAGTACAAAGCTAAAATAGGTCATTTTTATTTCCTTTTGAGATTTAATTAGATTTCGAGATTCTTAGGGCGTTGCCTTCAACCGCAACGACAGTTGCGTTGCTGCCAACATCGATTGTTTCACTGGACACAGCAGCCCACTCGCGACTGCCCATCAATCCTTGTGTAAAGCGGATGACGCCGTTTTGTGTGGGCGTCGTTGCTTCAATGACGATCCCGATCCGTCCAATTTCTTCACCCTGCGCTTGCCCAACCCTGGAATATGTTTCTGTTTTTTTGTAATAGAGCTTCCATATCGTTAAAGAACCTAACGATAATGCGGCATATATTACAAATTGCGTGGCATAAGAAATCTCTGGAAAAAGCCACGTAGCGATAGATACACACAATGCCGCAACACCAAACCACAGCACATAAAAAGTACCTGTCCACATTTCAACGGTTAATAATATCAGGCCGATTGCACCCCATACCCACATTGTTTCTATCATGTTTTTCCCTTACGAAAAGAATTCAAATTTGAGCGCGCTGTGATTATTATTGCACGTTATTGGCTTTTTTAGCTTGCCGCTGTACTTTCATTTGTAATGAGAAATTTGGCGACAGAGAAATTTGGCGACACTATACTGCGTATGGCCTGTGTTAAAATAACGGGCTATGATAACCGCACATCCCTCTCAAAAAATGCCTGAAATTAAAGAGCTAGCCAAATCCTTTGACCCTAAAACCATAGAAAGTAAATGGTATGAATTCTGGGAGGGCAAAGGCTACTACGCCGCAGGGTTAGACCAATCCAAGCAAGACAATTTCTGTATATTACTGCCGCCGCCTAATGTCACAGGCACGCTGCATATGGGGCATGGCTTTAACCAAACCTTGATGGATGCATTAACGCGCTACCACCGTATGCGCGGTGATAATACGCTATGGCAACCGGGTACGGACCACGCAGGCATTGCAACGCAAATCGTCGTAGAGCGCCAACTGGATGCGCAAGGGGTTTCTCGTCATGATTTAGGGCGTGAAAAATTTCTAGAAAAAGTTTGGGAGTGGAAAGAATATTCAGGTGGCACCATTACCAAACAAATGCGTCGCTTAGGTACGTCACCTGACTGGTCGCGTGAACGCTTTACGATGGACGCGGGCTTGAACAAGGTAGTCACCAAGACCTTTGTGCGTTTGTATAACGAAGGTTTGATTTACCGCGGCAAACGCCTGGTGAATTGGGATGTGAAATTAGGTACGGCAGTGTCTGATCTAGAGGTGGTGCAGGAAGAGGACGATGGCTCCATGTGGCACATCAATTATCCGCTTGCTAGTAGTGATGGTTTTTTAACTGTCGCCACAACTCGCCCGGAAACCATGCTGGGCGACGTGGCAGTAATGGTGCACCCTGAAGATGAGCGCTACAAACATCTGATTGGTCAGCACGTTAAATTGCCTTTGTGCGACCGCGAAATCCCCATTATTGCGGATGATTACGTAGATAAAGAATTTGGCACTGGCGTGGTAAAAGTAACACCGGCACATGATTTTAACGATTATGCAGTGGGTCAACGCCACAAATTGCCGATGATAGGTATTTTGAACTTGCAAGGTTTTGTGAACGAGGCTGCCCCTAAGCAGTACCAAGGCTTGGAGCGTTTTGTAGCACGTAAGCAGGTGGTGGCTGATCTTGAAGCGCAAGGTTATCTGGTTAAAGTTGATAAACATAAACTCAAAGTGCCACGTGGTGACCGCACTGGGGTAGTCATTGAGCCTATGCTGACTGACCAATGGTTCGTGGCAATGAGTAAACCCGCTGCGGATGGCAAATCGATTACGCAAAAAGCGCTAGATGTTGTTGAGAGCGGTGAAATCAAGTTTCACCCCGACAACTGGGTGAACACCTATAACCAGTGGCTGAATAATATTCAAGACTGGTGTATCTCGCGCCAATTATGGTGGGGACACCAAATTCCTGCCTGGTACGGTCAGGATGAACATGGGCATAGTAAAATTTACGTTGCACATGACGAAACCGAAGCTAAAGCATTGGCGGCTAAAGATGGTTATGCCGGCGATTTAACGCGTGATAACGATGTACTCGACACCTGGTATTCATCAGCTTTATGGCCATTTTCTACGCTGGACTGGACTGGTGACGAAGCCAAAGACGCGGCTAATGTTGCCTTGCAGCAATACCTTCCATCATCGGTACTCGTTACGGGTTTTGACATCATTTTCTTCTGGGTAGCGCGCATGGTGATGATGACTACGCACATTACCGGAAAAATTCCATTCAAGCACGTGTATGTGCACGGCTTGATTCGTGATGCCGAAGGTCAAAAGATGAGCAAGTCCAAAGGTAACGTGCTCGACCCGATTGATTTGATTGACGGCATTGGTCTGGATGATTTAATCAAAAAACGCACCACGGGCTTGATGAATCCCAAGCAGGCTGAACAGATTGAAAAACGCACGCGTAAAGAGTTCCCGGAAGGTATTGCTGCCTATGGCACGGATGCTTTACGCTTTACCTTCGCGGCGCTGGCTTCACCTGGCCGCGACATCAAATTTGATTTGCAACGTTGCGATGGTTACCGTAATTTCTGTAATAAATTGTGGAATGCCACGCGTTTTGTGTTGATGAACACAGAAGGCCAGGATAATGGTTTCGATGTGGCTAACTGTGGTGAAGGCGGACGCACTTTCTCTCAAGCAGATCGCTGGATTGTAAGCATATTGCAACGCACCGAGGCAGAAGTAGAGCGTGCTTTTACCGATTATCGCTTTGACTTGGCGGCAAAAGCAATTTATGAGTTTGTGTGGGATGAATACTGTGACTGGTATCTCGAGCTGGCTAAAGTGCAAATTCAAAATGGTGATGATGCAGAAAAGCGTGCGACGCGTCGTACCTTGTTGCGGGTGCTGGAAACCATTCTACGACTGGTGCACCCGATTATGCCGTTCATTACCGAGGAAATTTGGCAAACTGTAGCCCCGATGACCGAAGACAATAAGTCTAAAAAATCTGGTGCCAGCATTATGCTGGAAGCTTACCCGAAAGCGCAGCCCGATAAAATTGATGAGGCGGCAGAAGCTTGGGTGGCGTTGTTGAAACAGGCTGTGGACGCATGTCGTCGTTTACGCGGTGAAATGAATATCTCACCAGCAACGCGCGTGCCTTTGATTGCAACCGGTGAGCCCGCTAAACTAACCGCTTACGCGCCATATCTAAAAGCATTGGCCAAGTTGGAGGATGTAACAATAGTTGCTGAGCTACCAGAAGCTGATGCGCCGGTGATGTTGGTGGATAACTTTAAACTCATGTTAAAAGTTGAAATTGATATTGCTGCGGAGAAAGAGCGTCTGGGCAAAGAGGTCGCACGTTTGGAAAATGAAATTAACAAAGCCAATGCAAAACTCAACAATGAAAGTTTTGTAGCACGCGCACCGGTAGCCGTCGTTGAGCAAGAAAAAGCGCGAGTGGCCGAATTTAGTGCCAGTTTGGAAAAATTGCAAAGTCAGCTGGCCAGGTTAAACTAATCTCCAAAATAATGACCGTTAGGTGTCAATTTTTGTAGGAGCGCAACTGACAATTGCACTCTTTGAGTAGGAGCGGCGCCCACGCCGCGAAAAAACACACAACAACCCTCGC
>CAMBZE010000019.1 GCA_945872425.1 Methylotenera oryzisoli | reverse complement strand
TTCAGCCACTGCTTCAGTGATTGGGTAAACCGTGCTTGAGCCATCAATTTTGATGATTTTTTCAGCGGCAAGTACTGCATTAGGTAAAGACAGCGTCGTTGCGACCAAGCCTGCCAAGCCTAAAGTTTTGATTAAGTTAGATTGCATTCAATGCTCCTTAGTTTGATGTATTTAATAAAACTGGAGCTATTGTATAAATCCAATATGACAGAATAATGACAAAAATATATTTAGTGGGTTATAAAAAAAAAGGGCTCTTTCAAGAGCCCTTTAGATTGCACCTGAATTAACAATTAAAGCAGAAAATTACGCCCAAAATGGTAAGACGCTGCCGCAATCAATCCTGCGCATGGAATGGTCAGTACCCATGCCCAAACGATGCGAGAGGCTAATCCCCAGCGTACTGCTGAAGCACGACGCGATATTCCAACGCCGACAATTGCCCCGGTAATGGTATGTGTTGTCGAGACGGGGATGCCAAGTGATGTTGCTAAAAACAAGGCGATAGAACCAGATGTTTGTGCGCAAAAAGCACCCGTTGGGCGAACTTTGGTAATGCCCATGCCCATTGTGCGGACGATACGCCAGCCGCCCATCAGCGTACCTAATCCCATTGCCAGCTGGCATGAAATTACTACCCAAAATGGCACGTGGAAATCACCTTCCAGATAGCCGTTTGCAAACAGTAGCACAGTGATAATACCCATGGTCTTTTGCGCATCGTTTGCGCCATGCCCTAAACTAAAGAAAGACGATGAAATAAACTGCATTTTATTAAATCGATTCTCAGTTTTGTAGGGAGAGGTTTTTTCAAATAACCACAACACCATAACGGACAAGACCATGGCGAGTAGCATGCCAAATAAAGGGGATAGTACAATCGCCACGCCGGTAGTGATTAATTTGCTCCCGATAATGATGCCTTTGGTACCAGCATGTGCAACACCAGCACCTAGCAAGCCGCCAATAAGTGCATGCGATGAAGAGGATGGAATGCCGAACCACCAAGTGATGACGTTCCAGGCGATGGCGCCGCTTAATGCCCCAAATATCACTGCATTGTTGACAATGTTTGGGTCAATAATGCCCTTGCCTACGGTGTCGGCTACATGTAAGCCAAAGAATAGGAATGCGATGAAGTTAAAGAAAGCTGCCCATGCCACAGCTGCCTGCGGCGTGAGTAAGCGTGTTGAAACCATGAGTGCAATGGAGTTTGCTGCATCATGGAAGCCGTTCATAAAGTCAAATATGAGGGCAACCACCACGAGCAACGCCATGATGAGAATTGCGTTATCCATATCACCCCCCCTTAAATGCGCTCTAATACGACGCCGTGAATTACATCAGCAACGTCTTCACAGCTATCAACCGCCTCTTCAAATAGGTCGTAAAGTTGTTTTGAGCGTATCAGCGTGCGCGCATCTGATTCTTCTGCGAATAAACGATGCATGCCGGCACGCATGACGTGGTCAGCTTCGCCTTCGATTGCACTAATCTCTTCGCAGGTGCGAAGAATGCGATCGGCATTTTTCATGTCAGACAGCATGTTGACCGCATCGCGTACTTTTTCAGAGGCGCGCAATAAGATTTGCCCCAGTGCAACCATCTCGGGGGTGAAACTGGTGTGACCGTAGATTTTTGCGTTTTGCGGAATATCTTCCATGTAGTCGATGATGTCATCTAGTGCCATGGCCAGTTCGCGAATTTCACGGCGGTCAAATGGAGTGATAAAGGTTTTGTGTAAAGAGAGCAGAATTTCTTTGGTGTATTCGTCAGCTTCAGATTCGATTTTTCTGATTGCAGCGAAGTGCTCATCAAATTTCTCAGCATCTCTGACGGCTGACATCATTGCAAGCACTTTGGAACCTCTGACTGCGCAGTCGGCAAGATTATTGAACAGCACGAAATAATTGTCGCTGCGCGGTGATATCGCTGCCATTATTCGACCTAATGTAGCATTAGCCATAATTCTTAATCTCCATGATTGTTACAGTTTTATTTCATTTTTATAGTAGTGTAAGTTTAACTGCCTGAAGCGAAATCTGCGAGTGTTTATATTTAATATTTTTAGCTGACGGTTGTTTTATTGCGGGTAAAATTCGTGGTAACTTTAATCAGTGTTTCCTTAAGCGAAACGGTAGAGGGAAAATAACATGAGCAACGTAACGATTTATCACAATCCCGCCTGTGGGACATCGCGCAATACATTGGCCATGATACGTGCCAGTGGTGTTGAGCCAGAGGTGATTGAATACCTTAAAGCGCCGCCAACTCGGGAACGTTTAGTCGAATTGATTGCAGAAATGAGTGGCAATGCGCGCGATTTATTGCGTGAAAAAGGCACGCCTTACGCAGAGCTTGGCTTGGATAACTTGAGTTTGTCTGTAGACGCATTGATTGATGCAATGCTGCAGCACCCTGTTTTAATTAACCGCCCGATTGTGGTGACTTCTAAAGGGGTTAAGTTGTGTCGTCCATCAGAGTTGGTATTATCAATTTTAGAGAGTCCAATTGAGTCGTTTGCTAAGGAAGATGGCGAAGTGGTTAACGCTACGCCAAAGTGCTAAGTTCAAGTCAGGCACGTAACTACTTATAGAAGCCCCCTGATGTATAATGCCAAGCTTTAGTAATTAAGCTCAATCAGTTATGGAAGCAGAACAACTCAATATTATTGCCAATCGTTTAAGCGATTTAAGTGAGCGTAACAATGCCCTTCGGGGGTATCTTTGACTTTGAAGCCCAAAGTCAGCGTCTGGAAGAAGTTAACGGCTTATTAGAAGACCCCAAGGTTTGGGATGACAACGCCAAAAGTCAAAAGCTTGGTAAAGAAAAGCGCGAGCTGGAACTGGTTGTAAACGCCTTGATTGGTGTGCAGGTCGGGCTCAGGGATGCGCAAGAACTGTTTGAAATGGCACGTGAAGAAAGTGACGACGACACCCTGTTGAGCGTTGATGCCGATTCTCAGGCGTTGGAAAAACAAATTGCCGAAATGGAATTCAGGCGTATGTTCTCGCAGCCGATGGATGCGAACAATTGCTTTATTGAGTTCCAATCCGGCAGTGGTGGTACCGAGGCGCAAGACTGGGCCAATATGCTGCTGCGTATGTATTTACGTTATTGCGAGCGCAAAGGCTTTAAAGTTGAAGTGCTGGAAGAGTCAGAAGGGGATGTGGCAGGCATTAAAGGCGCTTCCATCAAGGTGACTGGCGATTATGCCTACGGTACTTTACGCACAGAAAACGGCGTGCATAGGCTGGTACGTAAATCACCGTTTGACTCCAACGCCAAACGTCATACCAGTTTTGCCAGCGTGCAAATTTTCCCGGAGGTGGATGATTCTATTCAGATTGAAATCAACCCGGCTGATTTACGGATAGACACTTATCGTGCCAGTGGCGCGGGTGGCCAGCATATTAACAAAACAGACTCGGCGGTACGCATTACGCACATCCCTACCAACACGGTAGTGCAATGCCAAAATGACCGTTCGCAACATCGCAACAAAGATGAGGCGATGAATATGTTAAGAGGCGCGCTTTACAATTTGGAGCTGAATAAACGTAATCAGGAAAAACAGGCGCTAGAAGATGCCAAAACTGATATCGGCTGGGGGCATCAGATTCGGTCTTATGTGTTGGATCAATCACGCATCAAAGATTTACGTACCGGCGTTGAAATAGGCAATACACAAGGTGTGCTGGATGGCGACCTTGACCCATTTATTACTGAAAGTTTGAAGCAGGGCGTTTGATCGCCTGTTGATTGCGCTGGCATAAAACATGCTATATACTAATGCAATATACATAACACTTCTGCATATTTGTTGGGAGAAAAGTCATGAGCATTAGCACCGTATTTACCAATAATCGCACCCAAGCGGTTCGATTGCCTGCCGATGTGCGCTTGCCGGAGGATGTGAAGCAGGTCACTGTTCGTGCTGTTGGCAAGGAGCGCATTATTGCGCCCTTACAATCAAGCTGGGATAGTTTTTTTATGAGTGAGATTCAGGTCACGGATGATTTTATGCCTGCTCGTGCGACGCAAATACAAGCAGAACGCGAGCGTTTGGAGTGATACAGTTTTTGCTTGATACCAACATTGTCATTTATGTGATTAAGCGCCGCCCAATAGAAGTATTAACCATGTTTAATCAAAATGCTAGTCGTATGGCAATCTCTAGCATTACCTTTGCTGAGTTGATTCATGGCGCAGAAAAAAGCAGCAAGCCTGCACACAACTACACGGTCATTGAAGATTTTTGTAGCCGTTTAGAGGTGTTGTCGTACACAACAAAAGCCGCGCAACATTATGGCAGCATTCGCGCCACCTTGGAGAAAACTGGGCAACCCATAGACATAAATGACATACACATTGCCGCCCATGCGCGTAGTGAGGGCTTGGTGCTGGTTACCAATAATATGCGTGAATTTGAGCGTGTTCCAGCATTGCAGCTAACAAATTGGGCAAAGAATCTATAAATTATGGCTAAACAACCTATTTCCCATCGATTAAACAAAAGTACTGAGAACTAAATCATGAATGAACAAAATAACGAAGTTGTTGCGATAGATGAAAACCACGTAATTGCCGAACGCCGCGAAAAGTTGAAGGCGATACGCGAAAACGCTCAATCAAACGGCGGGGCTGCTTTTCCTAATGACTTCAAGCCGGACTACCAAGCGGCAGTGCTGCATGCCGAGTTCGGCGGGTTTGACAATGAAATATTAGACCCGAAGGCAGTGCGTGTGAGCATTGCCGGCCGCATGATGCTGAAACGCGTGATGGGCAAGGCAAGTTTTGCTACCGTGCAGGATAGTAGCGGCCGCATACAACTTTTCATTTCTAAAGATAACCTCACCGATGAAAACAGTGAAGCGATTTACGATGCGTTCAAGCACTGGGATTTAGGCGATATTATTGCCGCCAAAGGCGTTTTGTTTAAAACTAAAACCGGTGAGCTTTCAGTCAAGGTTTCTGAATTGCGTTTACTCACCAAGTCATTGCGCCCGCTGCCTGAAAAATTTCATGGTCTGCAAGACCAGGAAGTGAAATACCGTCAGCGCTACGTTGATTTGATCGTGTCTGAAGAAACCCGTGCAACTTTTATTGCACGCAGCAAAGTGGTTGCAGCCATTCGCAGCTTTATGCTGGATAACCAGTTTTTGGAAGTCGAAACACCGATGCTGCACCCGATTCCAGGCGGCGCATCAGCCAAACCTTTTATCACGCATCACAACGCGCTGGATATGCAAATGTACATGCGTATTGCGCCCGAGCTTTATCTAAAAAGATTGGTGGTTGGTGGCTTTGAGCGCGTGTTTGAGGTAAACCGCAATTTCCGTAATGAGGGTTTAAGCGTTCGTCATAACCCGGAATTTACCATGATGGAGTTTTACGCAGCCTACACTGATTACTTATGGCTGATGGATTTCACTGAGCGTTGTATTCGTACCGCGGCGATTGCGGCTACGGGTTCAGCCGTGTTGCAATATCAAGGCCGAGAGCTGGATTTGAGCAAGCCATTTCAACGGCTGACCATTGTCGGCGCGATACAAAAATATGCACCGCAATACACGCTGGCGCAACTCAATGACGCAGTTTTCCTGCGTGCAGAAATCCTTAAATTTGGCACAAAACCATTCGACCATGCAGGCTTAGGCGCATTGCAGTTAGCGTTGTTCGAAGAAACCGCCGAAAGCCAGTTGTGGGAACCTACCTATATCATTGACTACCCAGTAGAGGTTTCACCGTTAGCGCGCGCCTCGGACAACAATCCGGAAATTACCGAGCGTTTTGAACTGTTTGTGACAGGCCGTGAAATCGCCAATGGTTTCAGTGAGCTGAATGACGCTGAAGACCAGGCGGCGCGCTTTCACGCGCAGATGAAAGCCAAAGAGGCGGGTGACCATGAAGCGATGTACTACGATGCGGATTTTATTCGTGCATTGGAATACGGCATGCCGCCAACCGGTGGCTGTGGTATTGGCATAGATCGCTTAGTGATGATGATTACCGATAGCGCCAGTATTCGTGATGTGATTCTATTCCCGCACATGCGTGCCGAAGCCTGATCGTAGGAGCGGCGCCCTCGCCGCGAAAAAACACCCCACCAACGTAGGAGCGGCGCCCTCGCCGCGAAGCAATGCATTCATCATCGCGGCGAGGGCGCCGCTCCTACAAAATCCAAACAGCATCCCAATACGGATAATCCCCCACCTTTTTCACTAAACCAGCACGCACAGGGTTAGCAATAACGTAGCGTGCAATGGTTTGAATATCCTCATCTTTTCTTATGGCGTGGTCGTAAAAACCTTTTTGCCAAATAGCTTTAGTCACGGCATGCGCACTTGCTGACTTAATACTTTGTATCAGATTAGACAATGATCGGTCTTGATTAAGTTGAAACAGCCAATGAATATGATCAGGAATAATCACGAATGCTAGCGTGTTGCTATGCCCCAATTGATCTGATTTTTTTAAGATGTTTACCATGAGTTTGGCATTTTCGTGAGATTGAAATATCGGTTCACGGTTGAGTGTGGTTGTGGTCACATGATAAATTCGGGCCGCTTCTGAATAACGACCTTTGCGTAAATCTTTTTGATGAGGTTTTTGATCTTGCATAAGTTAAATCTTATCGCTAAAACGCAATATTACCAACGTAGGAGCGGCGCCCTCGCCGCGAAGACCCCCCGCCTGTAGGAGCGGCGCCCTCGCCGCGAAGCAATGCCCGCTCACCCTCGCGGCGGGGCGCCGCTCCTACCAAAAAGATGAATTGCGTTAGCTGTTGCAAAAATACAACAACATGTATTTTTATTTCCACCACATTGCTATCTGTCATCAAAGTGTCACATAATCGTTGCAAAATCCCTCCTGTTAGAAAACGCAAGTAAAAAACTACTTAAAACTAGAGGGAATTCAAATGAACTACAAATTACGCAGTTTGGTAGCTGCAACGTTAGCCGGCTCACTCATGTTAGGTTTTGGCGCAAATGCAATGGCTGACTCTACTGACGACATCATCAATGCGTTGATTGGTAAAGGCGTATTGACTGAAGAGGAAGGCGCGCTTTTGATGCGTGGTCGTACTGGCGAAAAAGAAGCCGCTGCTCAGAAGAAAGAGTCAGCAATTTCTGCTTCTTTCAAAGATGGTATCTCTTGGGAGTCTGGCGACAAACAGAACAAGATGTCTATTAATGGTCGCGTTCAATTAGACTACCGTTCATTTAGTGAAGAAAATTCTGTTCAGCAAGCTGATACTTTCGATACTCGTCGTGCTTATTTAGGTGCAAAAGGTACTTTCTTCAATAACTATGATTTTGAAGTAACTTATAATGGTGCGAATGCAAGTGGCTCTGATTTATATCAAGCATGGTTGAATGCTCGCTACTGGAACGCAGTTCAGTTTAAGTTTGGCCAGTTCAAACAGCCAATGAATATGGAAGAGCTTGGTAGCTCAAGATTTCTAAACTTTACAGAACGCTCTTTTGTGAGTGCCTTAGCTCCTTCAGTTGATCGTGGCGTTCAAATTCATGGCGTCCCTGTGAAAGGACTTACTTATGCTGTTGGCGTGTTTAATGGAGTAGGTTTTAATGCTGGAGGTATGACAGCAAATGATGCTATTTCAGTCGCAGGTGCCCATGGGGATGGTAAATCTATCACTGGTCGCGTAACGGCTAATATAGCTGAGTTTTTAGAAAACAAGAATGCAGTATTTCATTTAGGTGCAGCGTATTCACAATCTGACGAGAATACCAATGTCGCTGGTTTTGTTATGCGTACTGAAGGTCGCGGTGCTAATGTGCTGACCACCAATGGTTTTACTGCACTTAGTTCAACAAACAAAGGTTATGACTTAGACCGTACTGGTTTAGAAGCGGCTGTAGCTTATGGCCCAGTTAAGTTTCAATCAGAATATTTCAAGGCTGAATTTAATCCAGATGGCAACACAGCTCTTGTAACTGGTGCAGTCGCAGGTCAGAGTTATGATGTAGATGCTTGGTATGCAGCAGTTAACTGGATGATTAGCGGTGAAAGTTATGCTGACACTTACAAAGATGGTTTGTTTGGTGGTCGTATGAAGCCTAAAAATGATTTTACCGGTACAGGTTCAGGTTTGGGTGCATGGGAAATTGGTGTGCGACTAAGCAAATTTGATGGATCGGATTTTGCTGCTGCACAAACAGCAACTTCTACTACAATAACCGCGCCAGTTGTAGTTGCAGAATATAACGAAGCTAAATCATACACGTTTGGTTTAAAGTTTATTCCTAATCCTAATTCTCGTTATATGATAAGTTACGTTAAAACTGATATGGATTGTGTTGCGACAGTAACATGTACTTCTGATGAAGAGAAAGCAGTTAATCTTCGTGCTCAGTTTGATTTCTAATCGATTCATGTAGATTTAGAAGTTGCAATATGTTAAAGCCCGCTCTTGTAGCGGGCTTTTTTATTGTGTAGGAGCGTCGCCTTCACGAATTTCAAGTCTAGTCGTTGGAGGCTTAGAAATGACGAGAATGTCCTTGCGGCGTCGCCGACACGCCTTCAAGCGACATTGATAATACATGCCCTGTGACCTGCCATGGTATTGCCTTTCAGGGCATGTGTTTTTTTGATTTAAATTCGTAGAAGCGCATGGTATGTATCTACCGTCAAAAGAATTGATGTTTGAACCGTCGTCTTAACGACAGTTTATTCACGCTTTAAATCGCGATAGAAGTTTTCGTGGGAAGAAACGGCTTCTAAATAGATCAGGCACACGCCATCATCAATCGTGTAGCCAAGTAAATATAACTGATTCTGGCTATAAAACTTATAGACGAAAAGACTCGCAAGATCGCCTTTTTTTCTTTCACCAATCGATGGCTTATCTGCTACTTCCGCTACAGCAATGTCAACATCACGGACTACATTATCGTGTAGCTTTTTATATTGACGGCTAAATCGTCTTTTTTGTAAAACTTTGTAAGCCATTAGTTAACTTTGCTACGAGGCACAAAAGTGACGGCATCTTCAACTGGCTCAGTTATTGAGATTAATGATTCAGCAATAAAGTCGATGGGCAAATCAGGGTTGTCTAAAGCGGCACGACCTACTTTTGCCCAGAATTCAATTTGGCCTGCGATAGTGCGATGCTCAGCTTTGGCTTGATCACGCGCAGAGATATATAAGTCATCTTCAATACGAACTGGCATTCCCATTTTTATTCCAATCTAATTTACTACAAAAGTAGCGTTCATTATATGGCCAATAATTTTCAATCACAAGGCTTAAGGAAACAAAAAATGCTTTGATATTTGTGGGATTGGTCGCAGTATAGTTTAAACTATGCGCTGCAATTAATTACTATAAAAAGACGGCATTATGTACAAACACCCCTTATTAGACCGTGACAAAATGACGCCGCAACAGGCGTTGGATGTGCTGATTGAAGGCAATCACCGTTTTGCCAATAATCTGACCACCAACAAGGATTTGCATAATCTGGTGATGATGGCTAAAGAGAAGCAGCATCCGTTTGTTTCCATGCTGAGTTGCAGTGATTCTCGTGCACCGGTCGAGATGGTGTTTGATCAGGCCTTGGGTGATGTATTCAGTGTGCGTTTGGCAGGTAACATTGCTTCAGATAAAGCGATTGGCAGTCTGGAGTTTGGCTGTAAGTACTTGGGTAGCAAGCTGATTGTGGTGCTGGGGCATACCGGCTGTGGTGCGGTCAAAGCGGCCTGCGATGACTTTAAGGATGGACATATTGGTGAAATCACCAATTTGATTAAACCGGCGGTGCGCCTGGAAAAAAGCATATTGCAAGACCGCAATTCCGATAATGCAGATTTCGTGCAGAGGGTTTGTGAGTTAAGCGTGCAGGTGCAGATGGATGAGATTCTGCACAGTAGCGAGATGCTGCAGGATATGGTGGCAGGTAAACAAATCGCGGTGGTTGGCGGTATTTATGACTTGGTTAGCGGTGATGTGCGGTTTATGCCGAATGCGGTAGGGTTGTAGTAACCCTTCGCGCAATGAATTGCGCCCCTACAAGCCCATGTAGGGTGTGCAAAATGATTGATCTGCACACCGCCGTGACCTTCGCGACGAGGCGTCGCTCCTACATCAACAGGACTGTCACCGTCAAACATCCACCGCTGTGACCCTCGCGACGAGGGCGTCGCTCCTACAGGAGGGGTTATCGGTGGCCTTCTTTTGCCATGTTGATGCTGTACTTGGGGATTTCTACTACCAAGTCTTCCGTGCCGACAAGGGCTTGGCATGAAAGGCGTGAGTTGGGCTCCAAGCCCCAGGCTTTATCCAGCAGGTCATCTTCCTGGTCGCTTGCTGCATTGAGTGATTTAAAGCCTTCACGTACGATCACATGGCAAGTGGTGCAAGCGCACGCTTGGTCGCAGGCATGGTCTATATCAATGTCATGATTGAGCAAAGTGTCGCAAATGGAATCGCCGGTATTGGCTTCAATCGCCGCGCCTTCCGGGCATAGTTCTACGTGGGGTAATACAATCATTTGTGGCATTTTGTTTCCTTTTTTGTAGGGGCGCAATAAATTGCTCCTACAGTTTGATGTCCTCTAAATTTTTACCCGATAACGCACGGCTCACGCTTGCATTCATGCGTGCTGCGGCAAATGCTTCAGTGGCATGGTTGAGCGCGTCCACTGCCTTGTTGATTGCGGTAGCGTCATTAGTTTTAGTTATAGATGCCAACTTTTTAATTTCGGTTGCTATGGTTTGTTTTTCTGCATCACTGATCAGATTACCATCAGTAGCTAATGCCGCCGTCACTGAGCTGATAATGGCACCTGCGCCAACTCTTGCTTCAGCCAGCATGCGCGCTTTTTTATCTTCTTCTGCACTGATGAACGAGGCTTTGAGCATGCTGGTGATTTCATCTTCACTTAAGCCGTAAGCGGGTTTTACTTCAATATGCGCTGTAACCCCTGTGCTTTGCTCACGTGCGGAAACCGATAGTAAGCCGTCTGCATCTACAGTAAACGTGACGCGGATACGCGCTGCGCCTGCAGCCATCGGTGGGATGCCGCGCAGTTCAAAGCGCGCAAGCGAGCGGCAATCACTGACCAGTTCGCGTTCACCTTGCACGACATGAATACTCATCGCAGTTTGACCCTCTTTATAAGTGGTGAACTCTTGCGCGCGGGCAATCGGCAGAGTGCTGTTGCGGGGAATAACTTTTTCTACCAAGCTGCCCATGGTTTCTAGGCCTAGGGATAGCGGAGTGACATCCAGTAACAATAAATCCGCGTCATTTTTGTTGCCGGCTAAAATGTTGGCCTGAATGGCCGCGCCTAAGGCGACGACTTTGTCAGGGTCTAGGTTTGTGAGCGGTTCTTGCTTAAAGTAATCTTCTACCGCGTGTCTGAGATGTGGCATGCGCGTTGCACCGCCTACCAGCACTACGCCGTCAATATCTTCAATGGCAAGATTGGCATCGCGCATGGCTTTACGTGCCGGCGACAAGGTTTTAGTCACCAGGTGCTGCGTAATTTCTACCAATTGCGGTGCGGTGAGCGTGACATCCACTAGCGTGCCATTGCTCAGGCGGCAGACGATTTGCGCCTCAAAATTATCGGTTAGCCATTCTTTAGCTTGGCGCGACTTGGTGAGTAAAAGTCTGGTATCTTCTTCACTCAACGGGGTGAAGTTGCTGCTGCTTTCACGCACCTTGTCTAATATCCAACAGTAGATGCGATGATCAAAATCATCCCCACCCAAGGCAGAATCGCCATTCGTGGCGAGCACTTCAAACACCCCTTTAGTAAGCTTGAGTATTGACACGTCAAATGTGCCGCCGCCTAGGTCGTAAATCACATACGTGCCTTCAGTCGCGTTATCTAACCCATATGCCACGGCTGCCGCAGTAGGTTCGTTGAGTAAGCGCAATACATTCAATCCCGCCAGGCGCGCAGCATCTTTAGTGGCTTGGCGTTGCGCATCGTCAAAGTAAGCCGGTACGGTAATCACCGCGCCAACGAGTTCGCCGCCCAGAGATTTCTCTGCACGGACTTTAAGGGTTTTAAGAATTTCAGCTGAAATTTCTACCGGGGTTTTTAGGCCGGCGCGCGTTTGAATTTGTAGGATGCGGGTGGCTTCAGTATTTTTGCCATCTACAAAGCGATAAGGAATATGCGCCTTATCGGTGATGTCGCTCAGGCTACGCCCCATAAAGCGTTTGACTGAAACGATGGTATTGACAGGGTCATTGCTCTGCTGCGCCTGCGCTTCATGACCCACTATCACGTCACCATTCGGTGCGTAACGTACAACGGATGGCAATAATGCATGGCCAAAGTCATCTTGTAGCACAGTACTCATGCTGCTGCGCACGGTGGCAACCAGTGAGTTTGTGGTGCCTAAATCAATGCCGACAGCCAAGCGATGTTGGTGGGGCGCGGCGCTCATGCCAGGTTCGGATATTTGGAGTAATGCCATGTTTAGTTGTGGTTTGTGGGTTAAGCGTTAATCGTTGTTATTCCAGCTGTTCAATGGCCTGACGAGCATCTGCACATACTTTATCAATAAAAATAAGTTTACGCGTGGCTTCGGTGGCCGCGATGTCATTTTTTTTCGTGTCCAATAAATCGGCTAATTCAGTTTGTATAGATTTTGCTTCAGCTTGCAACTGAATTACCAGCGACTCTAAAGTCGGCAGATCTTTGGCGACTTTTGCCTCTTCTAAATGCTCACGCCACTCCATCTGTTGCACTAAAAAATCTGCAGGCATGGCAGTATTGGTGTCGCTAATGGCGTTAATGCCGCGTTGTTCCAGCAAGTATTTCGCACGTGTCGCGGGGTTTTTTAACGTGTTATAACCCTCGTTTGCTGTAGTAGCGAGCTGCATGGAATGTAGCTTCTCGGCCGTAGATGCAGAGACAAAGCGATCAGGGTGGCTTGCAGATTGAATTTTACGATAATTGACTTCAAGCGATTGAATATCAATATTAAATCGCTCGGGCAGGGCGAAAAGCTGAAAGTAATTGGTGTGAGGGTTTGACATACTGAAAAGAAATTAATCAGTGCTTCCTTAAACCGTAAAACTTTCGCCGCAGCCACATTCATCTTTAACATTTGGGTTGTTAAATTTGAAGCCTTCGTTCAAGCCTTCTTTTGTGAAATCAAGCTCAGTGCCGTCAATGTAAACCAGACTTTTAGGGTCAACAATCACTTTTACCCCATAACTTTCAAATGAGACGTCTTCCGGCTGCATTTCGTCAATAAATTCAAGCGTATAGGCCATGCCGGAGCAGCCTGTAGTTTTAACGCCCAAGCGCAAGCCTATGCCTTTGCCACGATTGGCGAGGAACTTTTCAACGCGGTTTGCCGCAGTTTCTGTGAGTGTGATAGCCATTTTTTAACTCTTAAACAATTAAATTGATACTTTTGCTGCTTGCTTCGCTTTAATATCTGCCACAGCGGCTTTAATAGCATCCTCAGCCAACACCGAGCAATGAATTTTAACAGGCGGCAAAGCCAGTTCTTCTGCAATTTCAGAATTTTTAATGGCATAAGCCTCTTCAATGGTTCTGCCTTTAAGCCACTCTGTCACTAATGAGCTGGAGGCAATGGCAGAGCCGCAGCCATAGGTCTTGAATTTGGCATCCTCAATAATGCCGTCATCATTGACTTTAATCATCAGCTTCATCACGTCACCGCATGCCGGCGCGCCGACCATGCCGGTACCTACATTTGGGTCATTTTTGTCTAAACTGCCCACATTACGCGGGTTTTCATAGTGGTCTAAAACTTTGTCTGAATATGCCATGATTCTTACTCCTTAAATTCTAGTGTGCTGCCCATTGAACTTTTGATAGGTCCACACCATCTTGAAACATTTCCCAAAGTGGAGACAGTTCTCTTAATTTATCAATTTTACTTTTCATCAGATTAACGGTGTAATCCACATCGGCTTCTGTCGTAAAGCGGCCAATTGAAAAGCGGATTGAGCTGTGCGCTAATTCGTCGCTGCGGCCGAGTGCGCGTAGCACATAACTTGGCTCAAGGCTGGCTGATGTACAGGCGGAGCCGCTAGACACCGCGATACCCTTCACCGCCATAATCAGCGACTCACCTTCAACATAATTGAAACTAATGTTCAGGTTGTGTGGCACACGGTGTTCCAAATCACCATTCACATAGACTTCTTCAATCGTTTGCAGACCGCGCAGTAGCTTGTCACGTAAACGGCGAATACGCACATTTTCCTCGTCCATCTCTTCGCGAGCGATACGAAAAGCTTCGCCCATGCCCACGATTTGGTGGGTTGCCAACGTGCCGGAGCGCATGCCGCGCTCATGGCCGCCACCGTGCATTTGCGCCTCAATGCGGATACGAGGTTTACGGCGCACGTATAAGGCGCCGATGCCTTTAGGGCCGTAGGTTTTGTGCGCACTAAAGCTCATTAAGTCTACTGGCAGTTTTTCTAAATCGATATGCACTTTGCCCGTGGCTTGCGCGGCATCCACATGAAAAATCACGTTATTTGCACGGCAGAGGTTGCCAATGGCTTCAATATCCTGAATCACGCCGATTTCGTTATTCACAAACATGATAGAAGCTAATACGGTGTCAGGGCGAATCGCTGCTTTGAATTTTTCTAAATCCAGCAAACCGTTGGCTTCCGGTTGCAGGAAGGTGGCGGTAAAGCCCTGACGCTCAAGTTCACGTATCGGGTCAATGACGGCTTTATGCTCGGTGGCGACGGTAATAATATGTTTGCCTTTAGTCGTGGCATAAAAGTTTGCTGCGCCTTTAATGGCCAGATTGTTGGATTCGGTCGCGCCCGAGGTCCATACAATCTCGCGTGGGTCAGCGCCTACTAATTTAGCTACTTCTTCGCGTGCGTTTTCAACGGCTTTTTCAGCGGTCCAGCCATAAGGATGGCTGCGTGAAGCGGGGTTGCCAAAGTGCTCCGTAATATACGGAATCATTTTTGCGGCAACACGCGGATCTACAGGCGTGGTGGCTGAGTAATCCAAATAAATCGGATGCAGTCCATCTTCCGAATTTTTTACTACTGGCATTTCTATTGATGCTGACATTTCTATCGTTGTCCTTACCTGTTACGTTATATTTTCTGGCTGGCATTGCAGCGTTATGCGGCAATGCTTGTTAGCTGTTTTAATCTTAAAATTTCATGTTTCAAAGTAGCCAATAAATCAGCCACTTGCTGCGCCGTATTGTGTGTGCCAAAGCTTACACGCACCGCGCCGCGCGCTAAATCAGGCGCCACACCCATGGCTAATAATACGCGGCTTGGTTCGGTGCTGTCGCTAGAGCAAGCCGAGCCACTGGCAACGGCAAAGCCTTTGCGGTCTAGCGCCATCACCAGCGTTTCGCCTTCTATGCCGTCAACGGCAAAGAAGCTGGTATTGGGCAAGCGCGCTACCTGCTTACTAAAAATCGTCACATTCAGTGAAGCCAGACCATGTTCAAACTGGTCGCGCAATGCTCTGGTGTGGTTTGCAAAATTATCCAGGTTGGCAACCGCCAATTCACATGCCGTGCCAAAGCCTACAATGGCTGCGACATTTTCAGTGCCGCTGCGCAAACCTTTTTCTTGTCCACCGCCGTGCAGTAACGGCTGTATATCTACGCGTTTATCCAGGATGAGCGCGGCTGCGCCTTGCGGGCCATGAATTTTATGGCTTGAAACTGTCATGGCATTGACGTTTAAATCAGTAAAACTGAGCGGCAGCTTGCCCAAGCCTTGCACCGCATCGGTATGCATGAAAGCACCAGCCTGAAGTGACGTTTCCGCCATGGTTGCGATGTCTTGTATTGCACCAGCTTCATTATTGGCCAACATTACCGACACTAGGCTTGTTGGGGTTGATAGCAGCGCTTTCAACTGCTCCATATCAACGATGCCATTGTTATCAACGGCTATTTGCCGGCTTGTCCAGCCTGTTTGCTGCATGGCGATAGCGGGGCGTGAAACACATGGATGCTCAATCGCACTATATAAAATTTGTGTACCGGGCCTGCCGGCAGCGATACCTTTTAGCGCAAAGTTATTAGCCTCCGTGCCTGTTGCGGTAAATATCACTTGCGACGCATAGGCGCCGCAGGCTTCTGCCACCTGCGCTCGCGCATGCTCTATTGCTGCGCGGGCAGTCCTACCAAAAACGTGACGGCTTGTGGGGTTGCCACTCTGCGTGCGCAGCCATGGCAACATGACATCTAACACGCGACTATCCAGCGCGGTTGTTGCATTGTGGTCTAAGTAGATGCTGGACATGATGTTAGCCTCACTGGCACGCGGCCTAAGCTATAACCTCATTTTCAAGCGCCAATGTTCTATTGGGGGCTGTGTTGCAAGTGCGCGGCATGATCAACACTTTCTGCCCGCTTTTTTGTGATACCACCATGTCGGCAAGCGTAACGCCAGCCAGATATTCCAAAATTTTAGTATTGAGTGCAGTCCAAAGGTCATGTGTCATGCAACGGCCTTCATCGCGACAGTTTTCCTGGCCGCCACATTGCGTTGCATCAATTTGCTCATCTACGGCATTGATGATTTCAGCAACTGAAATATCAGCATAATTTTTTGCCAGATTGTAGCCACCACCGGGACCACGGATGCTTTTAACCAAACCCTGACGGCGTAGCCTGCTAAAAAGCTGCTCTAGGTATGAAAGCGAAATATCCTGACGCTCACTGATGCCCGCAAGCGTAACGGGCTTGATGTCAGCAACATCTCCTGTTTCATGGATGGCGAGATCCAGCATTGCTGTAACGGCAAATCGACCTTTAGTGGTTAAGCGCATGATAGTTGACTTTATGTTGGAATCTGTAAGATAGGGCTAAATTTTATAATACCTTACAGTTTTAGTCAACTATTAAAGATTTATTTTAGGCTTAAATTTGGTAGGTCTTTTCGCCTGATTTTTTGTGAATTTATGTTGGTTTTGCCTGAGGGGGCTGTAGATTAAAAGCTTCAGCGACTTCCGTATCGATTTCAGCGCCCATGTTTAATCTAGTCAACTGCGCTTGCAAATCCTGCATGGCCAAATCTTGTTTGGCGGCGTGATCAAGCAGTGAGTGTATCGCCTTGATCATGGGATCATTTTCATCATTGCCTACGGCGTAAGCAGCAAAACCAATTTTATGAGCGGTTGCCTCGCGCTGTTTTGATTTTTCTTCTTCTAAAATGCGTGCAGGAACTCCCACCGCAGTTGCGTTGGCAGGCACATCTTTTACTACCACCGCATTGGAGCCAATTTTTGCGCCTTCACCGATGGTAATCGGACCTAGCACTTTTGCGCCTGCGCCGATCACGACACCAGCTTCAAGCGTTGGGTGGCGTTTGCCTTTGTTCCATGAAGTGCCACCTAAAGTAACGCCGTGATACAAGGTGCAATCGTCGCCGATAACAGCCGTTTCGCCAATCACAACGCCCATGCCGTGGTCTATAAAGACGCGTCGTCCAATGGTTGCCCCCGGGTGAATTTCAATTCCGGTAAACCAACGCCCCATATGCGAGAAAAAACGTCCAAGCCAAAACAAGTCGGCTTTCCAAAGCCAATGGCTGAAGCGGTGCATCAATAGCGCATGTACGCCAGGGTAAGTGGTGAGAACCTCCCAGTGCGTGCGTGCAGCCGGATCGCGCTCGAACACGATGGAGATGTCTTCTTTGATGTGATTAAACATGGCGCTATTATGCCATAAGGACGATTCTATAAATCTTATTGACGACTAAAAAGCTTAGTATTTCGTATGCTTTTTAGGCGTTACCGATAGCGTCAAAATTCCTCGGAGCAAATTTACTTCTTCTTTCTCTAGCCTGGCGCGGGCGTAGATACGGCGTATGCGTTCACTCAGTTTTTTGGGAGCGCCAGGGTTGAGGTAACCAATCTTAATAAGCGTATCTTCTAGGTGTGCGTAAAAGCCTTCCAATGCCTCGTTGGTAGCAAGCTCGGTGGGGGTGGCGCTAACAGTCGATGCCCCATCCGGCGCCGCCATGCGGATTTCATAACTCATCACTTGTACGGCGGCGGCAAGATTGAGCGATGTATATTCCGGGTTGGCAGGAATCATGGCGAGTAGTTGGCAGCAATCCAACTCCGCGTTTGAAAGCCCGCTCATTTCTGTACCAAATACCAAGGCAATTGGTTGGTGCGCGGCAATTGTAACAGCGCGTGAAGCTGCTTCACGCACATTAACTAGTTCGTGTGAAATCTGTCTTTTACGCGCACTCATGCCAATCGCCAGTACGCAGCCGGTTAAGGCCTCGGGCAAACTGCTGCAAACAGTGGCGCTTTCAAGTAAATCTGCGGCACCCGTGGCAAGCGATGTCGCTTGAGCATCAGGAAAATGCAGCGGATTCACTAAATACAAATGCCGCAAGCCCATGGTCTTCATGGCGCGCGCGGCAGAGCCGATGTTGCCTGGATGGCTGGTTTGGCAGAGTACGACGCGGATGTTGTTAAAGATGTCGGGTTTGTTCAATGGTTAAGCCTAATGCAATTGACCATTTTGCACGCTTGATTTGGTGTTAATGTCAATAAAAGTTAAAATAGCATTTTATCAGCTCTTTAAGAAAATTTAAGTATGCATCCAATGTTATCCATTGCAATTAAAGCCGCGCGTAAAGCTGGCAATATCATTAATCGTGCGTCGCAAGATGTAGGCGCACTGACGGTTCAATCCAAAACTTATAATGATTTTGTCAGTGATGTGGACCGCGCTGCCGAGCAGGCGATTATCGATGTGCTTAAGGATGCATACCCGGACCACGGCTTTTTGGGCGAAGAAAGCGGTGAAAGCAACCAGAAAGCCGACAATATCTGGATTATTGATCCGTTGGACGGCACAACAAATTTTCTGCATAGCTTTCCTCAATACTGTATTTCAATTGCACTGCAGCAAAAAGGCGTGTTAACACAAGCGGTGATTTATGACCCGGTGCGTAATGATTTATTTACTGCCACTAAAGGTCGCGGCGCATTTCTCAACGATAAGCGCATCCGTGTAACAAACCGTAGTAAATTGCAGGATTCTTTAATCGCTACCGGCTTCCCGTTCCGCGATTTTACGCATCTCGATACTTACCTTGCCATGTTAAAAGACATGATTAAAAAAACGACCGGCATCCGCCGCCCAGGTTCTGCGGCGCTGGATTTGGCCTATGTGGCTGCAGGTTGGACCGATGGTTTTTTTGAGATCAACCTGTCTATCTGGGATATCGCTGCGGGTGGCTTGTTAGTGCAGGAAGCAGGTGGCATTGTCGGAGATTTTGAAGGCAATGAAAGCTGGTTGAATACAGGCAATATCGTGGCGGCGAACCCAAAAGTGTTTGCACAAATGCTGCAAACCTTAAGCCCACACCTAACTGAAAGTCTTAAAACGCCAAAATAGTGATTGATGTTTTTGAGTTGGAGCGTTTGTTTTTCTTTGGCAGAAATGCCATTATTTAACGGACGTGATTTGTCGTAACAAACATCTTTTTGATGTCGTTCTCCAAGGTCATGCGGTTACCTATTTGGCCGCAGACCAGCTCACACAGGTCATACACGCGGGGGTCAGCAATCTTGTAATATACATTGGTGCCACGCGACTCCCGCTCCACCAAATTATACTGCGTGAGCAGTGATAGGTGCTTCGAGATGTTGGCTTGCGAGCCTCCTGATATTTCCGTCAGTTGTCCCACATTTTTTTCGCCATCCTGTAGTGCATTTAGCACCTTGAGCCGCATAGGCTCTGCCAGTGCTTTGAAGTATCTGGCCACATATTCAAGTGCTCGATCATCTGGTGCGCTCATCTATTATTTCCTTGCTTAAATGCAATTCGCGAATACAATCTAAGATCAGATTATACACAATATTATATGTTGACTATATAATTGTATAGTTATATAGTGTTTAAAACTTGCGCAAGCAGCAATACTATTACTAAAAGGAAAATCGCTTGATTAAATTATTGATACTGATGGGGATGTTAGCCACAAGCTTTTCTAATCTGGCATGGGCTGGCGGTTTGGTCACGGCTACTGTAGCGCAAGTTAATCAGGAGCAGATGACCGCGGTGGAAGGTGTTGTCGAGGCAATAAAAGGTAGCCTGATTGCATCGCAAGTTTCAGGAAATATCACAGCGTTGCCAGTAAAAGTGGGTGATCATGTCAAGGCCGGTCAATTATTGGCGCGCATAGACACGCGCATGGCAACGCAGCAGGCAATGACAAATCAGGCGCAGGTTGTAGCCGCGCAGGCGCAGTTGGTCGTGGCGCGCCAGGAGTATGAGCGTAAGCGGCGTTTGCATGAAAAGCAGTACATCAGCCAAGCAGCGCTTGAGCGTGCGGAATCCGATTACAAAATCGCTGAAGCCCAAACTAAAGCCCAGCTTGCACAAACGGGGATGGCAAGCGTACAAACTGGTTTACATACTATCAATGCACCTTATGATGGGGTGGTTGCTGAAGTCATGGTAGAGCAGGGCGATATGGCGATGCCAGGGAAACCGTTGTTTTCTGTATATGATCCTAAAGAGCTCCGCGTAGTTGTGAATGTGCCGCAAAGCCAAATTGCCAGTATCAAAAGTGGTGAGGCTTTCAAGGTGGTGATTTCCTCAGCCATAGAGGCGGAACGTAATTTAACTGGGACGCAGATCACTATATTACCGACAGCTGATCTGGTTAGTCATATGGTCAAAGTGCGAGTGGCGCTACCGAAAAACCTCGCAAGTGTTAGCCCTGGTATGTTTGCTCGTGCCATGTTGCCTGTTACCCAATCAAGTGCGCAAGCTCAAATTTATGTGCCGGCAAGGGTGGTGGTTAAACGTAGCGAACTGTCCGCAGTCTATGTGGTGGACAGTCAAGGGCGTCCGCATTTGCGACAAGTGCGCTTAGGTCGCAAACAGGGCGATAACATTGAAGTTTTTGCTGGTTTGCAGCCGGGTGAGAAAGTGGCGATTGATCCGATTGCAGCTGCAAACTTTCAAAATTGAATCCACCAAGTTAAATCCACTAAGTTAAATCTGCCAAGTTAAATCTGCCAAGCAATGATTGCCTATAAAAATGACAAATAACAATACAGAAAACCTAGGTGTTTCAGGGCGTATCGCCAGGTATTTTCAATCGGCGCAAATTACCCCTTTAATTGCGCTGGTTGCCTTGCTGTTAGGCCTGTTTGCTGTGCTGGTCACGCCGCGTGAAGAAGAGCCGCAGATTAACGTGACGATGGCGAATGTGTTAATTCCATTTCCCGGGGCGTCAGCTAAAAATGTTGAGCAGATGGTGGCGGTACCAGCCGAACAAGTGTTGTCGCAAATTGCAGATGTTGAACATGTGACTTCAGTTTCACGCCCAGGCATGGCGGTGATTACCGTGCAGTTTGAGGTCGGCGTACCTCGCACCGAAGCATTGGTGCGGCTTTATAACACCATTGCGTCAAATCAGGATTGGTTGCCGAAAAATCTGGGTGTGGGCGAGCCCATTGTCAAACCAAAAGGCATAGACGATGTGCCCATTATTACCGCCACTTTATACACAAAAAACAATCAGCAAGCGGCTTATGAACTTGAGCGTGTAGCGCATGCGCTGGAAGCTGAAATCAAACATATTAAAGGGACGCGTGAGGTTGTAACGCTTGGTGGCCCGGGACGGGCGGTGAATGTTGAGCTTGATCCGGTGCGTATGGCTGCCGCCAATATCACCATTGCCGATATGCGTCGTGCATTGCAATCTGCCAATCTGGGTGCGCCGTTAGGCGAAGTCATCAATGCTAATCAAGCGATAGCCGTAGAAGTCGGAAAGTATCTGGCGGATGCGAATGATGTTGCTGAATTGATGGTAGGGCTGCATGCAGGGCATCCGGTATATTTGGGCGAGGTTGCAGAAGTCACGGATGGCCCACCGCCAGCGGAGCGTTATGTTTGGTATGGTGAGGGTAAAAGTACCATTGAATATCCTGCAGTGACCATCAGTGTTACCAAAAAGCCGGGGCAAAATGCAGTCGCTGTCGCTGATGCCGTCATCAAGAAAATCGATAGCTTAAAAAATGTGCTCATCCCCGCAGATGTGGAAGTGACCATTACCCGCAACTATGGCGAAACTGCGAATGAAAAAGCACAAAAATTGATTCAAAAATTGATTTTTGCAACCTCTGCGGTGGTTTTGCTAGTGTTGATTGCGCTGGGTCGCCGTGAGGCTGCCATTGTAGGTACTGCAGTGATTTTAACGCTGGCTGCGACTTTATTTGCCTCATGGGCATGGGGTTTTACGCTTAATCGTGTTTCTTTGTTTGCGCTGATTTTCTCCATTGGTATTTTGGTAGATGATGCCATTGTCGTGGTCGAGAACATCCATCGGCACATGAAGCTGAAACCGGATGCAACGTTGACGGAAATTATTCCAGCAGCTGTTGATGAGGTGGGTGGGCCCACTATACTCGCCACGTTGACAGTGATTGCCGCATTGTTGCCGATGGCTTTTGTTAGCGGTTTGATGGGCCCCTATATGAGTCCGATCCCAATCAATGCAAGTATCGGAATGCTTATTTCGCTGGCGGTAGCCTTTATTGTTACGCCGTGGTTATCACGTATTTGGTTGCGCCATGCGCAACATGAAGATACCTTGACTAAGCGTTTTGCGCCTGTTTTCACCAAGCTTTTCACGCCGTTCCTGCGCGATGCGGATGGTAAGAAAAATAGACGTAAACTCAGTCTGCTGGTGCTTGGTTTGATATTGGTTTCACTGGCTCTGCCTGCTGCAAAGTTGGTGGTGATGAAAATGCTACCGTTTGATAACAAGTCTGAGTTTCAGGTGGTGGTGGATATGCCGGCCGGCGCGCCGCCGGAAAAAACTGCTGCCGTGCTGCATGCCATGACAGCGTATCTATCTACTGTGCCTGAAGTGACTAATTACCAGGCGTATGTCGGGCTTTCTGCGCCAATCAATTTTAACGGACTGGTACGCCAATACTACTTAAGAAGTGGTGGTGAGGTTGGCGATATTCAGGTGAATCTGGTGGATAAACATCAGCGGAGCGAGCAGAGTCACGCCATTGCTAGCCGCGTTAGACCTGAGTTGCAGAAGATTGCCAAGAATATGGGTGCAAAAGTTAAAGTGGTGGAAGTGCCTCCGGGGCCACCAGTTATTTCACCGATTGTGGCGGAAATCTATGGCCCGGATGATGCCGAAAGAATGAAGATTGCCAGAGAAGTGCATCAAGTATTTAATCGCACAGCAGGCATTGTTGATACCGATGACAGTAGCATTGCCGATGCTAAGAAAATTATCTTGGTGGTAGACAAGAAAAAAGCTGGATTGCTAGGCGTGACACAAGCTGCAATTGTAAGCGCCTTGCGTACCGGCTTGGCTGGCGAAGACGTGACTTACTTACATGATGCAAATAAATACCCAACAGAAATACGGTTGCGTTTGCCAGTTTCATCACAAGGCGATATTGAAGACTTGCTTAAACTTTCAGTGACTACAGCATCCGGCAAGCTGGTGCCGATACGTGAGCTTGTCATCATGGAAGATGTTTTGCGCGAACAGCCGATTTTTCACAAAGATTTATTGCCGGTGAATTATGTGGTGGCCGATATGGCAGGAAAACTTGATAGCCCTTTGTACGGAATGTTTAGCATGCGCTCTGCGGTGGCAGAAATAGCCGTGCCAGGTGGCGGCAAACTTGGTGAGTATTTTATACAGCAGCCAGAGGATACTCAGCGCGGCTATGCTATTAAATGGGATGGTGAATGGCAAGTGACCTATGAAACTTTCCGCGATATGGGCGCTGCCTATGCTGTAGGCCTGATACTGATTTATCTGCTGGTGGTGGCACAGTTCGGTTCCTATCTGACACCGCTGATTATTATGGCGCCAATTCCATTGACCATGATTGGTGTGATGCCTGGGCATGCCTTGCTGGGCTCGCAATTTACCGCCACTTCGATGATAGGCATGATTGCGCTTGCCGGGATTATTGTCAGAAACTCTATCCTTCTGGTTGATTTTATTAACTTGGAAGTGGCATCAGGCAAACCATTCAAAGAGGCGGTGGTGAACTCCGCCATTACGCGTGCGCAGCCGATTATGCTGACGGCGCTATCTGCGATGTTAGGGGCTTTCTTTATATTGGATGATCCGATTTTTAACGGGCTGGCAATTTCGCTGATATTCGGTATTTTTGTTTCAACTGTGCTGACGCTGATTGTGATCCCGTTGCTTTATTTTGTAGCATATCGCCATAAATTTAATTAGGAGAAATATGATGACCTCATGGAAATTGGTTCGTGTAATGGCTGGATTTTTTATTTTGCTCTCGCTTGCATTGGGTGTGGCTGAAAGCCCGCTGTTTATGAGCCATTACTGGTTGTATTTTACCGCTTTTGTTGGGATTAACCTTTTACAAAGTGGATTGACTGACTGGTGCTTGATGGAAAACATGTTGCGCAAATTTGGCGTGCGTGCAGGCTGCTAAATGATATTGATGAAAAAATCTGCTAAAGCTTCAGTGTTATTGTTGATGCTGGTGGCAAATCAGGCGCAGGCTTTTGATTTGTTAGAGGCCTGGCAGGCGGCGCGTACGCAAGACCCTTTATTTGCTTCTGCACGGGCGGCAGCTGAAGTTGGTCGCACAAAAACGGCTCAAGCCACTGCGTTGAAAGGCCCGCAAGTCACGCTCAATGCAGGCGTGGCGGGGGTGAGTAGTGATAATAAAATCACGGATGCACAATTTTCCAATGCCCAATTCGCTGGTGGCGGTGCGGGGACAAAAGGAACGACGGATTTTCGCACCAAAACCGATGGTGGGCTGGATCTTAATTTGAATTTGCGTGCCGAGTATCCGCTTTATGATGTCACACTCGATAAATCTGCAGTGCAGCTCAATAAGCAGGCGGCGCTGGCAGAGGTGCAGTTGAACACAGAAACACAGCAACTGATGTTGCGTGTAGCACAGGCGTATTTTGATGCGCTACTGGCTTCAGATGCGCTGATAGCACTTAAATCTCAACATGTAGCGGTTGCCAAGGCGCTGGAGAGTGCTCAAGCACGCTTCAAAGAAGGCGATGTTGCCATTATCGACACTCATGAGACGCAAGCACGTTACGACATGCTGACCTCTCAAGTGATGGAAGCGGAAAGCAATGTGCAGCTTACGCGCGCGACACTAGGAGATATTTCTGGTAATCAACAGTCTGTGTTGTCACAGGTTTCTGACAAGATAGATTTTAAGCGTTATATCAACGGTGATTTGCAAAGTTGGTTAGCGCGTGCGCAAATGAATCATCCACAGGTGCATGCACAGCAATTGCAGCAGGAAATCGCACAGGTTGAAAGCGGAAAGTTTCAGTCTAAATATGCGCCGACGGTGAATTTAGTCGCGCAGGCTGGCGGTGAGCGTTTGCAGGGTTTGGGTGGTAGTGGTGCAGATGTCACTAATCGGCAGTTGAGCCTTGGGGTGCAGTTGACTATTCCGCTTTATAGCAGCGGGATGCGTGACGCTCGTTATCAAGAGGCTTTGGCGCTAGAAGATAAAGCGCGTAGTCAAACGGATGTTGCACGGCAGCGAGCTGTGCAGGATGCAAGATCGGCGTGGATGGCGGTCACAGTTGGGCAAGGGCAAGCCAAAGCGCTGAAACAGGCTGAGCGTTCAGCAGAAGTCAAACTGGATAGCACGCGCCTCGGGCGCGATGTGGGCGACCGCACGACGCTCGATGTGTTGAATTCTGAACAGGAACTTCACAACACACGCCTTGCACTTTATCGCAGCCACTATCAGGTGTTGCTGGCATTGCTTAACCTTTCAGCAGCGGCGGGTGAATTGAATGAGCCGCGTTTGCAAGAATTTAACCAGTTATTCATTAGCAAATAAATCAGCATATCCTTAATTGATATCCATGCCTCAGGAGTAAAAATGAACCGTATTTTTATAAAAAGTGCTTTGGTATTGCTGGTGTTGATAGTGCCAGCCTGCGCTACTAAAATTAGCAATGAAGCCGCAACGGTAAAGTATTTAGATGAAAGCCGTAACACTGCATTGGAGTTTAGAAAAAAACTAGGGGGCGTGCAAAAAGCCCAACTGGAAAGCGTAGGCGCAGAGAATGCTATTCCTGTATGCAAGGTCATTGCGCCGGCGCTGGCAGCGGAATATTCTCAAGATGGGCGAGTGCTGAAGCGCGTGTCTCTGAAGGCGCGCAACAAACTACTAGGCACCCCAGATGCCTGGGAAAAACAAGTGTTAGAGGCGTTTGATCAATCACAACTAGCAGGTAAACTAGCAGATAACATGGAAGCTTCTACGGTGAGTAAAGATGCAGATGGGCGTTGGTTCCGTTACATGAAAGCGATTCCTACCCAGCCACAATGCCTGCAATGCCACGGCAAACCGGCTGACATTTCCGCCGGCTTGAAGGCCTTGCTAGCAAAGGAATATCCAGAAGATAAGGCAGTAGGCTATAGCGCTGGGGAAATCCGTGGTGCGATTTCCATCAAGCGCAAACTGGATGCCGCCTTGTAACTAAGATAACAATCAATGATATTTACTAAATGATGTTTTAATCGGGAGATAATAAAATGGCACATATCGTAATAATCGGCGCAGGTATTGGTGGAATGCCCACTGCGTATGAGCTTAAAGCCAAGCTTGGCAATAATCATCAAATTACCGTCGTTAATGCGGTCGATTATTTTCAATTTGTGCCGTCTAATCCGTGGTTGGCTGTGGGTTGGAGTAAGCGTGAGAAGATTACCTTTCCGATACGCCCATATCTTGAGAAAAAAGGCATCAATTTTGTTGCTCAGCCGGTTAGCAAAATTGATGCGGAACAAAATACGCTGCAACTGGCTAATGGGGAAAGTTTGAATTATGACTATTTGGTGATCACTACTGGCCCAAAATTATCTTTTGATGAAGTGCCTGGCGCTGGCCCGAATGGCGGTCATACACACTCAATTTGCACGGTGGATCATGCAGAAAAAACCTGGGATGCCTATCAGGAGTTTCTTAAAGATCCGGGGCCAGTGATTATCGGTGCCATGCCAGGCGCAAGCTGTTTTGGCCCTGCTTACGAGTTCACTTTTATCATGAATACGGATCTGCGTAAGAAGAAAATCCGTAACAAAGTGCCGATTACGTATGTCACCAGCGAACCCTATATTGGGCATTTGGGTTTAGGTGGCGTGGGGGATTCCAAAGGCATGCTGGAATCAGAATATCGCAATAATGACGTTAAATGGATCACCAATGCCAAAGTCACTAAAGTCGAAGCCGGCAAGATGTTTGTGGCCGAGCATGACATGAACGGCAATGTGGTGAAAGAGCACGAATTGCCATTCAAGTTTTCCATGATGTTGCCAGCGTTCAAAGGTGTTGATCCAGTAGCTGCAGTGGAGGGGTTATGCAATCCACGAGGGTTTGTGCTGATTGATGAGCACCAACGCAGTAAAAAATACCGCAACATTTTTGCCGCAGGCGTGTGTGTCGCCATTCCGCCGGTGGAGGTTACGCCAATTCCGACCGGCGCGCCTAAAACCGGATACATGATTGAATCCATGGTAACGGCGATTGCACACAATATCGCTGCGGACCTCGCCGGACAAGTAGCAGATGCAAAAGGGAGTTGGAACGCAATTTGTCTTGCCGACATGGGTGACACGGGCGCCGCCTTTGTTGCGCTGCCACAAATTCCACCACGTAATGCGAGTTGGGTTAAAAAAGGCAAGTGGGTGCATTTGGCTAAAATTGCCTTTGAAAAATATTTCATCTATAAAATGAAAAAAGGCACCAGTGAGCCAATTTATGAGAAATATGTGCTTAAAGCGATGGGCATTGAAAAGCTCGATTAGTATTTTGGTTTAGTGTTTTTCATTCGTGTTTGATAGGTTCAAGTGGGTTAAAATACACCCACTCGCGAACCGACAAATAATTAAATGACACCATCGTCCGCGGTATGGCTTTTATTCGTTGCATCAGCAATGATTAGCCGATGGTTACACGAAATTATTTACACCCTCAAAGCACAGGGAATGCTGTTAGGAATGCTACCGATTCTCACGTGTGTGCCACAGCCGCAACACGTAAATTGTAGATGCTTTAATTTCATAACGCATTTCGTAATGACCGACAAGAATGCGACGCACCTCAGTTGATTCAAACTCTTCCAGTTTTTCACCAATGCGGGGATTTGCAATCAGGCTTGCGGTTGCTGCGGTCAGTGATTGCACTGCTCGCACCGCAGCCAACTGATTCACAGGCGCAAGAAACTCATGCAATCGCACCAAGTCTGACAGCGCCTTACTTGTCCATTTAACATCCATTAGCACTTAGGCGCTGGAAGTGGCTGCGAAGTACCAAGGCTGTCAGCCCACGCTTGTACAGATTGATGGTCAATTACCTGCCCTGCTTCGACATCCGCCAATGCCTCACGTGTTAGACGATTACGCTCTTCTTCTTGATCAATCCATTCTGTCAGCGCTTGCTTAACAATCCAGCCACGTGAACGTTCTAGGCGTGCTGCTAACAGGTCTACTTTTTCGGCTAGTTGCAAGGGTACGTGTGCGGTTAATACTTTTGTTTGTGCGTGCGCCATATTGTTTACCTCACGATTGATTCAAATTCAATCATAGTGATTAAATGTGATTAAATCAAGAGTCGACTTAAATGAGTCGATTTAAGTGTTTTCTTTTTGTTCTGAAATTCTTATCAACAGCTTCAAGCTTTGGCAGTGGGTCGAGTTGGGATTAAAGCTTAACTGGGCTACCTCAAAAAGTTGCGGGCAATCTCAATGCCTGTAAAGTCTCTTACTTGTCCGACACTTCGTTTGTATAGTTTGCCGTTAATCTTTCGTTGAATGTAATAGACTTTGTGAGGCTTGTCTGCGGATTTGGCTTGGCTAATCATTATGCCAAAACCAGTAGGGGCGTCCCGATGATTATCTGTTGTAAAATACGCTTTACGGCTTGAGTTGTCTTTGTATATAACCTGACCGCCCGCATCTTTGACGGGTTTTTTATCTATTAAGATACTGGGAAGATACTTTAATGTGTCGGAATATGTCAGAAGGTGTCGGTACTTGACGGTAGCTGCTAGGCTGAAAAATACCTAACTCATTGAAAAGTATAATGAAAAATATAGAAATCAATAACATGGAAAACCACACCCCGATGATACGCCAGTACTTGGGGCTTAAAGCGCAGCATCCTGATATGTTGTTGTTTTATCGTATGGGCGATTTTTACGAGTTGTTTTTCGAGGATGCGGAAAAAGCATCCAGGTTGCTTGGCATTACCTTAACGCAGCGCGGTAGTAGCAATGGTCAGCCAATTAAAATGGCCGGTGTGCCTTATCATGCGGCAGAGCAGTATTTAGCCAAACTTGC
>CAMBZE010000018.1 GCA_945872425.1 Methylotenera oryzisoli | reverse complement strand
TATTAACTGAACCTACTGCAGTGACGATTGAAGTGCCAGCATTATCTTTAATAGTTATTGTGCCTGGTATAGATAGTTTTTTTAAATCTATTTTAGACTGTGAGTATGAGACGCCGATTCTCAAATTTTGAATACCGACATCTGCGAGACCAATTTCCCCGCCCCAAGCAATGTCAGAGTCATAGTCAAACTTTAATTTACCGTTAACTGTTAAGTTATCTATGCTTTCATTAAACGTTTTTGTGTTAACTGAACCAGTATTTAAGTAGCCGAACTGTCCTTCAATATATGGGTTCAAATCAGTGTCAGCTGCGAATGCCTGTGATGAAGCTAATGCAGAAATAACAGCAGTAGCTATTAAGTGTTTTTTAATGAACATAGTAATCTACTTATAAATGACCAATGTAGATAAGAAGTTACCTATACTTGATATGGTCATACCTTATCATATGATAGCTTTGCTTTTAGCTTAACTTACACGCTTAAGTTGTGTTTTTAAATATAAACACACGTAAATAGTGTGTTTAGCTAAAATAAGACCGCTTATGGATGTTGTCGTCATTCAGTAAAATTAAGCGAACGTCTCCTATGGGTCGAAAGCACCTAAATCCATCGTCTGCTTTGCGGATACTACTTTTAAAAAAATAAAATTTTATGACTGCCTCTCTAAAACTGAGTGGTGGTGGTAGTTGGATGAAACCAGTTATAAAAATTGGTAATCATTCGTCCAAAACACAGTGTAAGTATGGCCAGATGGGACCCAAATGAAAAACGGGGTGGTGGGGGTATGGTGGGGTCAGGGTTTTAAGGTTTTCAATAGCAACCCAGTATGCATATCACTTCGCGCTTCGTTTATATGAAACCAGTTCTAGGGCGCCCAGTATGCGAATGTTTTCGGCTTTGTGGTATTCTGGTTGAGCTGACACTGCTGTTTAGGTTAACAGGTCAGAAAAAGAGGGATGATGGCCAGTCCAAATCCTGTCCAAATAGAAACTAAATTGAGATAGATAAAGGCGAATTTCTCGCCAGTGTTTTTGAGTAACTAATTGATTTTAAAGTAATCAGAGATGCCCCCTTAAAAGGGGTGCTTCCTTAGCAGGGAAGTGCCTTCGACCACTCGGCCAGCTCTCCGTTTAATACAATTGCGCTTTATTGCAAGGGCGCGATATTACTTGATTCGCCCCTGAAAATCAATCACATAATACAGCCTTAAATGCCGTTGCCTTAAAAAAATCAGAATGCAGATTTATGCTTCTTCTAGTTCAAAGGCTTTGTGTAGTATGCGTACTGCTAGTTCCAAATATTTTTCATCAATTACTACGGCAATTTTAATTTCTGAAGTGGAGATCATTTGGATGTTAATGCCTTCTTCAGCCAATGTACGGAACATTTGGCTGGCAATGCCCACGTGTGAGCGCATGCCAACGCCAACGATTGATACTTTAGCGATTTTGTCATCACCGTTAATTTCACGTGCGCCAATATGACCTTGCACTTTGTCGCGCAAGATACCCAGGGCTTTGTTCATCTCGTTTTTGTGTACGGTGAAGGTGAAGTCTGTTGTGCCATCTGCGCCTGTATTTTGAATAATCATGTCCACATCAACATTGGCTTCGGCAATCGGGCCTAAGATTTGGTAAGCAATGCCAGGGCGATCAGGCACGCCTAATACGGTAATTTTGGCTTCGTCACGGTTAAAGGCAATGCCTGAAATAATGGGTTGTTCCATGTTGTTTTCTTCCTCAAATGTAATCAGTGTGCCATCGCCTTCGTCTTGGAAACTGGATAGCACGCGCAATTTAACTTTGTATTTACCTGCAAATTCAACAGAGCGAATTTGTAGCACTTTACTGCCTTGGGAGGCCAGCTCCAGCATTTCTTCAAAAGTGATTTTGCTTAAACGACGCGCCTCAGGCACAACGCGTGGGTCGGTGGTGTAAACGCCATCAACGTCGGTGTAAATCTGGCACTCATCAGCTTTTAATGCTGCAGCAAGGGCAACGCCTGTGGTATCTGAGCCCCCGCGCCCTAGCGTGGTGATGTTGCCTTTTGCATCCACCCCTTGAAAGCCTGCAACAACAACAACGTAGCCATCATCCAGGTCTTGTTTAATATTATGTTCGTCAATATTTAAGATACGTGCTTTGGTATAAGCATCGTCAGTGAGTATTTTTACCTGAGCGCCGGTGTAACTTTTTGCTTTGATGCCAAGCTCTATCAGCGCAAGAGCGGTCATGCCGATGGTTACTTGCTCACCAGTAGAAACCATCATGTCCAGTTCGCGCGGATCTGGATCTGGCATAATTTCTTTTGCCAAGTTAATAAGGCGATTGGTTTCGCCTGACATCGCTGAAACGACAACGACAATTTTGTGTCCCATCGCTTTATAGCGCGCGACACGACCTGCCAGATTACGAATTCTCTCAGGGTTTGCGACAGAGGTGCCGCCGTATTTTTGTACAATTAGTGCCATTTTTGACTCTTTTTAATAAATCTCGAAATTAACAGAAGTTATTATTCTGGTTACGCAATTTTAGTTGCTACCCAATCTTTTACACTTGCCAGTGCTTTTGGCAGTTGGCTTGCGTCTGTGCCACCTGCCATTGCCATATCTGGTTTGCCGCCACCTTTGCCACCTACTTGCCCTGCAACAAAGTTGACTAGTTCGCCAGCCTTGATTTTGCTAATCACGTCAGCGGTCACGCCCGCAGCTAAACTAACTTTACCATCACCGGTGCTTGCCAAGACAATTACGGCAGACTTTAATTTGTCTTTGAGTTTGTCCATCGTTTCACGTAAGGTATTTGCATCCGCGCCTTCCAGCGTTGCGGCTAACACTTTGATGCCGTTAATTTCAAACGCTTGCGTTGCCAGATCATTACCTTGTGCAGAGGCAATCTTGGATTTTAAACGCGCCAACTCTTTTTCCAGTGATTTTGCATGATCTGCAAGCTGTGCGATTTTGTTCACCAGCTCACTTGCTGGCGCCTTGAGCTCATCACTCAATGTTGCAATTAAAGACTGCTGAGCATTAATGAGCTTGAGAGCACCCTCACCTGTAGTCGCTTCCACACGGCGCACGCCTGCAGCCACGCCACTTTCGGAGGTTATCTTGAACAGGCCGATGTCGCCGGTACGGCTGACATGCGTACCCCCGCATAGTTCACGTGAGCTACCGATGTCTAACACGCGAACTTCGTCGCCATATTTTTCACCAAACAGCATCATGGCACCAGTTTTTTGGGCAGATTCAATATCCATAACACGGGCTTGTGTCGCAACGTTGGCTAAAATTTCCGCATTGACCATGCGTTCAACTTTTGCAATTTCCACATCGGTCATCGGTGCATTGTGTACAAAATCGAAACGAGTTTTATCATTATCAACCAAGGAGCCTTTTTGTTGCACATGCTCGCCCAGTGTTTCACGGAGCGCTTTGTGCATCAAGTGCGTGGCTGAGTGGTTGCGCATGGTGTTGGCACGAGCCACTAAATTTACGTTTGCCTGGATTGTGTCACCAACGTTTAATGCGCCTGTTTTCAGAATGCCGTGGTGACCGAACACCGTCGCCTGAATTTTCTGAGTATCTTCTACTGCAAAAATACCATTGCCGCCTTTAATAATGCCGCTATCGCCAATCTGACCGCCGGATTCTGCGTAGAAAGGCGTGTTGTCTAGAACAATCACGCCTTGATCGCCTTCAGATAACTGCGGTACTGCCACGCCGTCTTTATAAAGCGCAACGACTTGCCCGCTTGTTTCCAGCTTGTCGTAACCGTGGAATGCCGTTGCAACGCCAGCATACTCAAGGTTGGCGGCCATTTTGAATTTGCCTGCCGAGCGAGCCTGTTCTTTTTGGCGCGCCATTGAGGCATCAAAAGCAGTCGTGTCAACGGTAACATTGCGCTCACGGCAGATGTCGGCGGTTAAATCTAATGGGAATCCATAAGTATCGTGCAGTTTGAAAGCGGTTTCACCATTGAATACATCTTTTGTGTTGGCAAGTTCGGTTTCCAGGATGGTCATACCATTTTCGATGGTTTCGAAGAAGCGGTCTTCTTCAAGTTTTAACATGTCAGCGATGCGTAATTGATTTGCAAACAGTTCAGGATAGGCTTCACCCATTACTGACACTAAATCGGGCACGATTTTATGGAAGAATGCAGCGCGGCTACCTAGTTTGTAACCATGACGAATCGCGCGGCGAATGATACGGCGCAATACATAACCGCGACCTTCGTTACCCGGAATCACGCCATCCGCAATCAGGAATGAACAGGCGCGGATATGATCAGCCAACACTTTCAGACTTGGGCTGCTGAGGTCACCGATATTGGTTTCGCGCGCGGCAGCTTTAATCAGGCTCTGGAACAGATCAATCTCGTAATTTGCATGTACGTGCTGTAATACGGCAGAGATGCGCTCCAACCCCATGCCGGTATCAACGCTCGGCTTAGGCAACTTGTGCATGATGCCCGCTTCATCGCGGTTGAATTGCATGAACACGTTGTTCCAGATTTCAATATAGCGATCACCGTCTTCATCTGGGCTGCCTGGAGGGCCGCCGAAATGATGGTCACCGTGGTCATAGAAAATCTCGGTGCAGGGACCACATGGGCCGGTGTCGCCCATCATCCAGAAGTTGTCTGAGGCATAGCGTGCCCCTTTGTTATCCCCAATGCGAATGATGCGCTCTGTTGGCACGCCAATGGTTTTGTGCCAAATAGCATAGGCTTCATCGTCTTCGGCATAGACCGTGACGGTGAGCTTATCTTTAGGCAGCTTGAACACTTCTGTCAGTAGCTCCCAAGCATATTTGATTGCATCTTCTTTGAAGTAATCGCCAAAGCTAAAGTTGCCTAACATCTCAAAAAAAGTGTGATGGCGCGCGGTGTAGCCTACGTTTTCAAGATCATTATGTTTGCCGCCGGCGCGCACGCATTTCTGGCTTGATGTAGCGCGAGTATAGGGGCGTTTGTCAAAGCCTAAGAATACATCTTTGAATTGATTCATCCCTGCGTTGGTGAACAACAGCGTCGGGTCATCATGCGGCACCAGTGAGCTGGATGCAACAATTTCGTGGCCTTTTGAGGCGAAGAAGTCTAGGAAGGCCTGGCGGATTTCGTTACTACTAGGAGTACTGCTAAGTTTAATTGTCATTTTGTGTATTTAATTGTTTTGGTAAGAGTTCAATTGATTGAACGAAGTTAATTTTTCGCGCAATCAATTGCGCTCCTACAGATCATTGTTTGTTTTTTCTAAAACCTTTTTTATCACCTCAAAACCGAACCCTCGGCTTTGTAAAAATCTTGCCTGTTTAGCCCATTCCTCGCGATTTTGCGGCGATGCGCCAAACTTTTTACGCCACACCTCATGTGCGTTATCAAGCTCACTTCCCTTAACTTGCGCAATCGCAGCGACAATTAAATCATCTGCGATACCTTTTTCGCGCAATTCATGAGCGATTTTTAAGCTGCCAAATTTGGCTTGCCTGGCATGCACAATTTGCTCGGTGAATCTTGCGTCAGAAAGCCAGCCTCGCGTTTTAAAGTCGCCCAGCAAAGCGGCAATGTCATCCGACTCTTGGGCAAAAGTCTTTAGTTTTTGCCCAAGTTCATAATAAGAGTACTCGCGCTTGGCTAGATAATCTAATGCACGCTGACGCAGTGACTTGGCCGGCTGTTCTATCTTTTAGTCCTTGCTAATCATCTTCGCCACGTGCTGCAACCATGGTTTCGTTAAGCACTTTCATGTTGGCACGGATTTTTGCATCAATTTCATTGGCAATTTCAGGATGAGCGCGCAAGAATTCACGCGCATTATCTTTACCTTGACCAATTTTCTCACCGTTGTAGCTATACCAAGCGCCAGCTTTCTCAACCAATTTCGCGTTAACGCCAAGCTCGATGATTTCGCCCTCACGTGAGATGCCTTCGCCATAGAGAATGTCAAACTCCGCTTGTTTGAATGGAGGAGCCACCTTGTTTTTAATGACTTTTACGCGCGTTTCACTGCCAATGACTTCATCGCCTCTTTTGATAGCTCCAATACGGCGAATATCCAGGCGTACTGAGGCGTAGAATTTGAGTGCATTGCCGCCAGTTGTCGTTTCCGGGTTACCAAACATTACGCCGATTTTCATGCGGATTTGGTTGATAAATATAACCAGTGTATTGGTACGCTTGATGTTACCGGTGAGTTTACGCAGCGCTTGACTCATCAGACGTGCTTGCAAGCCCATGTGTGAGTCACCCATTTCACCTTCAATTTCAGCGCGTGGCGTTAATGCGGCCACTGAGTCCACAACCACGATATCCACTGAACCTGAGCGTACGAGCATGTCAGCAATTTCCAGCGCCTGTTCGCCCGTGTCAGGTTGCGAAATCAGCAGGTCCGGCACATTGACGCCTAATTTAGCCGCGTATTGCGGGTCTAGCGCATGCTCGGCATCAATAAATGCCGCCACGCCTCCCATTTTTTGCATTTGTGCAATGACTGAAAGTGTCAGTGTGGTTTTGCCTGATGATTCAGGGCCATAGATTTCAACCACGCGACCACGCGGTAAACCGCCTATGCCAAGGGCAATATCCAAACCTAGCGATCCAGTAGAAACGGCTTGAATGTCTTCGCCAATGTCGCTATCACCCATGCGCATAATAGAACCCTTGCCGAATTGCTTTTCAATTTGAGCAAGCGCGGCAGAGAGTGCTTTAGCTTTGTTGTCATCCATGGTTTTTACCTTTATTTTGAAGTGACTAAATAGCTGCTAATTATTCCATAATTTGCAGTTAAAAGTAAGCATTACGCTCTTTTGTACTTTCTTTAGTGATTTAGTGCGGAAACTCTCTCAATAAGCCCCGCTATCATAACAGCGGCGGCCTGTTGGCGGATTTCCTCGCGGTTGCCGTAAAATTGCCTGGTGGCGGTTAATGTGGTCTTATCCAGCGTTGCCCAGGCAAAACATACGGTGCCAACGGGTTTTTCAGGGGTTCCACCATCCGGCCCGGCGATGCCGGTAATGCTGCCCGCAATCTGTGCTTGGCTGTTGTTTAATGCGCCTACTGCCATTTCAAATGCGGTTTGCTCACTCACAGCGCCCTCTTGTTCCAGGGTTTTGCTGGTGACGCCGAGCATCTCAATTTTGGCAGCGTTGCTGTAGCTAACAAAGCCGCGATCAAACCAGGTAGAACACCCGGCGACGCTGGTAATTGCTTGCGCCGCCATGCCGCCAGTACAAGACTCAGCCAGCGCCAGCATCCAGTCACGTGCTTTGAGTGCTGCGCCCAATTCAGCGGCAAGCGCCGATAGCGTTATATCTGACTGCTCAGCCATTGCAAAACTTTCAGACTCACAATTGCGTAAATCGCGGCAAGCAGGTCATCGAACATAACACCGAAACCGCCTTTGATTTTTGCATCGCAGTCACGTATTGGAAATGGCTTCCAAATGTCAAATAGACGAAATAGTATAAAAGCCGTCAGCCACCACTGCCATTGACTCTGCGTAAAAGTTAGCACCAACATCATGGCGACGATTTCATCCCAAACAATCGCGCCGTGATCAGATAGCCCTAATGCTTTGCCCGTTTCATTGCAAAAATAAATACCAACTAAAAACAAGGCGCCAATTACCGTGAGTTGCCCCAATAGAGCCTGTGAGGATATCAGCCAAAATAGTGGCAAGCCGACAACTGTGCCAAATGTGCCAGGGGCTTTTTTGGCAAGGCCGGCACCAAAACCCAATGCAAAAAAATGCGCAGGATGCGAGGTTAATAATTTGAAATTCGGTTGTATTGAGTTAGCCAAAATGATCGAAACCTCTTTTTGAAATGGCTAGAGTTTTGTTTTTGTAATTGACTTTCAAGCCAAGATATTTTGTTGTTTCACCAATTAAACTTAACGGCAGATTAAGTTGTTTGCTCAGTTGGCTGATTTTTTCGCGTTGTGATTCAGGCGCAGTAAACACCAGTTCATAATCATCGCCACCTGCTAGCGGATATTGTTGAAAAGCGGGGTCGCCCAGTCGCTCGCGCAAAAAATCATGGCAGGGCAATTGATCCAAATTAAGTTGCGCACCTAGATTTGAAGCTTCAAGTATGTGCCCCAAGTCGGCCAGTAAGCCATCAGAAATATCTATGCAGCTGTTGGCGATGTCACGCAGTGACAATCCTAAAGCGGTGCGTGGCATGGGCGTGTGCAGTGCATCCAGACAGGCTGGCAGCGCACTCTCTGCAATGGCTACTTTGCCTTGCAAGTGAGCCAAAGCCAAAGCCGGGCTGCCTAAAGTTCCAGACACCCAAATATCATCTCCAGCCTCTGCACCGCTACGTTTGATGGCTTTACCAGTAGGGATTTCACCCATTATTTGCACACTAATCGTTAGTGGTCCACGCGTAGTATCACCGCCAATTAAATCTATATTAAACGCTTCAGCACAGGCGAAAAATCCGCGTGAAAATTCCGACAGCCACAGTTCATTGATTTCCGGCAGTGCAATCGCTAACGTTGTCCATTTAGGGTTGGCGCCCATGGCTGCCATGTCAGAGACGTTCACCGCGAGCGATTTCCAGCCTAGATTGTAGGCATCTGTATCATGAAAAAAGTGCGTGCCCGCTACCAGCATATCAACAGATATTGCCAGCTCCATGCCATGAGCAGGTGAAATCAGCGCAGCATCATCGCCTACGCCTAGCTTGGTGTGCCGCGTAGGGCGGGTAAAGTAGTTGGCAATTAGGTCAAACTCAGAAACCATAACTATTTCTTTGGTCGAAAAGCTTTTACAACAGACTCATCGGTTTCAATGTAAGGCGCGCCAATCAGGTCTAGGCAGTAAGGTACAGCCGCGAAAATACCATGTACTTTAGTTGCACCGGTTTCATCTTTCAGGCCTTCCAGCGTCTGGGCGATAGCTTTTGGCTGTCCGGGCAAATTGATAATTAAACACTGCTTGCGGATCACTGCAACTTGGCGCGACAAAATAGCGGTGGGAACAAAGTTCAGGCTGATCTGGCGCATTTGTTCGCCAAAGCCGGGCATTTCCTTGTCAGCAACAGCTAAAGTGGCTTCTGGGGTCACGTCGCGCAGTGCGGGGCCAGTGCCACCGGTGGTAAGAATCAGATGGCACCCTTGAAAATCAACCAAATCTTTCAAGGTGGCTTCAATTTCATCTTGCTCGTCTGCAATCAGGCGGGTTTCTAGCGTGAATGGCGTAATAAGTGCGAGTTTTAGCCACTCGCGTAGGCTAGGTATGCCTTTGTCTTCATAAACGCCGCTACTTGCACGGTCGCTAATTGAAATTAAACCAATTTTAATGCATTGTTTTGTCATTTATGCGTCACCAGTCAAAGTTGAAGTTAACTTTTTTATGAGTGCTCCAGCAGATGTAATTTTTGTGCAAGCCATTTAGTGGTGGTGGCTTGTACTAGTATAGTGAGCAAAATAGCCATAAAGGTTACGGAAGCGATGACGTCACTGTAGGGGACCTTCATGCCGACTAACATGCCTGCCAGCGCGCCTGGTATTACGCCGGTTTCACGTGTCCAGCACATAAACAGCAGTTCTTTGAATGTCCATTTGGCACGCCTGTTAGGCAGTGCGCATAAAAATACCACCGCAGGCCGTCCGAGCAGCATAAACACAAGCACTACGCCCAAGGCGCCCCAAAAATATTGTTGCAATAGCGCAAAATTCACTTGCGATCCCAGCAATACAAAAATAAAAATGCGCATAATGAGTGAAGTAGTGAGGATAAAATCCTCCAGCTTAGCCTCCTCGGTTGCTTCCATCTTAAAGCCTAGCAAGTCTTTATTGCCCAGCACCATGCCAAATACAAATACTGCCATAAAGCCGCTGGCATGTAAGTTGTCGATACTTAAATAAGCAGCGGCGACTGACATAATCGTCACAATAGGGGCGTACTCCGCCAAGAAGCTATATTTATCATGTGCAATCAGTAGCGCAGCTAGGTAACCCAATATGGCACCACCAATGATGCCTAAAATGGATTGTTGTAACAATGAAAGTAGATTCTGGTTGATGGAAAAATCAGCACCTGAAACGGCCACACCCAACACCGCAAACGTTAAAATTGCGCCCATCGCGTCGTTAAAAGCGGATTCGCTCATGACGGTTTGCGCAACTTTAGCACGTACCTTGACTTGCCTGAACACGGGCACCAATGTTGCGGGGTCAGTGGATGCAATGACCGCTCCCAATAATAGGGCAAAGACTGTGGGTAAATTAAGTAAGTAATGTGCGGCCAATGCAGTAATGACCGCGCTGATCACTACACCCACAGTTGAGATGGTGAGTAAGGTTGGCCATACGTTTTTGAGCACATTTAAGCGCACGCTTGCACCGCCGTCAAACAAGATGTAGCAAGAACCAAAAATCAATAGCAATTGGTTCAGTGTAGAGTCAACTTTTATGTCAATGACACCAAGTCCGGCCGTGCCAAGCACCATACCCGCCACTAAAAACATGACCACGTCAGGGATTTTTAATAAGCGCGCAAAAAATCCGGTAAGCGTGCCTACGCCCAAAATAACGCCCAGTAAAAATAATAGCTCTTTGGCGTGCAGAATCGCTGGGGAGTGTTCCATGATTTACTCTAGGTTACCGTCAGTTTCATCAAAAGAAGTTTCGGTTGAGTCTTCATTACCGGCTGGCTGTGAAGCTCGTGTAATTTCACGTAGCAGCTTAAAAATCTCACGGCTACTTTTTGGAGGTTTGTTCGCCTCAGCTTCTTTTTGTGCGTTGCGCACCAGAGTGCGTAACTGCTGGATGTCAGTTTTTGGGTATAACGTTATAAATTCTGACAACACATTACTATCGGCAATCATGCGATCACGCCAGCGCTCCAACCCATGAAAATAAGCGTTTTCGGCGGTATGTTTGCCATCCCAGCGTGACAGTTGCTCAAGAATGGGCGCTGTATCAATATCGCGCATGAGTCGGCCTAAATATTGGCGGTGACGCCTGATTGCACCGTTGGCGGTAATCTTTTTGCTATCCCGCACTGCGGTAAATAAATCTTCAGGCAGGTTAAGCTTGAGCAATTTATCTTTAGGCAGCTCACATAGGCGCACACCCAGTGCTTGCTGTGCATCCGCATCCGCTTTTAGTTTGGTTTTGCTGGGCGGTAAATCGGCATCTAAATTAGCATCGCTGCTTAATTCAGTGTCTTTGCTTGTCTTTTTAGGTTTCATACTGCGGTATTATAACAGCCTTGCAATTGATAGAAGTTCACTTTAGGGTTTTCTCTTTGGGTTTTCCCTTTTGGTTTTTAGCGACCATTTTTATCCCAGTTGAAAGATAGAAGAAATAGATATGACAGATTCAGGATTCAGTTACTCATTGGATGAAATTAAGCAGATGTCGGAAGACGTGCTGAAAGTGGCAAAGAATTTAGGCGCGAGCGCGGCAGAAGCCGAGCTAAGTTTGAGTATTGGGCAAAATGTGTCTGTGCGTATGCACGAGGTTGAAAACATCGAGTACAACCGTGACAAAGGCATGTCAGTCACCGTGTATTTTGGTCAGCAAAAAGGTCATGCCAGCACGTCGGATTTAAGTTCACAGGCGCTTAAAGACACGGTTGCGGCCGCTTGTAATATTGCCAAATACACCGCCAAAGACGAGTTTTGTGGTCTGGCGGATGCCAACTTGATGGCCACTGATATTCAAGATCTGGATTTGCACTACCCGTGGGATATTTCGGTGGATGAAGCCATTGAAATTGCCAAAGAGTGCGAAGCAGCGGCTTTGCAGGTTGATGCGCGCATTACCAATTCTGAAGGGGCCAGCGTTTCAACCGGCACCGGATTTTTTGCTTACGGAAATAGTCATGGCTTTATTGGGGGCTACCCCAGCTCCCGGCACGGGATTAGCTGCTCAGTGATTGCAGAATCAGATGCAAATATGCAGCGCGATTATTGGTACAGTACGGCACGCGCCAAAGAGGATTTACAAACAGCAGCAGAAATTGGCAGGATTGCCGGTGAACGTACAGTACGGCGCCTGGATGCAAGAAAAATAAAAACCTGCCAAGTGCCGGTGTTGTTTGAAGCACCATTGGCCAGCGGTTTGATCTCTAGTCTGGTAAGCGCAATATCGGGCGGTAATTTATACCGAAAATCTTCATTTCTATTGGATAGTCTAGGTAAGCAGGTTGCGTCACCTTTGTTGAATATCTACGAGGATCCATACATCAAAAAAGGCTTAGCGAGCAGCCCGTTTGATAATGAGGGCGTGGCGACTACTGCGCGCCAACTGGTTAAAGACGGGGTGTTGCAAGGTTATGTGCTTTCAAGTTACTCCGCGCGCAAACTAGGGCTTAAGACAACGGGCAATGCCGGTGGGAATCATAACTTGATGGTGCAATCGGGCGCGTATGACTTTGCCGGGTTGCTAAAGGAAATGGGGACCGGATTGCTAGTCACCGAATTGTTGGGGCAAGGTGTGAATATGGTGACAGGCGACTATTCACGTGGTGCCGCCGGTTTTTGGGTGGAAAATGGCGTGATAGTGCATGCGGTAGAAGAAATCACCATTGCCGGCAACCTGGCTGACATGCTGAAAACAATTGTGGCAATAGGCAACGATGTTTTAACGCAAGGCTCAAAGCAAGTTGGCTCTATTTTAATCGAGCGCATGACAGTGGCGTGTGAATAATGTGCTTCAGCACATATATTCCACGGACAAGACCCCTGCGGTTTTAAGCGTGTGAATAAGGCAATTTATTGCCTATATTCCACGGACAAGACCCTTCGCAATTAACTTACTGCTTTAGCAGTTTTAGTTAATTGGGGATACCCATTGCGGGCATGCGGTTTTAAGCGTGTGAATAATCTGCCTTAACATACCGAGTAGCGACAGTTTGATACTGAGCGCTCTTAACAAATAGAAAAGCCCACTAGAAGTGGGCTTTTTCACAGTGACAAACAATTACTTAGTGACTCCAGTTGCGGGCTTATTTTCTTCTTCAAAAAATTCATCTTCAGTCAACTCTGTTGACACCAAATTATCCTGAACCAGTTTGGTGCGGCGTTGCAAATAGGCATCGCGCATGAATGCGTAAGGGTCTAGTGATGCTTCATCAATCAAATCGGTCGCATTAAGTAGTTCAGTTCGTCTGTCTATAAATTGAGCTGCACGTAGTTGGTTGTGTAATCTTATTTCGCCAATATTGTGGGTATAAGCAATAGGATCCGTCGTCGCAGTGTCGAATATCAAGCCAGCAGTGTCGCGAACGCTTGAAGGGCCTAAAAATGGCAGAACTAGATAGGCGCCAGAATCTAGACCCCAATAGCCCAATGTTTGACCGAAGTCTTCCTTGTACACAGGCACGTTATCCACGCCTGCCACATCAATAAAACCTGCTAAACCAACGGTACTGTTGATGACAAAACGACCCGTTTCGCTAAAGGCATTGGCGAATTTGAATTGTAATAAATTATTAAGTACGCTGGTGATTGAACGCAGGTTATTAAAAAAGTTATTAAAACCTGTGCGTACGGGCACGGGTGCAACTGTTTTATATACAATCGCAATGGGTTTAAAAACGGCCTTGTCAGTCACGTCGTTAAATTTATAAACACCCCGATTTACACCTTCTAATGGGTCTCTATTGGCTTGTGAGGCGCACCCTACTAGGGTTAACACAAAGAAACACGCCATGGATAAATTTAATAATTGTTTATACATTGTTAGAGTTCTTTTTAAAGGATTAAAACGCTGTTACACCATTATTCATGAGTAATATGCGTATGTCTATAGTAAATTTTAAAATCTACTCGCGGTGATAAGGGTGGTTTTGCATGACGGAATGGGCGCGATAAAGTTGTTCGCAAAGCAGTACGCGCACGAAAGCATGAGGTAAAGTTAGTTTGGACAAACCCCAAAGCCAGTCAGCTTGCTGTTTAAGACCGGGGTGTAGGCCATCCGCACCACCAATCACGATGCTTATATCTTTGCCTAATGTCTGCCAAAACTTCATTTTTTCAGCAAGTTGCAGGGTGGTGACTTCCTGCCCGCGCTCATCGCAAGCAATTAAATAATCACGACCGGCGACTTCTAGAATGCGTTTCGCTTCCGCCTCCTGCACGACACTACTGCTTTTGCCATCAGCGCGTTTATCTGGCTTGATTTCGATGATTTCAATACTTAATTCGCGCGGCATGCGTTTGACGTATTCTGCACAGGCTGTTTCAACCCAGCTTGGCATTTTGTGACCGACAGAGATAATCCGAAGTTTCAAGGATCTTACTGGATCAACTATACCGCTTTAACATGTCCTCGACGCGCTTCAGCTTCTCCCCATAACTGCTCGAGGTTGTAATAAGCGCGGGTGGCTGGCACCATAATGTGAACGACGATGTCGTCTAAATCCACCAATACCCATTCCCCTTCTTTTTCGCCTTCTGTACCGCGAATTGCAAAGCCTTTTTCTTTTAGCTTTTCACGTACGTTATCTGCCACGGCTTTGGCCTGACGGCTGGAGTTCGCCGAGGCAACAATCATGTAGTTGGTCATGCTGGTTAGCTTGCGCACATCCATCACGCTGATATCAAAACCTTTAATATCTTCAATTGCATCAACTACTGCGAGTTTCATTGCTTCTAAATCTAGTGTCATTTAAGCGGCCTGTGCTGGAATTGCATTGCGTTGAGATTGTATGCGGTTTTCATGATCCACATATACGAGTTGCGGGCTGTATTTTTCCAGCTCAATTTCGTTGTAGGTCGCATAGCTTGCGATAATAATAATATCTCTGGGATGCGCTTTGTGCGCGGCAGCACCATTGACGGAAATAATGCCTGAGTGCCGTTCAGCACGAATGGCATAGGTGGTAAAACGCTCACCATTCGTTACATTGTAAATACTGATTTGCTCATATTCGCGAATATTTGCGGCTTCGAGCAATTCTTCATCAATAGCACAACTGCCTTCGTAGTGTAGCTCGGAGTGCGTTACATGTACGCGGTGCAACTTGGATTTAAGCATGGTTCGCTGCATGTGCTTAACCGTTTTTAAAAAAGGAATGCATTATAGTCTTTTCAACTGCCTGGCGCAAAAAAATCAATATTATCAATGAGTCGTGTATTACCCAGTTTTGCTGCGGCTAATACCACAAGATGCGTATCATTGGCTGTCACCGGTGCCAGGCTGACCGCTGAACGGGTAGAAATATAATCAACGGCCCAACCCTTGCCATTTAACTCTTGCGTCAACTGTTGCTCTAGGTCTGAATATCTTTTATTGCCCTGTTGTATTGCGCTGACGATCTTCTGCAAGCCCTGTTGCAATTGTGCTGCTGTCGCTCTTTGTTCTGGCGTTAGATAGCCGTTACGGGAGCTCATGGCAAGACCGCTTGGTTCGCGCATGGTTTCGCCTGCGATAATCTCAACCGGCAGGTTAAATTGCTTCACCAGCTCTTTAATGATGAAAAGCTGCTGAAAATCCTTTTTACCAAATACCGCAACCTGCCTGCTTGCGCCGTTAAAAAATATCAAGCTAAACAGCTTCATGACGACGGTAGCAACGCCGCCAAAATGTCCATGACGTGACGCACCGCAAAGCTCGTGCGCAATCGGCGGCGGGGTAATACTCATGCTTTGATTTAAGTTGTGGCCATCGAAATCTGGGTACATCTCGGCAACGGATGGTGCAAATACAATATGCGCTCCGGCTGCTTTCAGCTTTTCACAATCGGCATCCAATGTGCGCGGGTAGCCAGCTAAATCTTCATTCGCGCCAAACTGTAGCGGATTGACAAAAATGCTGACCACCACACACTGCGCTTGCTGTTTGGCAATTTCCACAAGATGCATATGACCGGCGTGCAAATTACCCATGGTCGGTACAAAACCAATGCTGGCTTGCGATTTTAATTGAGCACGAAGCTCTGCGGCAGTGTGGATGATTTGCATGAATTTAATTAGCGACACACTTTGTCAGGGGTGAAAATTTCATGTTTGGAGAATTCAATAGCTGTGCTCTAAGGCAGGAAAAGTTCGGTTTTTTACTGCCTGAACATAATCGACAATGGCTTGCTGAATACTGCCGTTTTCGCGTAGAAAGTTTTTGGCAAAACGCGGCGCTTTGTACTCGCTGGGTTTTTTGTGAGCAACGCCGGTGTAAATGCCCAACAAATCCTGCAACACCAATACCTGTCCACTGCAATCTACGCCCGCGCCTATGCCTATGGTGGGTGTTGGAATACTGTCCGTAATGTGCTTAGCTAAACTAGCCGGCACCATTTCCAGCAACACCAGGCTAACACCGGCCTGGCTCATCTTAATCGCATCTTGTGTTATTTTTTGAGCAGTTTCATCTGTTCTGCCCTGAATTTTATAACCACCCAATTGTTGTACTGACTGTGGCGTGAAACCCAAGTGGGCGCAAACTGGAATGCCGCGCTCAACCAAATAGCGCGCGGTGTTAATCATTTCACCGCCAGCCTCCAGTTTGACTATGTGCGCCCCGGCAGCTATCAATTGTTGTGCATTCTGGAGTGCGTCTTGATAGCTGTATTCATAACTGCCAAAAGGCATATCTGCAATGATGATGGTGTTAGGCGCGCCAGCGGCGACACATTTTGTGTGATAAATCATGTCCGGCATGGTCACATCTAGCGTGTTCTCCGCCCCCTTCAAAACCATGCCCAGCGAATCACCTACCAACAAAACATCAACACCTGCGGCAGCGCTTATCTTGGCAAAGCTTGCGTCGTAACACGTCAGCATCGCGATAGCCTCATCAGAAGCTTTCATCTGCTCAAGGGCTACTAAATGGTGAATTGGTTGCAGCAGCATTATTCAAAATGCGGATTAAAGAATTCGCGCTGACCTTTAATCTGCATAATACGATTTAACAACAGATCCAGCGAACTGTCATTTTTGAGGATATTAAGTTTTTCATTGTTCACAATTAAAACCGGCGAAGCATCATAATGATGGAAAAACTCACTGTAAGCATTGGCTAAGTTCTCTAAATATTCACGCGGAATATCTTGCTCATAACTTACATTGCGCGCTTCCACGCGCTCTACCAATGCGTCAACGGGTGTTTGTAAATAAATAACCAAATCAGGTTTGGGAGCCTTCAGTTGTAAATGTTGATAGATTTGATGATACAAGGCATATTCCTCATCACTCAAATTTAACCGCGCGAATATCGGATCTTTTTCTAAAAAGAAGTCAGCAATAATTGGCTTAGCAAACATGTCGCGCTGGCTGAGATCTTTAATCTGGTTAGCGCGTTGAAATAAAAAGAACAGTTGCGTTGGTAAGCTATAGCGTTGAGCATCTTGATAAAAGCGTGGCAAGAACGGATTTGCCTCCGCTTTTTCAGATAAGTAATCGACAGGAAATTTATCCGCCAGCATTTTTGCCAGCGTAGTTTTACCGCTGCCGATGGGGCCTTCAATAACGATGTAAGGGTATTTAGTAAAAATGCTCATGTGTTAACTGGATGCTGGAAGTTTTTTAATGCCTGAAGATAAATCAGGCGTAATCAATTGCGCTATTTTGCCATGAATTGGCAGGATAAGATGCGGCGCGATTTCAAATAGTGGCAGCAAGACAAAGCCACGAGTCTGCATGCGCGGGTGCGGCAACATGAGTTTTTCCGTATTGATGACCATGTTTCCATATAACAATAAATCACAATCCAGCACGCGCGGAGCGTTGATATACGGGCGTTCGCGGCCGGCACTATTTTCAATTTCAAGTATGGCGTCCAGTAATGCTTCCGGGGGCAATGCGGTCTCTAGTTCTGCCACTGCGTTAATAAAATCAGGTGCAGTATCAATACAATCCAAGGGTGCGGTTTGGTAAAGCGCGGATGTTTTTACTAGCCGCGTACCGGGTAAATGACTTAAAGCAATAAAAGCTTTTTGCACTTGTGCTTTGGGGTTTTCTAAATTGCTCCCGAGTGCTACAAACGCTTGTTTCATCATGACTCGGTGATGGCGTCAGATTTTTTGCGACTTCTTTTTCTACGTTTTTTTGGTGCAGTATCTGCTTGCAACATGGCTGCGCGGGCTTCACCTTCCGCATTGGCAAAGGCTGTCCACCATTCACCCAGCTCTGCAGGTAACTCACCTGATTCACAACGCAGTAACAAAAAATCGTACCCGGCACGATAGCGCGGGTGGGTGAGCAGACTGAATGGGCGTTTGCCGGCGCGCTGTTCAAAACGCGGCTGCATAGCCCAAATCTCTTTCATGGTTGCGGTGTAGCGATTATGAATGGCGAGTTTCTCAGCCTGTGTGGCGATCACCTCAGACATTGCCATATGCAATGCTGGAATAACATGGCTGCCCTCGGTTTTATAAACCTCCCAAGCGACGAGCACCTCATGCCAAAGTAGTGTGGCGAATAAAAAGCTGGGGTTGGCTGACTTACCTGATGCGATGCGGTCATCCGTGTTTTTGAGTGCCAACATCACAAAACGCTCACCCATTGGCTGTTCCAATACTACGTCTAGCATAGGTAGCAAACCATGGTGCAAATGCTGCTCGCGCAACGCACTGACACTTTCAATGGCGTGGCCTGACAGAAACAATTTCAGCATTTCATCAAACAGACGGCTAGGGGGTACGTCCTGCAATAAGTCCGCCATCTTGGCAATGGGCGCCATTGTTGCGGCATCAATACTAAGCCCGAGCTTTGCGGATAAACGTACTACGCGTAACATACGCACGGGGTCTTCTGCATAGCGCGTTTCAGGGTTGCCTATCATGCGCAAAACACCCGCTTTGATATCAGCAAAGCCTTGATGAAAATCGAGGACTTCCTGACTGGTCGGGTCGTAATAGAGCGCATTGGCGGTAAAATCACGACGCACTGCGTCTTCTTCCAGGCTACCAAATACGTTGTCGCGTGTAATGCGTCCGCTCTCGGTGATGTGTGCATCACCTTCTGCCTGATGATGACCGCGGAAGGTAGAAACTTCAATGGTTTCATCCCCAAACAATACATGCACCAAGCGGAAGCGTCGCCCGATAATGCGAGAACGTCTGAAAATACGGTTGACTTCTTCAGGGGTGGCATCGGTAGCCACATCAAAATCTTTGGGGATATGATTCAGGAGCAAATCTCGCACGGCACCCCCTACAATGTAGGCCTCAAAGCCTGCTTTTTGCAGACCTTCGATGGTTTTGAGTGCAGCATTGCTCAGCAGGCTACGGTTTATCTGATGCTGTTTGTAAGTGATGATAGCGGCGCTATCTTTATTATGCGTGTATTTCCGTGCAGATTTTTTTGTGCCAAGAATTGAGCGATCTGCCTGCGTTTTTGAATGCTCGGATCTGCCGTGTTCTGATTTAGCGTGCGCAGCTTTGCTGAGCTTAGGCCTGAAAATTCTATCAAACAGTTTTTTAATCATGGCCAGAATTATAGCTTAATAAGTCTGGAGTTTTGCATATCGTATTGTTGGCTATATTGTTGGCCAGTTTCTAGTTATCTATTGCGCTAGTGGCTTTTGGCAGTAAAATCGCGTCATGACCGTTACCGAAAATCATGTCGTCAGTCCCCGTAATCGACCTATTGCTGTGTTTGACTCAGGTGTGGGCGGTATTTCTGTGCTCCAGCATATTCACGCACTTTTACCGTATGAGCAGTTACTGTACGTGGCGGATAGTAAATATGCGCCTTACGGCAATAAAACCCTCGCAGAAATTCAAGCACGTTGTTTTGAAATGACTAATTTCTTAATCAATCAAGATGCCAAGGCGATTGTCGTCGCCTGCAACACCGCCACGGCGGCGGCGATTGATACCATGCGTGCAAAATACACACTGCCGATTTTTGGCATGGAACCCGCAGTAAAACCCGCAGCTGAAGCTTCAAAAAGTGGCATCATTGGCGTGCTGGCAACTACTGGCACACTTAAAAGTGCGCAATTCGCCGGTTTGCTAGAAAGCTACGGACGCAATGTGAAAGTGGTGACGCAGGCTTGTGTGGGGCTGGTGGAATGTGTCGAGCGTGGTGAGTTGGATGCTGAAAACAGCTTGAAGCTAGTCCGGCAGTATTGCCAGCCATTATTGGATGAGGGTGCCGATACAATTGTTTTGGGTTGCACGCACTACCCTTTTTTACGTCCGCTCATTGAACAGGCAGTAGGTAAAGATATTGCACTGATTGATACCGGGGCGGCGGTTGCCAAGCATTTGCAGAAACGATTATCTGCGCTTAATCTGCTTGCCGAGAGCACACAAATGGCTGAGGTGAAGTTTTGGACAAATAGTGAATCCACCACTGCGCCAGTGGTCATTGCTCAACTGTGGGGGAAAAGTGTTGATGTGCGTGTATTTAGTGATGCCCGACAACCTCACCCGCTTTGAGCTGGTACTGAGTACCGCAGTAGGGGCACGCGGCATGACCGGTTTTGGCAACATCTAAAAACACACGCGGATGAGATGACCACAGCGCCACTTCATCCGTTGGGCAATGTAGCGGCAGGTCTTTAGCCGAGATTTCAATCAAAGAGCTTTCGATTTCTTTTGCATTAGCCATGCTTGAATTTTCCTGATTTTGTCATTCCCACACCTTTGATATCGGCATGGAAATGACAGTGTTGGTTTTATACCAAGGTTAACCAATCCGCATGTTTTGCCGATTTACCGGTGACTACGTCAAAGTACAGTTTTTGTAATTGTTTGGTAATCGGGCCGGCGGTACCTGCACCAATGCTGCGGCGGTCAAGCTCGCGGATTGGCGTCACTTCAGCGGCAGTTCCGGTAAAGAAGGCCTCATCAGCGCCATACACTTCATCGCGCGTGATGCGTTTTTCGATGACGGGAATGCCCAGTTCGCCAGCCAACTGAACAATGGTGTCACGCGTAATACCTTCCAGCGCGCTGGTCAGGTCTGGCGTGTAGAGTTTGCCGTTGCGTACGATAAATACGTTTTCGCCTGAACCTTCTGCCACAAAGCCATCTACGTCTAATAACAAGGCTTCTTCGTAGCCATCCTGCGCAGCTTCCTGATGCGCCAAAATGCTGTTCATGTAGTTGCCGTTGGCTTTAGCTTTACACATGGTGATGTTCACGTGGTGGCGAGAGAATGACGATGTTTTTACACGAATGCCATTATCTAACGCGTCTTGACCCATGTAGGCGCCCCATTTCCAAGCGGCTACGATGACGTGCGTTGAAAGTGTTTTTGCCGAGATCCCCATCGCTTCTGCACCGTAAAACGCCATTGGGCGTAAGTACGCAGACTCAAGATTATTATCACGAACCGCCGCTAATTGCGCGGCCATGAGCTCTTCTTTGCTGTAAGGCATTTTCATGCCTAGAATATGTGCGGAGCGAAATAATCTGTCGGTATGTTCTTTTAGGCGGAAGATTGCAGTGCCTTTATCTGTTTTGTAAGCGCGGACACCTTCAAACACGCCCATGCCGTAGTGCAAAGTGTGTGTTAACACATGAGTGGTGGCATCGCGCCAGTTCACCATTTTGCCGTCATACCAAATGACGCCGTCGCGGTCTGCCATACCGCCAGAAGTTACTGCAGGGTTTGCCATGCTGTGTCCTTAAAATGCTTGAATAATGATACAAAGGCGTTATTGTAAACGAGTGCAGACTGGCTTTGCAGTAATTTATAAAATTTGCGTATAAATTTGTCATGCAAGGTGTTGAATTTATTGCGCATGGTAGAATCCTTTGCAATTAACTAGATGATTAAGGTGCGATTAAGTGAGTAAATTCATGAGATGTTTATTGCTGGGGATGTTGATGAGTGTTTTGGTGTCTTGCAATTCAGGAGGTGATGCAAGCCAATTCAAAGCGACTGATATTTCAGGAACGGATTTTGGGCAAACCTTGAATTTAACCGATCACACAGGTAAACCGCGCACATTGGCAGATTTCAAAGGTAAGGTGGTGGCACTGTTTTTTGGTTATACGCACTGCCCGGATGTTTGCCCGACAACGATGGCGGATTTGAAGCAAGTAATGAAGGCGTTAGGTTCGCGTGCCGATGAGTTGCAAGTGTTATTTGTGACGCTGGATCCGGAGCGCGACACACAAGCGGTGTTGGCGCAATATGTGCCCGATTTTGATCAGCGCTTCATCGGCTTGTATGGCACTAAAGAAGCAACTGCCATGACGGTGAAAGATTTTAAGATTTTTGCAGCCAAGGTCGAAAACAAAGGTAAAAGCAGTTACACCATAGACCATAGTGCAGGGATTTATATTTTTGATAAAGCTGGCAAGATTCGGCTGTACGTGGATTACGGGGCAAAACCTGCTGACATTGCGGCTGATATTAAGCAAATATTGTAGCGTTCCAACTTACATGCGGTGCAATTGAGGTGACCACGCTTTCAATTCCTTTTCCGCCGCTTTGTAATCAGGACAAATGCTTGCCACTACTGCCCAAAACTTGGCGGAATGATTCATTTCTTTTAAATGTGCAAGTTCGTGGCAGATAACATAATTGATGATGTGTGGCGGTGCTTGCAATAAGCGCCAATTGAGCCGCACTTCTTTTTTTGAGTTGCAACTGCCCCAACGCGAGCGGGCGTTTGATAAAAACAATGCGGGGACTGACACGCCCAGCTTGGTAGAAAGTAGCGCCAAGCGCCGGGTAAAATCTGTAAGCGCTTGTTTTTTGTACCACTGCACCACCTTGCGTGCGACTGCGGTAGGTTCGTTGTGGTTTGGCATCGCCAATTGCAAAATACCGGGAACATAATCAACCGCTTTGGAACGGGCGTCATGCTTAATTGCCAGTGTGACCATGTTCCCCAGCAATAAAATTTGCTCACCATCTTGCCATTGCAATGCCGGAATCTGGTTTGTAAAAAGAGAATCCAGTTTTTTGCGTATCCAGTCGGCCTTAAGTACGATCAGGCTTTCCAAGTGGGATTGAGAAATACGTTTGGGCGCATGTATCACTAACCCTGATGCGGTGATTTTTAAGCCCACTGTGCGGCGTTGACGGCGCTCCAACTGGTAATGAAGTTGGTCACCGGAAGGTAAAGTCAGGGTATGGCTCATTTAATCAACGCTTCCCTAGCGTTGCCATCTCGGTTTCAATCCAATGCTCAACCTGATGATTCAATGCATCGGCTTTTAAACCAGCAGTTTGGATGGGGGCGCCAATGTGAATTTGTATCACACCAGGTTTTTTGATGAAAGAATTTTTTGCCCAGAATTCACCTGCATTATGGGCTACAGGTATGGCCTGAGTTTGTGTGTGTGTTGCCAGCCATGCGCCGCCGATGTGATATTTGCCACGTTCACCTGGTGCTTTACGTGTGCCTTCAGGAAATATCACTACCCAGAAGCCTTTTTCCAGCCTTTTTTTACCATTTGCCACCAGCTTCTTTAGTGCCTCGCGCCCTGCGCTACGGTCAATCGCAATCGGGGATGACATAGCCAAGCCCCAGCCGAAAATCGGTATCAATAACAGTTCACGTTTCAATACATAGACTTGCGTGGGGAAAATAGCCTGAAATGCCAATGTCTCCCAAGCGGATTGATGTTTAGCCAGAATAATGCTCGGAGATTCAGGCAGATTTTCTATGCCGGTGATTTCATGGCGAATATTGCAGGTAATGCGTAGCCACCACAGCATGCTGCGCGCCCAGCCTGAAATTAACACATTGCGGGTGAGTGGGTTAAGCGGTAGCGCAAGAAATGCGATGAGCGTGAATATGGGGGCGGTAACAACTTGACCCAAAAAAAACAGGCTTGAGCGCAAAAATAGTGTAACAGTCCGAATCAAGTGTTTTCCGTAATAATGTGCTGTACCGCCTCGCTTAAGTCGGCAAAAACCAGCGTATGCTCTGGCAGGTTGCCGCCCTTGAGTGTTTCTTCGCCTTTGCCGGTGCGCACTAAAATGGTTTTGCAACCTGCGTCAGAAAAAGCCTTGATGTCTCGCCATGCATCGCCAACAGCAAACACCTGATCCAATTCAACAGAAAATCGCTTACCGATTTCCTTAATCATGCCGGGTTTTGGTTTGCGGCAATCACAGCCGTCGTCCGCAGAGTGTGGACAATAAAATACAGCTTCAACGCGACCGCCCACAAACGCCAATTCGCGGTGCATTTTATCGTGAATACTATTGAGTGTCGCCATATCAAACAGGCCACGGCTAACACCGGACTGATTGGTGGCCACGACAACTCTGAAGCCAGACTGATTGAGTAATGCAATCGCCTCTAGGCTGCCAGGAATTGGAATCCACTCGTTAGGATTTTTAATGAAATTGGCAGAATCCTGATTGATTACGCCGTCACGATCTAATATGACAAGTTTCAAGGCATTAGCTCGCTAGTTTTGATAAGTCAGCAACGCGGTTCATGGTCTGGTGCAGTATTGCCAACAAACCCAGACGATTGGCTTTGAGTGCAGGGTCATCTGCATTCACCATCACGTTATCAAAAAAGTCATCCACCGGCGCTTTTAATGCGGCCAAGGCTTTGAGCGAAGCGGTGTAGTCACCACTCTCAAACAGCTTATCGGCTTCAGGCTTTACCTTGCTTAACGCTACGTTCAGTGCAATTTCAGCCGGCTCGGCTAACAGGCTGGCATTCACTTGCGCCTGAATTTCATCTTCTACTTTTTTCAAAATATTGCTTACGCGTTTGTTAGCGGCAGCAAGCGCCGGTGCCTCAGCAAGTTCAGAGAAGATACGAACCGCAGCTAGGCGTTTAGGCACCTCGCTTAAAAGAGCCGGGGCAAGTGATAACACGGCATCCACTTCTTGTGGCGTTGAACCATGCTCACGCAGATTAACACTCAAGCGATCCATGCAGAACTCTTTAATAGCCTGAACGGTAGCTACTTTATCACCAGATTCATTGTTGAATGCTGATAGTACGTCTTGAATCAGTTTTTCAAATGGTAATGGCAAATTGCTTTCAATCAACATACGAATAATACCCAACGCTTGGCGACGCAATGCGAAAGGGTCTTTGTCGCCCGTTGGTTTCTCACCGATACTGAATAACCCCACCAAGGTCTCCAGCTTATCTGCCAGCGCAACAACGATGCCGACCTGATTGCGCGGTAAATCATCACCGGCAAACCGTGGTTTGTAGTGGTCTTCAATCGCAAATGCCACCTCATTATCCAAACCTTCGTGCTGTGCGTAATAGCGCCCCATAATGCCTTGAAGTTCAGGGAATTCGCCCACCATGTCGGTAATTAAATCCGTCTTGGCTAGCTGTGCGGCAAGACCAGCTTTGGCTGCCAAATCAGCACCCCCTAATTGCAGGCCAATGGCTATGGCAATGGCACCTACGCGTTCTGTACGCTGACCTTGCGAACCCAGCTTATTGTGGTAAACCACTTTTCCCAAGCTGGTAATGCGTGATTCCAATGTTTTTTTACGATCTTGATCGAAAAAGAATTTGGCATCTGCCAAGCGTGGGCGAACCACGCGCTCATTACCGCCAATCACTGCACTTGGGTCAGCCGGGCTGATGTTAGACACAATCAGGAACTTGTTAGTCAGCTTGCCATTCGCGTTCAATAACGGGAAATACTTTTGATTCGCCTTCATGGTGAGAATCAAGCACTCTTGCGGCACCTCTAAATAAGCCTCTTCAAACTGACCAAGCAATACATTCGGACGTTCCACCAACGCAGTAACTTCGTCCAATAGTGCATCATCTTCAATCGGTTTCAAGCCTTGTTTTGCCGCAGCATCGTTAAGCTGTTTTACGATTTCGGCACGGCGATCAGCAAAGCTAACAATCACCGCACCCTCGGTTTTAAGTTGTTCAGCGTAGCTGTCCGCATTTTTAATAACGACAGAGGCGGCGACGGCTTCAAAACGGTGGCCTTGCGTTTGGTTGCCAGCGGTTAAACCCAGCACGCTGACCGCAACGACATCGCTGCCATGTAACGCCACTAAACCATGTGCCGGACGCACAAAATTCACACTACTCCAGCCATCGGCCAGTTGGTAGGTCATCACTTTGGGAATGGGTAACTTTTGAATCGCTTCTTCAATGGCTTTTTGCAAGCCATCATTCAGTGTGGCGCCTTTTTGCGTCACTTCTAAAAATAACGCTTCATTCTTGCCATCCATCTGTTTGGTAAGCTGGGAAACTGCAGCTTCGTCCAAGCCCATGCCATTCAGGCGCTTGATAAGGGCTGGTGTGGCATTGCCATTAGCATCCAGGCCCACGCTTACCGGCATGAGTTTCTGTGATATTTGTTTATCTGCGGCTTGACCGACTACGGATGTAATGTGTGCAGCTAAACGACGTGGCGTCGCAAATGAAGTGGTTATTGAGTTCTCTATGGTTAAACCTTGTGATTTCAAGGTTTCGAAAAGCGTGCTGCTGAATGCCTCACCCAGTTTTTTGAGGGCTTTGGGCGGTAATTCTTCTACAAAGAGTTCTACTAATAAATTTTTTTCTACCATAAGTTTTCCGTCATTCCCGCGTAGGCGGGAATCCAGTCAAATAAGTTGCTCGTATAAATCTTGCCATTCTGGATTGAATTGTTCAATCAAGCGTAGTTTCCAGATTCTGTTCCATTTTTTTAGCGCTTTCTCTCGAGAAATTGCTGATTCCATATTTTCATGCACTTCGTACCAAACTAATTGATGAACTGCATAATCTTTTGTGAACTCATCAGTTGCGTTGGTTTTGTGTTGCCATACTCTTTTAACAATGTCAGAAGTAACTCCAATATACAACGTGCCATTTCTACCACCTGCCATTATGTATACACAGAGTTACATATGATGCTTGCCTAGATTCCCGCCTTAGCGGGAATGACGACCATTAAGTTAAGCAACTTTCTTATCTTTTTCAAGCTTTTCCTTAGATAGCTTTTCTAGTACTTCATCCGCCCAATCTTTGGGGGCCATCGGAAAGCCTAGCCTGGCGCGGCTATCTAGGTAGCTTGCGGCAACCGAGCGTGCTAAATTGCGAATGCGGCCAATGTAGCCCGCACGCTCCGTCACGGAAATTGCGCCGCGCGCATCCAGCAAATTAAAGGTGTGTGCGGCTTTTAATACTTGTTCATAAGCAGGCAGCGCCAATTGATTTTCCATCAAGTGTTTGGCCTGTTTTTCATGCGCGTTGAATGCGGTAAACAAAAAGTCCGTATCAGAGTGCTCAAAGTTATAGGCACTTTGCTCCTGTTCATTTTGCAGGTACACGTCGCCATAACTTAAACCTTCTGTCCAGGTGAGGTTGTATACGTTATCCACGCCTTGTAAATACATAGCCAAGCGCTCTAAACCATAAGTGATTTCACCGGTGATGGGTTTGCAGTCGATGCCGCCCACTTGTTGAAAATAGGTGAACTGTGTCACTTCCATGCCATTCAGCCAAACTTCCCAGCCCAAGCCCCACGCGCCTAATGTTGGGTTTTCCCAGTCGTCTTCAACAAAACGGATATCGTTCTTTTTTAAGTCAAAGCCGAGTGCCTCAAGTGAGCCTAAATACAGCGCTAAAATGTCAGCGGGGGCCGGTTTGAGCACTACTTGAAATTGGTAGTAATGCTGCAAGCGATTTGGATTTTCACCATAACGGCCATCTTTAGGGCGGCGGCTTGGCTGCACGTAAGCGGCTTTCCATGGCTCTGGGCCTAGTGAGCGCAAAAAGGTCGCCGTGTGCGAAGTGCCGGCGCCTACTTCCATATCGTAAGATTGCAACAAGGCACAGCCTTTGTCGCTCCAGTATTTTTGCAGGGTGAGAATAATCTCTTGAAATGTTAAAGCCATGATGGTTTGATTAAACTTATGTTTGCTAAATGGGCGAAAAGTTGGATTTTACTTTGTTTTAGTTAGTAACCATAGCGTTACGTCGCCATAACAATGCAATGATAAAAAAACAAAATGCAATGAGCGGCCAATTGCCCCATCGCACATAAGGGGTAGTACCGGCGTAGCCTTGTGCCATGCCATTGAGCGTGGTTTGCGTAAAGTGTGGCGCATGCGCAATCACATGGCCTTGATGGTCGATGATAGCGGTAGCCCCCGTATTGGTGGCACGTAACATCATGCGTCCGGTTTCCAGTGCGCGCGCTTGTGAAAACTGCATGTGTTGGTCAGCTGCGTATGAGTTTCCGTACCAGGCGTCATTGCTCACATTCACCAGCAGGGTTGCGGCTGGCAATTGACGTATGATTTCTTCGCCAAAAACATCTTCATAGCAAATGTTCACTGCCACTTTTTCACCCGCAACTTGCATGGGTTGTTGAGTCTTGTCGCCACGAGATAAATCACTGAGTGGCATATTCAGCCAGTCGCGGTATATCCAGCCAAACGCGACTTTGAGCGGAATAAACTCACCGAAAGGGACGAGATGTGATTTACGATAGATGGCAGATTTTGAGTTGCCGATACTTAATACACTGTTAAAGTATTCGCCATGACTGTGTTCTGCTTTATATTCACGCTCTACGATGCCAACTAAAATATCGCCTTGATTTTGAACGGCGTGTCGTTGCAAGCGGGTCTTAATTTCAATGGGCAGCTCACTTGATAACACCGGCAGCGCGGTTTCAGGCATGACAATCAGCTTTGCCTTGCTGGCTTCTGCCATGTTGAGATATTGATTGAGCGTGTGATTGGCGATTGCTGGATCCCATTTTATATCTTGTGCAATATTGCCCTGCAATAAGCTTACGCTGAGCGGCTTGCCGACTGGCGCAGTCCATTCGACCAGCTTTAATAAATGACCTGCAGCAATAATGAGCACCAGCGCGGCGATGCTATTACGGCGCCAAATCATGGAGGCCGACTCTTTTGCAAACCAGAACGCAATCAAACTGGCGATAAATACCGCAATCAGGGTGACGCCATACACCCCTGTAACCGGCATGTAGCCTGCCAGTGGGCTATGAGGGGCCTGACTGTAACCAATCGTGAGCCATGGAAACCCAGTGAAAATCCAACCTCTTAACCAGTCTGATAATGCCCAAAACACGGGGATGGCAATGAGCAACGTATTATCCTTGTTGCCAGCAAGGCGCTTACTGAGTGCGCCAACTGCTGCTGGGAATAACGCCATGAAGGCGGCCAGCACCAGAGTTGAAAAACCCGCCATCAGGCCTGGCATACCACCAAACGTGTGCAGGCTGATGTAGATCCAGTAAATGCCGGTGCCAAATAGCCCTAATCCATACATAAAACCGGCAAATGCAGCTTGCCTAGGACTGTTGCTTAGATACCAGAAATAACATAAACCAATCAGCGAGAGGATGCTGGCCGGATAAAAGTAAAAAGGCGCAAACCCTATAACACTAAATGCGCCCAGCAACAGCAAGGTAAGTGGTTTAAGCAGTTTGTAAGCGGCAAATAATGACATGAAACCGATTGTAGCTTGATGCGCAGTATATTCCAATCCAGAAATGAGTCTTAACGATAACTGTATATTGCAACTGCCAACCCTCACTTCACCTTCATCTTCGCTAGACCAAGGTGCAAAAGGTCATGCGGGGTATAGTTTTTTAGTTAGTGATGTTGACGAACGGATTTTCTAACTGAACACCTGTTAACTCAAAATCAATTACATTTCTAGTCACTACCGTGGTAACCCCCCCTGTAAGAGAAGAGATAGAGTGATTACTTGTGTAGTCTATACATAGTCTGTGAGACTAGAATTGAAAACGGCCTCTAAGGTTATGCCCTAGAAGCCGCTTGTGTATTGGTAGGGTGTGCGGGGATCGAACCCACGACAAACGGATTAAAAGAACGTAAGTCTGGTAACAGGCTTATATAAATCAATAACTTGCAACGCTCGCAACTTGTTAAGTTAGCTACATTTAGTACAAATTAGTCATGTTTAGTGTCAAA
>CAMBZE010000017.1 GCA_945872425.1 Methylotenera oryzisoli | reverse complement strand
GGACTCATAATCCGTTGGTACTGTGTTCGACTCACAGAGGGGCCACCAATTCATTGCTTCACTTGGTATCAGAAAGTAACTTAAACCTAGTAAATTCAAAATTCTAGGTTTTTTTACGCCTATTGCAGTCACATGACCTATGTTGATATGCCCCAATTGATTGGAGCGACTTCCCATCAACCATATGGTTTATCTGATAATGAAAGAATAAACACTTTGGAGTTATTGGAAATTAGCTTAACATTTCGCACCAAGGAACTAATTAAATGAAACTGAAATTTTCAATATGAAAGCAATGATACTTGGTGCCGGCAAGGGAACCAGAGCTCAGCCGATTACGCACGAGATTCCTAAGCCTATGATTCCGTTGGTGAGAAAGCCAGTCATGGCATATCTCATTGACCTTCTTAGAAAGCACGGTGTTGATGAGATTGTGGTGAACACCAGCCATTTGGCGCCCATCATTGAAGATTATTTCAGAGATGGCGAGCAGTTTGGGGTAAGTATGGCTTACTCTTATGAAGGCCACATTTCATCGAGTGGTGATGCAGTAAGTTTGCCGGTGGGGTCTGCGGGCGGGATGAAAAAAATCCAGGATTTTTCAGGTTTTTTTGATGAGACATTTATTGTGCTGTGTGGCGATGCCTGGATTGATCTGGATATCACCAAAGCATTGGAGATCCACCGCCAAAAACAAGCTATTGCCAGCGTTATTATTAAAGAAGTGCCGAATGATGAAGTATTTAAATATGGCATTGTTAAGTTAGATGAAAACGACCGTATCGTTCAGTTCCAGGAAAAACCTGATCCTGAAAATGCTGCGTCTAATTTGGCGAGTACCGGAATTTACATATTTGAACCAGAGATTTTTGATTACATTCCTTCTGCGGTTACATATGATATCGGCGGACAGTTGTTGCCAAGGTTGGTACAGGAAAAATTACCTTTTATCGGCATTAATTTACCGTTTCAATGGTTAGATATTGGTAGCGTGCAAGACGTGTGGACAGTGACTAGCCAAATACTAAAGGGTGAAGTGCACGGTTTTAAGTTACCGGGCAAAGAAGTCAGACCGGGCATTCATGTGGGTATCAATCTTGGCGTTGATTTTGACCGAGTGAAAATAACGCCTCCGGTCTATATTGGTGGTAGTTCCAGAATTGAAGCGGGAGCTACTATCGTAGGACCGGCAGTGATAGGTGCAAACTGTGTGATAGAGGGTGGCGCTACCATCAAAAACTGTATCATAGAAGATTATACGAGGATAAGTAGCTTCGCTAATTTAGAAGGAAAAATTATTTTCGGTAGTCAATGTATTGACCCAATGACAGAAACTCAAATTGATATTGCAGAAGCCGGGCTGAAATTTATGATAGTCGATGCGCGCAAGCCTGTGGCAGATGCTTAAGGAAGCACTGATTAAATCCATGTACGTCATTCCGGCGAAAGCCGGAATCCAGAGAAATCAAGACACTAGACACCGGCTTTTCTCGCAGAATAATCTGCTTTAGCAGATATATTCTGTGGTGATAACCTTTACGGTCATGCCGGTGTGACAAATAAATCAGCGTTTCCTTAAGTGCAGAAGCCCCTAATAATTTGAGTGCCTGAAAATGTCGCCTTCTGGTTTTAGGTCAAAGGCAATGCAAATGCGCTCTTCATTTGAGTTAAAGGGGATGGTGCGGTGGAATAGTGAAGATGGGAAAAGTACAATGTCACCCACGCTAGGGGTGGCAATACCAACGGGGAAGTTGTGATGCTTTTGTGGGTAATTGTCACCGTGTAAGCCGTATTCAAAGCAGCCCTCTGTTGGGTCTTGCTTATTCTTAGGTAGCACAAGATAAACTGCTCCGCTAATCCAGCCAACTTCGTGAATGTGTCTATCAACAAAGCCGCCACGACGTAGTCTGACGTACCAAGAGCTGGTGAATTCCAGTTCTTTGGGAAATGATTTAATCAGTTCGCAATCAGCCCCTGCAAAACGGTTTCTGTAGTTGATGAATTCTTGTTTGACCAGTTCGCCCAGCTTTCTAAAAGAAGCTTCCGGGCGTTTGAACAAGTTGCCTGCGGATTGCTTGCCATTGATAATCATGCCCTGCGCGCGCACCTCAATAGCGGTATTGTCAATGTCATTTAGCAAATCTTTAAGGAATTGACTATTTGGCACTGCCAATTCTTTGATGCTGGTTTGATAGACAAAATCAAAGCCGTTTTTGCAGAAATTGTAAGTGTCTTCTACGCCAAAATTTGTTGCGTAATGAGTGGATAGGGTAGCTAAAAACGGCGCATCATGTTTTTTATGGGTACGTACAATTTCATCCAACTTGGTTTTAAACTCGTCAAAATGTTCAGCTTTGTAGGTGCAATACAGCGCGCGCTCTTGCCAGTCGTCTAATTTAGATCGTTCCAGGTAGGCGGCCGCTTCATCAAAACGCCCTGCGAGATACAAAAACTCGCCCATATTGTAGTTAGCACCTGCATGGTTTGGGTTTAAGTTGAGCGTGTCCAGGTAGCTCTTGATCGCATCTTCCATATTGCCCTGATCGCGCAGGCACTCCCCCAGATAATTATGTGCATCGGCATAATTAGGGAACATTGCAATCGCTTGTTTAAAGTGCGTGATGGCGTCATCAAGCTTGCCTTCATCACGCAATGCTGTGCCTAGGTTAAAATGCCCTCTGGGGTCTTCATGAATGCTGAGTGCGGTATGATAGTTTTTAATCGCATCTTCAAGCAGACCTTGTTTCTGTAATAGCGTGCCTAAATTGCCGTACGCTTCAAAAAATTTCGGGTTGAGTGCAATGGCTTTGCGATAGCTGTTTGTGGCTTCTTCCAATTTGCCTACATTGGTAAGCGCAATGCCCAAATTAAAATGTAGGTCTGCTGTATTAGGTTGTATCAATAAGGCTTTGGTATAACTATCAACGGCATCATGAAATTTGGATAAGCCATCTTGCGCAATGCCTAGTACCTGATAAAGAATGAACGCGTTGGGATAGCGTGGCACCAGTTTTTTTGCTGCCAGCTCAGCTTCTGCCAGCTTGCCAGTGTTGAGTAGTTGCAACACTGGTTGCATTTCAAATTGGCTGGGCTGTTGACTGACGGATAGTGTTTGTTTTGCCATGGGTTACTCTGCCTAAGTTTTACCTCTCGGTACTTACTTGTTATTTTAAAACAAAATTATTCGTCGCGCTTTTGTAATCGATTAGCCAGTTGCCGCAGAAACTTCATTGCAACTTTAGGCTCATCTAAAAGTAACGTTTCAATATTATCGGCGCACATTGACACCACGTCAGCGTGGGTAGAGGTTACCACGGCGTCTGCAATCGTTGGCGTGTTGGATAGCATCGCCATTTCACCAAAGTAGTCGCCGGCTTCAATGGTGCGTAATAATTTATCATGCTGCAAAAGTTGCACCTGACCATCTGCTAAATAATATAAATTACCTGTGGAGTCGCCCTGGTGAAAGACGTGGTCACCCTGATGGTAGGTTTTGCCATAGCGTTGCATCAATTGCTGCACGTAATTGGATTGACTGGCTAATGATGGTGGCGCAGTGTCATCAAAAAGGACTTTTAATAATAAGACATCTTTTTTTCTCAAGGTGGCGATGAGTTCAGTGCCGAGTAAAAACACGGCAAAATTAAAGTAAAGCCAGGTAATGGAAATGAATAAATTTTTCATGCCGCCAAAGACAGAGCCATAGGATTCATTCACTGATAAAAACAGAGTGAAGGCAGGGCGTATGAGTAGCCAAAGAATGGCGGTGAATAAAGCCCCAATAAATATATGCTTTATATATAAGCGCACAGGAAAAAACGCGAAATAAAAAGCGGCAATCACTAGCGTGGTCATGGCAAGCGAGGTGAGCGTTGGCACGATGCCATATTGCATCAACTGACTATTTTCACCCAAAAATGTAATCACTTTTTCGAGCATAAGTCCGGCAAAAGTAAATAAAAAGAACAGTAGCAGCATGCCGGCTATAGCAATTACATCCTTGACTTTGCGGCGTACAAATGAAGGCGCTTCAACTAATGCCGCGATATTATAGAAAGCAGAGCGCATGGCGCCAGCTAAAGGGGTGACTGCCCAAAGCAGAACAAATAAACCGACGGCACCCCATGCTGCCTGATGTTTGGCGGCGTTGTACACTTCAACCATGATGGTACTGCTCAATTGCGGCACCAGGTTGCCAGTAATAATGGCGAGTTTCACAATGGCGTAATCCGAGCTGAACACTAGATGGCTGAGCAGAAAGAACATCAGTAGCACCAGTGGAATAAGTGCAAACATGGCGTAAAAGGAAAGCGAAGCCGACAACCCAAACGCATTGTGTCGCTGAAATGCATTAAACATTTCATGCAACACAAATAAAGGTGTGTTGTAACGCTGCCTCGCGTAAGCCTCGCGCGGTATGTTGATTGCTTTGTGCAAGTTGGTTTTCAATTGCGCGTGTGGCTTGGCGGTAAAGGTGATTTTTTTCATGTACGGTTTTATGTTGGCTGCTATCTGGCTGAGATGAGGTGCTTGAATTTTTCAGTGGCACATACCAAAGCCGAGGTGGTGCCGACCTCCATGGCAGAATGCCCGGCGTCTTCTACTATCTGGAATTCTGCGTGCGGCATTGCGCGGCTTAGCTCCCAAGCGCTGATGGGTGGACACACCATGTCATAACGTCCTTGCACAATAATGGTTGGAATATGAGAAAGTTTTAATGTTGCCTCAGCAAGTAAATCGCGGTCACCTACAAAGCAATGGTGTTTAATGTAATGAATTTGTACTCTAGCGCGTGCTAGCTCGATTTCACCATTGATTTCGCTGTTGCTGGATAAGTTTGTATTGGCTGGTCTCGGCAATAAAGTCATGATGCTACTTTCATAGGCGTTCCATTGAATGGCAGCAGGTATGCTGATATTGGCATCATCAGAAAAAATAAGCTGTTCATAAGCTGCTAATGGATTACTCCTCATGTTATCTGGCAGAAATTCACATAGCGTAGTCCAAGGTGCCGGGAAAAAAGTTTTCACATCACCCAGAAACCAAGTCAACTCACTGGTGCGACTTAGAAAAATGCCACGCAAAATTAAACCGGTAACCCGCGATGTATGCGTCAGCGCATAAGTCAATGCAAGCGTACTGCCCCAGGAGCCGCCAAATACCAGCCATTGCTGTATGCCTAATTCTTGGCGAATCAAATCAATGTCATTGATCAAGTCAGCCGTCGTGTTTTTTGTCACAGCGCCTAGCGGCTTGCTGCGGCCGCACCCACGTTGGTCAATTAAGATAATGCGATAATGTGCAGGGTCAAAAAAACGACGCTGCGCCGGGTTGCAGCCGCTACCTGGTCCTCCGTGTAGAAAAACGACTGGCTCACCTTTGGGATTGCCACAAATTTCATAATAAATTTCATGTAAATCATCTACTTTGATAGTGTTTTGTTCTAAAACATCTAATTCTGGATACAAATTGTAAGTAGAGTTCTGCATGGGTGGCGTGAGTCTTTCTGATTGATTGTAAAGGATATTTTTATTATAACAACTGGACCGTGTAATTAAGAAGCTCAACTATTTGCAAATGTAAAAATAATTGTAAATAAATTGTAACTAATGTATTGCAATTCGTGATTGACTCGGATATAGTTTCGCTCACGCACACATTTTGTGCTAAAAAATAGTTTTATAGCTTGTTAAAAATTTTGAGAATACATCAAAAACTTTAACAAATTAAGAGAATTATTTTATTTAAACCTTAGTAGTTTAACTTTGGAGATTAATATGCAAATCAACAAAATCAAGTTAGCACTTGGCTTAGTTGCAGGTATGACAATGGCAATGCCATTAGTAGCATCAGCAGCAGCAGATCAAGACGCAGCAATGAAAGACGCAAACAACTGGGCTCACCCACGTGGTCAGCACAATAACCAAGGCTACAGCGCTTTGGCACAAGTTAACAAAGGTAACGTTAAAAACCTTAAAGCAGCTTGGACATTCGCAACCGGTGTAAACCGTGGTCACGAAGGTTCACCTGTTGTTGTTGGTAACATGATGTATGTACATACAGCATTCCCAAACAACGTATACGCTCTTGACTTGAACGACAATCAAAAAATCGTTTGGTCATATTTCCCTAAACAAGATCCATCAGTACAAGCTGTATTATGTTGCGACAACGTTAATCGTGGTTTAGGTTACGGCGACGGCAAAATCTACTTGCAACAAAATGACGGTCAATTGGTTGCTTTAGATGCTAAAACTGGTGCTAAAGTATGGTCAACATTGGTAAATGATCCAAAAGTTGGCGCTACAAATACTAACGCTCCACACGTAATCAAAGACAAAGTGTTAACTGGTTGTTCAGGTGCTGAGTTCGGTGTACGTTGCTTCATCGCAGCTTACAACTTAAAAGACGGTTCTTTGGCATGGAAAGCTTACTCAACAGGTCCAGACGCTGAAATGTTAATCGGCGCTGACTTCAACAAAGACACACCTGAGTACAGTGCATTGTCAGTTTACCAAGACGTAAACGGTGGTAACAAAACTGGTGGTTCTTTCAACAAAATACCTAACGACCAATTGAAAATTGGTGAAAAAGACCTAGGCGTTAAAACATGGTTGAAACCACAAGCAGTTAAAGATGGTTGGCAACATGGTGGTGGCTCTGTATGGGGCTGGTGGCCGTATGATGCACGTACAAACTTAGTTTACTACGGAACAGGTAACCCATCAGTTTGGAACCCGGACGTACGTCCAGGCGACAACAAATGGTCTATGACTGTTTTCGCACGTGACTTAGACACTGGCGTTGCTAAATGGGGCATGCAAATGACTCCACATGACGAGTGGGACTACGACGGCATCAACGAAGTAATCTTGTTCGACAAAGGTGGCAAAACATACGCATGGCACCATGACCGTAACGGTTTTGCGTACACTTGGAATGCTGGTAACGGTAAATTAGTTGCTGCTGAAAAAGTTCACCCATTCGTAAACTGGGCTACTGATGTTGACATGAAAACTGGTGTACCAAACAAATTGGCATCAGCTTCAACTCACCAAGACTACAATGCTAAAGGCGTTTGCCCAGCTGCATTGGGTACTAAAGACCAACAACCAGCTGCTTACTCACCAAAAACTGGTTTGATTTATTCTCCATTGAACCACGTATGTATGACATACGAGCCAGTTGAGTCTAAATATGTTGCTGGTCAACCTTGGGTTGGTGCTACATTGACCATGTTCCCAGGTCCAGATGGCGTGATGGGTGGCTTTGCTGCTTATGACCCAATGACCAACAAAAAAGTTTGGTACAACAAAGAGAAATTCTCTGCTTGGGGCGGTGCTTTAACAACTGCTTCTGACTTGGTATTCTACGGCACATTGGATCGTTGGTTCAAAGCTGTTGATGCTAAATCAGGTAAAGAACTTTGGAAATTCCAAGTTGGTTCTGGCGTGATTGGTAATGCATTCACTTATGGTCTCAAAGGTAAACAACACGTTGGCGTGCTATCAGGTATCGGTGGCTGGGCTGGCGTTGCGATGAACCTTGGTATGACTAACCCAACAGACGCACTTGGTGCTGCTGGTGGTTATGCAGAACTAGTTAAATACAACGCGGCTCCTGGCGGCGGTGCATTAACAGTATTCAGCCTATAATTGATTGTTGTAAAACAAACAGTTATTAGCTAACTACTTAAGTTAGTTCACAATAAAACACCCCGACTTGTCGGGGTGTTTTTTTATGTGACGGATTCAATCTTCTGATTCAATCTTGAAGCGCAACGAAATATCTGAATATAGTCATCTTTGACCGTACAAAAGTCCGCACAAAAAGTTCGCACAAAAATTACTGTAAACAAAACTATTTAGTTACAATACTACGTCGATTTTACGATATCAATTACGCATAAGTATGTGGTAGCTTTTTAATACGATAATACTCCATAGAACTTCGGTGGCTTTTTTGCTGCACATTAGATGATAAGGAACAAACGAATGTTTAACAATTTTAAAGTGCTGGGCTTGGCTATTTGTTTAGCAACAGCAGTCAATGCACGTGCTGATGAAGGTATCAGCGTTGACCTAAATTCAGGTCGAGGTGGTGAGGCGCAACGTGTGGATGATGGCACGGAGTTCAAAGTCTGTGCCGACCAGGATAATCTACCATACTCAAATAACAAGATGGAAGGTTTCGAAAATAAAATTGCTGAAGTCCTGGCAAAGGATTTAGGTAAAAAACTCACCTATCAGTTCTGGTATGACCGCATGGGCTTCTTGCGCAATACTCTTAATGCTAAAAGATGCGATGTTGTGATGGGTACAACACCGGATAATGATGCGTTAAGAACCTCTAAACCATACTATCGCTCTGGGCATGTATTTATCTACAAGAAAGATAGCGGCTATAAAATTACAAATTGGGATAGTCCGGATTTAAGGAAAGCCACAATCGGTATTGTTGGACAAAGCCCGGCAACCATTCCCTTGGATGCGCACGGTTTACTCCCCAATGCCAGACCTTATCGTATGCAGCGCGATTTGAATTTGCCACCTAGTTATTTGGTAGATGACTTGGTCAAAGGTGAAATTGATGTGGCGATAGTATGGGGTCCAATTGGTGGTTACTTTGCCAAGCAAGCTAAAATTCCACTGGAAGTTGTCACTATCCCGGAATATGAGGATGAAAATGTAAAAGGCAAACAATTCTGGAACATTTCAATTGGTGTGCGCAAGGCTGATAAAGAGCGTATCGCTATGATTCAAGGCGCATTGGATAGAAACCAAGATAAAATTAACAAGATTCTAGATGAGTACGGCATTCCACACGTACCTGTTGTTGAGGGCGATAGTTTGACAAAAGTCTATCGTAAAGGTAGAACCCATGCTAAAGAATCTCGCGGTGACGCAATCTCAAAAACAGAGTAAAATAGCGAACCATTTCGAGTTGTTGCGTCAACCGATTTATTTATAATTACGTTAGATGATGACACGTCCTGTAATGCGCCAGCATGTAAGTACGTAGCAAATTCATTACATTAGGAGATGACATGTTAGGCAATAAAGCATTTAAAGCAGCGTTGTTGGTAGCAATGCTTGGATTTGTAGGGTTAACTTTATCAACACAAGCGAGTGCAGCTTGTAATTTAATCAAAACAACAGATGGCAGCCCGTTAGGTCTTAAAGTGGTTGAAGCTGATACGCCACAAGCGAAACAGTTTTTAGATACTTGTGTTAACCCATACACAAAAGTTTATGCCAAAGATGCAGAAGCGGCTAAAGCGGGTAAGAAGAAGTTCGGTTTTTACTCATGTACACAATGCCATGGTCCAAATGGTGGCGGTCAAGTAGGCCCGGCAATTACTGACAGCACATGGCAATACGCAAAACATGTAACAGACAAAGGCATTTTTGAAACAATCGCTGGTGGTAGTAATGGTGGTATGTTTGCTTGGCATCAACAGCTAGGCAATCCAGAGAACCTGAATACTGATGATATTTTGAAAATTGTAGCCTGGTTACGTACTCAATATAAAGGTGGTGGTGATACACCTTGGTTGAACTAAGTGTTAACTTAGTTAACAAGATGTGAGCTGTTAGATACTGTAACAAGTACAAAAGGCTACTGTACAATTGCAGTAGCCTTTTTTTTAGGGAGTTATATACTTAACTCCTTTTACGCAATATCGCAGCCAATTCACCTCGTCATTCCGTGCTTGACACGGAATCTAGTGACTTAAAGACGCTGGATACCGACTTTTCTCGCATGAATAATCTGCTTTAGCAGATATGTTCTGCGGTGATGACCTTTACGGTCACGTCGGTATGACGGTAGTGTAGGTAGTTAAATATATAAAACCCTTTTTTATGCTTTGCTTTGAGCTGGCTGAAAGGCTGCCAAGTGCTTGCGCCACACCGGTGAGAGGTAGTTTTATTTTGAACATGGAGATTTCTGATGAGTAAGTACAAATTTGGTTTGGTCTTAATGCTAGTATTCGCGGGTTTAAGTGCGTGTGATAAGAACGATGCTGGTTCTAGTTCAGATGCGACCGGCGGGAAGGCAATTGAGTTTTTGGCTACTCAAGATGACAAGTCATTCAGCATTGACAGCGCACTGTTTGATACCCCGGCTGCCAAAGAATTTTTGGCAACGGGCAAGAACCCATACGTTGGTAATGTTGAAGCTGTTGCCAAAGGTAAAAAAGTATTTCAGATGTATTCATGTACACAATGTCATGGTCCGGAGGCCAAAGGGCAAGTGGGTCCAGGTTTAGTTGGGCCTACTTTCAAATATCCAAAAAATGCAACTAATAAAGGCATATTTGAAACCATTTGGCATGGCACAAACGGCGGCATGGGTGCTAAGGGCGTGGGTTTAATGGATCCAACCGATCCAAAAAATGGCATCACCCCGGATGAGATGTTGAAAATAATTGCTTGGGTACGCAGTATGGGTAGCATTACAGGTAACGAGTAATTGTTGATGTAATAAAATCACGCGTTTACTGTACTGCAGTAGGCGCGTTTTTATTTTAAGATGGGATTAATTGCGTTTGACTGGGATTATTGTGGATAAGAACGAACAGAAAAGTTTACATCACGTTGTTATCGTCGGCGGTGGTGCGGGTGGTCTTGAGTTGGCGACCAAGCTTGGTGATTCTTTAGGGCGTCAGGGCAAGGCGTTAATTACATTGATTGATAAATCCAAAACACACGTGTGGAAACCGCTATTACATGAGATTGCGGCCGGCAGCATGAATCCTGAAAAACATGAACTGGTGTATCTTGCGCAGGCGCATTGGCATCACTTCAATTTTCGTCTGGGTAGCATGGACAGTCTGGATCGCGCGAAACGCGAAATATCCATAGCGCCTAATTATGATGAAGATGGTGTGGAGGTGATTCCACGCCGAACTTTCAGCTATGACACGTTAATTATCGCAGTCGGCAGTACGACCAATGACTTTGGCGTTAAGGGTGCGCGCGAACATTCAATCGCACTTGATACCCAGGATCAGGCGGAGAAGTTTCACCGACGATTGCACAACGCGCTGTTGCGGGCACAAACACAAACTGCACCGGTGCAAGCGGGCCAATTAGAGGTTGTCATTGTAGGGGCAGGTGCAACGGGTGTGGAGTTGTCCGCCGAGTTACACAATACAACCCGTGAATTGGCAGCGTACGGACTCGATAAAATTGATCCGGATCGTGATGTGAAAATTTCTTTGATTGAAGCGAGTGAGCGTGTATTGCCGGCACTTCCACAAAAACTTTCCAACTCTGTAGATTTAGAGCTAAGAAAGTTGCGCGTGCATCTTTACACTGGTGAGCGCGTGACCGAGGTCACCAATAAAGGTGTGCAAACGCATAGCGGTCTCTTTATTCCATCGGCATTAGTCGTTTGGGCTGCCGGTATAAAGGCACCTGATTTTTTATATGGAATAGATGGTTTGGAAACAAACCGCATCAATCAGCTTATTGTTAATCGTAAGCTGCAAACCACGCTGGATGAGAACATTTTTGCTTTTGGTGATTGCGCAGCCTGCCCATGGCCTGGTCATGGTGATGAAACTGTGCCACCTCGCGCGCAAGCCGCGCATCAACAGGCTTCCATGTTGGTTAGAACGGTGAAATATCGTGTTGCAGGTATAAAAAACTTACCGGAATTCACCTACCGTGATTATGGGTCATTGGTGAATTTGGGTAGATATACGACGGTGGGAAATTTGATGGGCGCACTTTCTGGCGGTAGTTTGTTTATTGAAGGAATGATTGCGCGAACCATGTATCAGTCATTGTATACATTGCATTTAATAGCCCTGCACGGATTTTGGAGTACGACATTGCAAACGCTGGCGCGTTTAATTTCAAGACGCACCGAGGCGCAAGTGAAATTGCATTAAGTTCCTTTAATGCGGTAATTTTTCGTTTTAGATTCCGGATTTAATCTGGTAGCGGTAATGTCTGTTGATCATAGTCATGGTAACAATGACGAATAAACCAAATATCATAACGATATAATTTATGTGTAAATTGGCTTTAACCATCAATGTATAGCCACCACTCAGTATTAGAATACCTAAATTTTCGTTAAAGTTCTGTACGGCAATGGAGTGTCCGGCGCCAATGAGCAAATGCCCTCTGTGTTGAAGTAGCGCGTTAAGCGGTACCACAAAAAATCCACTAAGTATGCCAATGATAAACAGTACCGTTGCTGCAATGTGCCATTCAGTGACCCATGCCATTGCCATAACCAGCAACCCCATAATAATGCCGGCAGGTAGCACCTTGACTGAGTTTTCCAGTGTGATGTAGCGTGCCGCAATCACTGAGCCTAGCGCAACGCCTAATGCCACTGCTGCGGTGAGTTGTGTGGCGAGGTCAAAAGTAAAGTTAAGCGTCACGATTGCCCAAGCAACGACTACCAGCCTTAAGGTTGCCCCTGCACCCCAAAATAAGGTTGTTACAGCAAGCGACACTTGACCTTCTGGATCACGCCATAATGCAATAAATGATTGATAAAAGTCACTTAAAATAAACCATAAGTTCTTCTTAGGAATTGCATGATCAATCGGCAGTTTTGGAATGAACATATTAAATCCGGCGGCGATTAAATAGATTGCAGTAATGATGATAATAGCAATCTGTGGGGAGAAGCTCGCCAATTTTCCCCCAATAATTGCGCCTAAAATAATGGCGATGACGGTTGAGCCCTCCATCCATCCATTGGCATTGACGAGTTTTTCCGGGGGTAGCAGCTCAGTCAAAATGCCATACTTAGCGGGTGAGTAAGCCGCTGCGCCAACCCCTACAATGCCATAAGCATATAAAGGCGGCATGCCAATAAGCATCGAAAGACTGCCGACAAATTTGATTGCATTCGCAATAAACATTACACGCCCTTTGGGAAGCGCATCCGCAAATGAGCCTACAAAAGGGGCAAGTACAATATAAGAAATAACAAAAAATTGCAGTAACAATGGCTTATGCCAATCAGGTGCGCTCATTTGACCTAATAGGGCAATGGCCGCAAATAGCAAGGCATTATCTGCCAGCGCTGATAAAAATTGCGCTACGAGTAAGGTGTAAAAACCCTTACGCATTTTCATTATAAAACTTCTGCGGCAAAGTCTGCCAAGCGTGAACGCTCACCGCGTTGCAAGGTGATGTGTCCGTTATGACTCCAGCCTTTGAAGCGATCAACAACGTAGGTAAGGCCAGAGCTACCCTCAGTTAAATAAGGCGTATCAATTTGCGCGATGTTGCCTAGGCAGACCACTTTTGTACCGGGCCCTGCGCGGGTAATTAGAGTTTTCATTTGTTTCGGCGTCAAGTTTTGCGCTTCATCAATAATTAAAAATTTATTTAAAAAAGTGCGACCGCGCATAAAGTTGAGTGACTTGATTTTAATGCGGGTGCGAATTAAGTCTTGCGTCGCGGCGCGTCCCCAGTCACCTGCATCGTCATCACTTTGATTAAGTACATCCAGATTGTCTTCAAGCGCACCCATCCACGGCGTCATTTTTTCTTCTTCAGTACCCGGCAAGAAGCCAATATCCTCACCCACAGGCACCGTGACGCGGGTCATGATAATTTCAGAGTAGATCTTTTTATCTAGCACTTGGGTCAGCGCAGCTGCAAGTGTAAGTAATGTTTTGCCCGTACCAGCCTGACCCAATAGGCTGACAAAGTCTACTTCTGGATCCATCAATAAATTAAGCGCAAAGTTTTGTTCACGGTTACGTGCGGTAATCCCCCATACATTATGTTTGGGCTGTAGATGATCTTTTATTACCTCTAGGACAGCAGTGTTGCCTTCCACACTACGCACAATGGCATGAAACGGTTTTTCAAAATCGTAATATACAAACTCATTGGTAAGAAAGGTTTTGCATAATGGACCGGTGAGGCGGTAGAACATGCGACCAGATTCTTGCCATGATTCCATGGCTTTGCTGTGATTATCCCAAAAGTCGGCCGGTAACTCATTCATCCCGCTGTACAGGATGTCGGTATCTTCCATGACTTTATCGTTAAAGTAGTCTTCGGCAGGCACACCCATTGCGCGCGCTTTAATACGGATATTGATGTCTTTGCTGACTAATACTACTTCGCGATTTGTATACTGTTTTTGCAAACAGATGACAACGCTGATAATCTGGTTGTCTGCTTTGCTTCCCGCTAACCCAGGGAGTTCGATATTAAGCTGTGTGGTCTGTAAAAACAGGCGACCAGAGGCTTGCTTATTGCCGTTGATTGACAGTGCGCAACCAAGCTCTAAATTGGATAAATCGGTACTTACAATTTCTTCTAAATTCCGGCTTACCTGGCGTGCATTACGCGCTACCTCAGTTAAGCCTTTTTTATTGTTATCAAGTTCTTCCAGCGTGACCATTGGCAGGTAAATATCATGTTCTTCAAAACGGAAAAGAGATGAAGGGTCATGCATTAACACATTGGTATCAAGGACGAATAACTTAGTGGTACCGATGGGTTTTTTAGCCATACATTGCTTTCTATATTAAAAGTGATTAAATAAATTCAAGTGTTTGAATAAAACTCAAGACTTCTGCCGCGTGCCCCTCTACTTTTACTCCGCGCCATTCTTTTACTAGAATACCATTCTTATCAATGACAAACGTACTGCGCTCTATACCGCGCACTTGATTGCCATACATATTTTTCATTTTGATGACATCAAATAACGTGCAAGCCAGTTCTTCGGTGTCAGCCAGCAATTCAAATGGAAAGGTGAATTTTGCCTTGAAGTTTTCATGAGAATTTAAGTTGTCACGCGATATGCCAAAGATCTCAGCATTATGCTGTTGAAATTGCACATACGCATCTCTGAACTGAATGCCTTGGGTGGTGCAACCCGGTGTTGAGTCTTTAGGGTAAAAATAAATGACTAGTGTTTTGCCCAGATAAGCTGAAAGCTGGAAAGTTTTACCACTGGTTGCTGGCAACTGGAAGTCGGACACTAATTGGTTAAGCATTGGAGTCTCTATTATTAAAGGCTTACAACATTGTTGATAAAAAGCGCTATTAAGGCAAGAGAATTAGTGATGAAAAGACAATATTTTTAGAGGGTAGCTCAAGTAATCAAGGTTGGGCTTTTGATGATGGGCTAGCTAACGCTTAGCCAATGGGTGATTAGACAAGTTCAACACTTTGAGTAATGTGATGGTGACGGCAGTGCCGCCGTCAGCTCTTGCCGTAAATTGTAGCCCGCCACCCAGGGCATCGCAGACTTTAAATGCGAATGGAATACCAAGCCCCGTGCCAAATCTTTTGGTAGTTGGCGCACTCATTGCGCTGGGATCCGGGGTGAAAGGCATGCCGCTGCCACGGTCTAGCAGGTGCAAGATAAACTCTTTGGCGTTGATTTCCAGTTGAATTTCTATGTGCCCGGTTTTAGTTGAAGCATCAATCGCGTTCAGTAGCAGGTTGTATATCACTTGTTCCAGTAGATGCTGATCCGTAAAAACCACATCATTTTTAATGGCGTTTGGTTTAGGCCATGTTGGCAATGTGAGCTGAATGGCCTTTTCTGTAATTTTTTGTTGCAGGGGTTCTAAAGCCCCTGCAACTATTTCTCTGATACTGGTATTGCTGGGTTGCGGTTTGAGCGGATGCAAATAAGCAAGTAAAGCCCCGGTCCAGCGCTCCAGCCTATCCACAGTGTTGATAATTCCGCTGAGTGATTCGCGCGTTTCAGCATCATGGCTCGGATCATCCATGACTTGTGCGGTGGCGCGAATGCTCGCTAAAGGATTACGGATATTATGCGCGAGCATCGGCACCAATAAGCCTTGTGCGGCCTGCTTTTCGGTACGAACCAAGCTTTCTTGGCTTGTTACCAACTTGTCTGCCATCTCGTTAATGGCTTTTGATAGTGAAGCCAGTTCTTCAATGCCTTCTTCAGGGGCTTTGTGGGTAAGATTGCCCGCACTGATTTCTGCTGTTGCTTTAAGTACGCCTTCAATTGGTTTTACAATCGCACGCTTCAAAAACACGCGAGAAAATATCAGCAATAGAATCGCCAATATTAATGGGATAAACAATAAAAACGTAGATTTGCGTTTACTTTCTTTGAGTTGATTATCAAGCTCAATTTGTTTTTGGTTGAGTAGGAGTTCAGTATGTGCGAGCAATGTTTCATAGCGGCTAAAAAGTCCAGTTTCAATATCGGTATGTAATTTCTTCTTAAGATCGTCACTGGGGAGGGCGGAATGCTGGTCAAACAGCGCCGATGTTTCGCTTACGAAAGCTTGATAGCCGACGTGCAGTTCATTGATGGCAGATTTTTCGGCGTTGCCCACGGCAATTTTTTCTAATTGCGCGAAGTGACTTTCAACGGATTGTGTGAAGGTGTTATATTCGGTGCGCGCCTCGATGTCATCTAAAAAATAAGCATCGAACAACTCTTTCATTTGGCGATATAAATCACCGCGTGTTTGCTGTACTTCTTGCACGAGTAAATTGATACGGTTGGATTCTTGACTGGATTTCTCTTGCAAATGTATGCCAATGGCACCGACCGTTGCTACTAATAATATGAGCAAAATAAAAGCGAGCTCATGAACGAGTAAAAGGTCTTTTAGCGAATGTTTTTTCTTGGCCACAGAGAGTTAAGGAAATACTGATTTATTTGTCACACCGGCGTGACCGTAAAGGTGATCGCCGCAGAATATATCTGCTAAAGCAGATGATTCATGCGAGAAAAGCTGGTGTCTAGCGTCTTGATTTCTATGGATTCCGACTTTGCGAGCATTCACTTCGTGAATTGCCTGCTTAAACCACTTCGCCGGAATGACGCACATGGAATAAATCAGTGTTTTTTTAATAGTCATGTGATAAAGCGTTATTCAAGCTTAAACGGTACCGGCACCGTAATGGTGAAATTATTGCTACGCAAGGTTTCCGGCGGAATAGGAAAAGGCAGTGCTTTCTCAACCATTTCCAGTGCTTGCTTATCCAGCACTTCATAGCCGCTAGATTGGGCAATTTTTTTGGATTTTATTTTGCCGTTACCGTCGAGTTGTAACTCCACAATCACTTCACCTTGCCAGCCGCGCATTTGTGCGATTTTAGGATATTTTTTATGTTTGCTGATGGCACCCCATAGAGAGTTGCTATAGCCATCTAGATCTGCCTGGCTCGGTGCCATAGGCAGCGGCTCCTGTTTGACTGGGGCTGGTGTAGGTACGACATGCGTTGGCGTTGGTGCAACCTCTTTAGGCGCAACGGCAATTACTCCAGGTGGCGGCGGTGGAGTATGCTGCTCTATCGGTTCTATTTTATCTACAACAGGCGTAGGTAATGGAGGTTTGATGATTGGTTTTGGTAGCGGTTTAGGCTCTGGTTTAACCACTTCAGGCGGTGGCGGTGGGATTGGTTCAGGGGGAGTCACTGGTGGTGGTTCTGGTTTTTTAACTAATTCAACCTCCAGGATTTCAGGGACTTTAACTTCATCAAAGTTAAAGTTGGGCATTATCACTGCAAGCAGGCCATGCAATAACACTGAGCAAATAATTGCCCAAATTAGTGTGCTTTCATACGTTTTGGATTGGTTGATTGCGATATTCAAAGAGCAAACAGGCCTGCGTAATTTATTTGAAATAATTGGTAGGGTTAAAGTAACGGGAAAATTATACAACAAGGTCAGCAAGTTGTTTGATGATTATGTAATTTAAACAACGCCATCCAACACTTGCACCCGAACCAAGGCCCCGGCATCAAGATTGCCTACGGCTTCATCCAGCACAATAAAACAATTTGCCAGCGACATTGAACTTAACAGCGCAGAGCCTTGTGCGCCCGTGGGTTTGACTCGCCAATCACCATTGAGGTCGGTAAATAACACCCCGCGCTGAAACTCAGTGCGTCCGGTAAGTTTTTTAATGGCCTGTGTGCATTCCACTTGGAACATAGGCAAAGGCGCAGGGCTGGGTTGCCCCATTAACCTTAACATGGCCTCGCGTACAAACTGGTAAAAAGTGACCATCACTGCTACGGGGTTGCCCGGCAGGCCAAAATAATGTGCGCTGCCAATCTTGCCATAGGCGAGCGGTCGGCCTGGTTTCATGGCAATTTTCCAGAACATTACTTGTCCGTGTTTGGCGAGCAACAGCTTCATGTAGTCTGCTTCACCTACAGAAACGCCACCGCTGGTGATGACAACGTCTGCCTGTTTTGCTGCCTTCAATAAAGTTTCTTCAAGCAGTGTGGGGTCATCCGCAATTGCACCCAAGTCGATGATTTCCACCCCCAGTTTGCTTAACATCCCATGCAGCGTGTAACGGTTGCTATCGTAAACCTGACCAGTTTCAAGTGTGTTACCCAGGCTGACTAGCTCATCGCCAGTTGAAAAAAACGCCACACGTAGCTTGCGATACACCTGCACGTGGGCGATTCCCAGCGACGCAATTAAGCCTAAATCCGCAGGCCGCATTAAATGCCCACTTGCCAGTACCGTTTGGCCTTGTTGCAAGTCTTCACCTGTATAGCGCACATTCATGCGCGGCTTGGGCGCATCGGCAAGCGTAATGTAATGATTTTCCTGCGAGATATTTTCCAGCATTACCTTCTCTTGTACTACAACAGTATCTGCACCCCGTGGCATTGCTGCACCAGTCATAATACGGATACACTCCCCGCTGGCTACACTGCCATTAAACGCCTTGCCCGCAAATGCAGTCCCAATCACTCTCAAGCGCGTAGGGCTTGCCACCGCAATGTCTTTTGCGTTAAACGCATAACCATCCATCGCCGAGTTATCGTAATTGGGCACATTTGACGGCGATAAAATACCCACCGCCAAAACGCGCCCTAGGCTTTCTCGTAAGGGTAAAAGCTCAGTCTCGGTTACTGGGCTTAAAAACTGTTTAATAAACTGCCGCGCTTTAGCTACAGACATAGCGTTTGGGTCGTAGTCATCCATGCAGTTGGGGTTGTTTGAAATTTCAGCTAGTGATATTGTGGAGCTCATTTTTAATGCTCAATAATTAAAGAATTAAGATAGGGATAGATTTACGTAGGGCTTAATTTCAGTTCTAAAGCAGAAACATCTTCAATTGTATTCAGATTTACAAAGGCTTCACTGCAGTCGCTGAAATCTACTTCGATATATTTTAAGGACTTTTGCCATGTGCTTACTTTGCGTCCGTCATGGTTTAAGTAGTCCACCAGGCTAGGCAGCACATTCTTTTTACATAAGCTAAATACGGGGTGTGTATTGCCATCGCTACTCGCTACGGCAATATCGGCATGCTGTGCTTTGAGCGCTTGCATCAAGCGTTTCGATAGGCCCAAGGGTAGTAACGGAGAGTCGCAGGGCACGGTCAGCAAGTATTCATGTCGACATTGTTTTAACCCCAAGTTAAATCCGGCGAGCGGACCGATAAAATCAGGCTGATCATCTGAGATGACCGGATAACCTAGTGCTTGATATTGCGGAATTTCACGATTGGCGTTGATGAATAATTCATCTACTTGTGTTTTTAGACGGTCGATCACGTGTTGAACAAGCGGTTTTTGTTGTAACAGCACTAGGCCTTTATCCACGCAGCCCATACGCGTGGCGCGCCCGCCAGAGAGAATGATTGCTGAAATCGGCATGGATTGCGTAGGTTTATTAGCCGCCCGTATGTGACATGAATCGGATAACCGCCGGCTCGGTACGGCGTAAATCAAAATCGTGGCCTTTAGGTTTAATTGCCATGCTATCCATAATCGCTTGAATTAAGGGTTGGTCGTCATGGGGGTGCGTGCGTAAAAGAGGCATTAGGTCAACTTTATCTTCTTGCCCTAAGCATAGATAGAGCTCACCTTTGCAGGAGATGCGTACGCGATTACAGGATTCGCAGAAATTGTGCGAGTGCGGTGAAATAAAACCGATTTTCGTTTGAGTGTCGGCTACTCGCCAGTAGCGGGCAGGGCCGCCCGTGGTAACGGTGCTTGCTGTAAGTGGGTACTTGCTTTTTAGCAAATTCAAGGTGTCTGCATTGCTCACAAAGGTTGATTCGCGTGTGTGGCTGACATCGCCTAATGGCATTTCTTCAATGAACGAAATATCAATGGCTTGTTGAATGGCAAAATCCACTAATGACACGGTTTCATCATCATTAAAATCACGCATTAACACGGTGTTGAGCTTGATGTTATCAAAACCCGCAAGTTTGGCGGCCTGTATGCCACGCAATACTTTATCCAGTTCGCCAGTACGGGTGATTGTTTTGAAACGGGCTGCATCCAGGCTATCCAAGCTAATGTTAATGCGCTTCACCCCGGCGTTTTTTAAACCCTGCGCCTGATTTTCTAATTGGCTTCCATTGGTAGTAAGCACTAACTCTTTTAGGTTTTTTAGCTTGCCGATTTCTTCAAACAATCGAAGCGAATTTTTGCGAACTAACGGCTCGCCACCAGTGATTCGCACTTTAGTCACGCCCAGGCGCACAAAGACTTTTACTAATCTTGCGCATTCTTCCAGGCTTAAAACTTCGTCACGTGGTAAAAAAGTCATTTCGTCGCCCATACAGTAAACACAGCGGAAATCGCAACGGTCAGTAATGGATAGACGGATGTAATCCACATGCCGACCAAATTGGTCAAGCAGTTGTGGGGGCTTTTTGTTTGCGGAGTTTGGCACTTTTGTCATTATGAATGGTCGTATTCCAGTGTAATATACCATTTCTGTGGGATTTAAGTGTGTCACTTGGAATCCCTGTTGGTGTTATGCGTCGTTTTGGAGAGATTCTTTGCTAGATTTACAAACAGAACAAGATGTTGGAGTAAACCAAAATCTTGAGGTGAACGTGGATACGTTGATCGCGCAGCATCAACATCGACCGGGGGGGTTGTTGCCATTGTTGCACGCTATTCAAGATAGCTTGGGGTATGTGCCGGAGAGCGTTTATCCTAAAATATCCAAAGCGTTAAGTTTATCTGTCGCTGAGGTGCATGGTGTGGTGACGTTTTACCATCATTTTCGCACACATAGAGCAGGGCGACATGTGATGCAAATTTGTCGTGCGGAGTCTTGTCAAGCCATGGGTTCGGTGGCTTTGGAAGCCTACGCAAAGAAAAGTTTGGATATTGATTATCACCAAACTACGGCAGATGGCTCAATTACATTAGAGCCTGTGTATTGTTTAGGTAACTGCGCGCTATCTCCCTCGGTGATGATGGATGATGAAATTCATGGGCGCGTATCTCCTACAGACTTGGATGCGTTAATCGCGGAGGCGAAGGCGTAATATGGCGATTAAAATATATATTCCTCGTGACTCAAGTGCTTTGGCAGTGGGTGCCGAAAAAGTCGCCGTTGCAGTGGCGGCAGAAGCAAAAAATCGTGGCTTGAACATTGAAATTATTCGTAATGGTTCTCGTGGTCTGTATTGGCTTGAGACTATGATAGAGGTCGAGGCGGATCAAGGTCGCGTGGCCTATGGCCCGGTAAAAGTGAAAGATGTGCCGTCACTGTTTGATGCGGATTTCATGAACGGAAAGTCGCATGCATTGAGTCTGGGCCTGACAGAAGAACTCGATTGGCTTAAAAAACAGCAGCGTTTAACTTTTGCGCGCGTAGGAATTACAGACCCAATTTCGTTAGAGGATTACCTCGCTCATGATGGCTACAAAGGCCTCAAAAACGCACTTAAATTATCGGGGGCAGAAATTGTAAAAGTCGTCACTGATTCCGGGTTGCGCGGTCGTGGTGGTGCAGCATTTCCAACGGGAATTAAATGGAATACGGTGCTCGGTTGCGAAGCCGAGCAAAAATATATTGTATGTAATGCGGATGAAGGCGATTCTGGCACATTTTCAGATCGTATGATCATGGAGGGCGATCCGTTCGTGCTGATTGAAGGCATGACGATTGCCGCTGTTGCTGTTGGTGCGACACAAGGCTATATCTACGTACGTTCAGAATATCCGCATGCATTGGCAACTCTGAATAGCGCCATTGAAGTAGCGACTAAAGCAGCTTATTTGGGCGACAACGTTTTGGGCAGCGGCAAAACTTTCCATCTGGAAGCGCGCCGTGCAGCAGGTGCCTATGTTTGCGGCGAAGAAACTTCACTTTTGGAAAGTCTGGAAGGTAAGCGCGGTTTGGTGCGTTTTAAACCACCGTTGCCCGCGATTGAAGGTTTGTTCGGTAAGCCAACCGTAGTCAACAACGTGATTTCACTCGCCACCGTGCCTATCGTTTTAGATAAAGGCGCGCAATATTATGCGGATTATGGCATGGGACGCTCACGCGGCACTTTGCCCATTCAGTTAGCCGGTAACATCAAACATGGCGGCTTGGTGGAGTTGGCGTTTGGCGCAACCTTGCGTGAATTGCTATATGACTTTGGCGGTGGCTCTGTGACTGGCAAGCCGATTCGCGCAGTTCAAGTTGGTGGCCCGTTGGGCGCATTTTTACCAGAGAGCCAATTTGATACGCCTTTAGATTACGAAGAGTTTACTAAAATCTGGGCAGTTTTGGGTCACGGCGGTATCGTGGCGTTTGACGATAGCGTGGATATGGCACAAATGGCGCGTTACGCGTTTGAGTTTTGTGCGATTGAATCATGCGGAAAATGTACGCCATGCCGCATAGGCTCTATTCGCGGCGTGGAAGTCATGGATAAAATTACCGCGACCAGGAATAAATCAGCGTCCGAGCACGCTAAAAGTATTAAATTGGTGCGCGATTTGAGTGACACCATGCTCAATGGCTCGTTATGCGCGCTGGGGGGCATGACGCCTTACCCCGTGTTGAGCGCACTCAATCATTTTCCAGAAGACTTTGGTCTTTCTGTAGAGCCTAAAGCGGGTTAGTCGCAGGTTAAGGATAACATCATGGACGAAATTAAATACAACCCAAACGTAGATTACGGTACACCCAAAAGTCAATCAACAAAGCAGATCACGCTGACTGTAGATGACAGGCAAGTCACGGTGCCGGAAGGTGTTTCTATCATGCACGCTGCTACCATCGCTGGAGTGATGGTGCCGAAACTATGTGCAACGGATAGTTTGGAACCATTTGGTTCATGCCGTTTGTGTTTGGTGGAAATTGAAGGGCGTCGCGGCTATCCTGCTTCATGCACCACCCCTGTGGCTGAAGGCTTGAAAGTACATACGCAAACGCCAAAACTGGCAGATATTCGCCGTGGCACAATGGAGCTTTATATTTCAGACCATCCGCTGGATTGCTTGACCTGCGCCACTAATGGCGACTGCGAGTTGCAGGATATGGCGGGGGCAGTAGGTTTGCGCGAAGTGCGTTATGGCTACGATGGCGAAAATCATCTCGAGTCTGTTAAAGACGAAAGCAACCCGTATTTTACGTTTGACCCGAGCAAATGTATTGTTTGCTCACGCTGTGTGCGTGCTTGTGAAGAAACACAAGGTACATTTGCGCTGACAATTTCTGGTCGTGGCTTTGATTCAAAAGTCTCGGCGGGCAATAAGAGCTTTTTAGATTCAGAATGCGTATCCTGTGGCGCCTGTGTGCAAGCCTGCCCAACGGCTACATTGATTGAAAAAACCGTGATTGAAGCGGGTACGCCTGAGCATAGCGTGACCACGACTTGTGCCTATTGTGGCGTGGGTTGTAGCTTTGACGCTGAAATGAAAGGCGAAGAAGTCGTTCGCATGACACCAAACAAGGATGGCGGTGCTAACCATGGGCACTCATGCGTTAAAGGTCGCTTTGCTTGGGGTTACGCAACGCATAAAGACCGTATTACCACGCCAATGATACGCAAGAGTATTAAAGACCCATGGCAACAAGTGAGCTGGGATGAGGCCATTAACTACGCCGCAGGCGAGTTGAGCCGCATTCAAACGCAATACGGTAAAGAGGCTATCGGCGGTATTACTTCATCACGTTGCACGAATGAAGAGGTGTACGTCACACAAAAACTTATCCGCGCTGTGTTTGGTAGCAACAATGTGGATACTTGCGCGCGGGTTTGCCATAGCCCTACAGGCTATGGCTTGAAACAGACCTTGGGCGAGTCTGCAGGCACGCAAACATTTGACTCGGTCATGCAATCAGACGTAATTTTTATTATTGGTGCCAATCCTACAGATGGTCATCCGGTATTTGCTTCACAGATGATGCGTCGCCTGCGCGCAGGTGCCAAACTTATTATTGCAGATCCGCGTGAAATTGATTTGGTCGCAAATACGCCACATATCCGCGCCGATTACCACTTAAAACTGCGCCCAGGGACAAATGTGGCGTTAATTTCTGCTTTGTCGCACGTAATTGTGACCGAAGGTTTAGTGCAGGAGGCGTTTGTTAAAGCGCGTTGCGAGTGGGATTCATTTGTTGCATGGCGTGATTTCGTGGCAAAACCAGAAAATTCACCAGAAGCTTTGGCGCATGAATTAGGCATTAAGGCTGAAGATGTTCGTGCCGCAGCAAGGTTATATGCGACGGGTGGCGATGCGGCGATTTACTACGGACTAGGGGTCACTGAACACAGTCAAGGTTCTACCGCAGTCATGGGGATTGCCAATTTAGCCATGGCAACAGCTAATATCGGTCGTGAGGGTGTGGGCGTAAACCCCTTGCGTGGTCAAAACAACGTGCAAGGCTCTTGCGATATGGGTTCTATGCCGCATGAGTTTCCGGGGTATCGTCATGTCGCAGATGATGCCACGCGTGCGCTGTTTGAATCTGCCTGGGGTCGGCCACTCAGCAGTGAGCCAGGCTTGCGCATCCCCAATATGCTGGATCAAGCCTGTGAGGGTAGCTTTAAGGCGCTGTACTGCGTAGGTGAGGATATTGTGCAGTCAGACCCCAATACACAGCACACAACGCACGCGCTGGAAAATATGGAATGTGTGATTGTGCAAGACTTGTTTTTGAACGAAACAGCCATGTTCGCACACGTATTTTTTCCAGGGGCATCATTCTTGGAGAAAAGCGGTACATTTACCAATGCAGAGCGCCGTATTTCACCCGTACGCCGTGTGATGGCACCCAAAAACGGTTATGAAGATTGGGAAGTGACGGCTAAATTATCTACGGCTTTAGGCTACCCTATGAGCTATAAGCATGCCTCTGAGATTATGGATGAAATTGCGCGCTTAACGCCAACCTTCCACGGTGTGAGTTTTAAAAAACTGGATGAGATGGGCAGTATTCAGTGGCCATGTAACGATGAATATCCGGCAGGCACGCCAATTATGCATGTGGATGAATTTGTGCGCGGTAAAGGTAAATTCTTTATTACTGAATACATAGCAACGACTGAAAAAGTAAATGCAAAATTTCCGCTCATTCTCACTACAGGACGTATTCTGTCGCAATATAACGTAGGTGCGCAAACACGTAGAACACCTAATACAGCTTGGCATTCTGAAGATATATTAGAAATTCATCCGCATGATGCAGAAGACCGTGGCATTAAAGCGGGAGATTGGGTGGGAATTGTCAGTCGCGCGGGTGAAACTGTGTTGCGCGCAAAAATTACTGAGCGTGTGCAGGCGGGCGTGGTTTACACCACTTTCCACCATCCGGAATCAGGTGCGAATGTGATTACCACTGATAATTCAGACTGGGCAACTAACTGCCCGGAATATAAAGTGACTGCCGTGCAGGTAACGCGTGTCAATCAGTTATCAGATTGGCAAAAACATTATAAAACCTTTAGTGATGCGCAAATCGCCTTCGTAAACAGAAAAGCAGAAGCTGCACGATGATGCGCGATGAGTTAGGTTGGCTTTGAGTGCGGATGCGCCAATTTCAGACGTTGTAATCCTAGATGTGCCAACAAGTACATTTGAGGTGACGCAATGGCGTGATGGTGAGTCGCAGCAAATACAAGATTGTTTGGCAGAAGAGACGCCGGTCGCATTGATTTACAATGGGGTTTCGCATGCGGTAATGTTAGCGACAGCACAGGATTTGGAAGATTTTGCGCTAGGTTTTTCACTTTCTGAAGGTATTATAGAATGCGCCAGCGAGCTTTATGACGTTAAAGTCAGTGTTCAGCCCAATGGGGTGGAATTACATTGCGAGATTGCGAGTGAGCGTTTTGCGCAGCTAAAAGAACGTCGGCGCACTCTGGCCGGTAAAACCGGTTGTGGCTTATGTGGTGCAGAAAGTCTGCAACAAGCAATGCGCTACCCCAAAGCAATCAAGTCGCAAGCAACATTTGAAGTTGCAAGTATTCAGCGCGGTTTACAGGCGATACAGTTACAGCAACAATTGCAGCAAAAAACTGGAGCAACACATGCCAGTGCTTTCGTGCTGGCAGATGGAACGGTGAGCATGGTGCGTGAGGACGTTGGGCGGCATAATGCGCTTGATAAGCTGGTTGGCGCTTTAGCAAAAACAGAGCAACCCGAGGATGGTTTTATTATCACGACGAGTCGCGCCAGCTTTGAGATGGTGCAAAAAACTGCTAGTGCGGGAATTAGTCTGCTGGTAGCAATATCTGCTCCAACAGGTTTGGCTGTCCGTATTGCAACCCAGTACGGGTTAACTTTGGTGGGGTTTGCCAGGGCGCATCAGTATGTGGTGTACAGCCATGGTGAACGAATTTTGTGAGAGGATTTTAAGGCATCAATGGACATTCAACGTTTAATTACCATGGCAAATCAAATTGGCGATTTTTACAAGTCGTATCCAGACCAAACGCAAGCGCATGTTGAGATAGCGAATCACCTCAACCATTTCTGGGCATTACCCATGCGTAAGCAAATAGCACAGTATATCAATGAGCAGGGTGGCATCGGCTTGCATGATCATGTGCTGGAGGCAGTTAAAGCGCATTTACACGTGTGACTACCGCATGTTGCGCCTTTCAACCTCGGCACATCATGCTTTACTGATGCGCTGAAATAATCTAAAACCTTCTTTTCTGTCTGCCGCGCGTTTTCCTCGCCAAATGAGCTTCCATTCATCGCTAGGCTGCATTTTGCTTACGCCTCTTTCATCTTGTATCAGATAAAAATCACAGTTGGGCGCTTGCGTTTTTTCAAGTGACTTTAGGTTGATATCGGTGTAATAGTTGAATAACATGCGTTGAGATTGCCCAACATTTAAGCTATTGATACAGCCATATTGTGCCGGTAGTATTTTGTACATACTGGCAAAAACTGGCTGATAGCTTTTGGCTGCATCAATCCACGGTAACCAAAGTGTCATGAGTAATCCCCAGCCAAAGGTCATGCCCACGGCCCAATTGGTTACGGTAGATTTGTTACTTTGCTTGGCGCGTAAACAAGTGAAAATCCAGATGATGGTAATTACCAGCGCGATTGTGAATGCAATCCAGCTAAAATGCGTTACATTGGTGCCAGATAAGAATTGCATACGCTCTTTAATTTTAACGGGGTAGCCTGTTAGCATCGCAACCCAGCCTAGCCAGATTAGAAAGCCCATTAAGCCAAATAATGTGATGCCAAACCAATTGAGTGCAGCAGCTGCTCCACGTTTGAGATGGTCTACGCTCCCCGCGCCAAGTGCAACCAGTGGCAACAATAGTGGTAGTGCATTAATGTCTTTAGGTGTAGCGCCAAATCCTAAAAAAAACAGGCTGCTACTAAAGAAAACAAGCATTAGCTGGAATTTGGGCTTAAAAACTAGCTGATGGCGCCACCGCCATAAGCCCAACATTGCTAAAGGCAGGGCCGGCCATGCATACCAGATCAAAATACGCATAAAATATAGATGATTTTGCTGATTAAATCCGTTTAGGCTGGCCTGTAGCCACTGATAAAACAATACAGGCTCTTGTAGATAAAAGATGATTAGCCAGCTTGCAACTAAAGGACTGGCTATGATAAGTGCGGTGCCGATAACCATGGCAAAACTCTTGGTGCGCCATGCTTTGAAAAGTAGTGGCAGTAATAGTGCCGTCCCGATTAAGATTAAAGGAGGTAGCAAACCATCAGACAAAAAGCCAATGCCAAGTGCCAAGCCTAATAAGCCGCTAGACCGCCATGGACGTCGTTTCGAAAGTGCTAAAGCATAAAATCCGCTAGCGATGCTAGTTAAACTGGCAACCTCTGCGGTTAAACTGTGGGCACCCACCACCAAGCCTATGGTGCCTATCATGATGAACGTTGCGTGGCGACCAACGCCGCGTGCCCATAACTCTCGCCCTGTCATCCCTACCATTAACAATGTGATGGTCATCCAGATTGCGTTAATCAATCGGGCACCATCGTGCATGCTGAAAATCGGGCTAAGCAATTTAGCGCTAATGGCTGCAGTTAAATAGTAAAGTGGTGGTGACTCCAATGTTGATTCACCGGCGGCTAAAGGCGCAATCAAACTGCCGCCCTGAATAATCCCTTTGACTATCGTAATGCCAGTGGTTTCCAGTGGTTTCCATGGCGCGTGACCGGCTAATCCCAGCATGATCCAGATGGCGCATAAGATAAGTAATAGCTGTGTTTTTGCATTCTCACCCACGCGTGCGCGCGGGGATGCCATGTTGCCTTGCCAATCGTGTTCAAGTTGAAAGCGCATGTCTTGGTTGAGTTTTCTATTGGTTTTTAGTGCCTATTTTATATGAGTGTGCTTAACATCAAAATAAAAAGGCAGCCTAAGCTGCCTTTTTATGGAGATTATTTGCAACAATTCATGCAAATAATCATTACATGCCGTATTTTTTGCGGAATTTATCAACGCGACCGGCAGTGTCTAGAATCATTTGTTTACCAGTGTAGAAAGGGTGTGATTTTGATGACACCTCGATTTTAACTAATGGGTATTCTTTACCATCAGTCCATTTAATGGTGCTTCTAGCATGAATGGTAGAGCGTGTTAAAAAACTAAAGTCAGCGCCGACGTCTTGAAATACGACTTCACGGTACTCTGGATGAATTCCATCTTTCATAATAATAGCCTCAGTATTGATTGCCGAATGATACGGCAAAAATTAGATTACGCAATTTCGCGGTAGCTCGGCATTATATTTATAATTAACGAGTGGTGCAAGGTAAAAATGTTAGGAATTCAATACTTAGCCTCTGCGCATGCTGTCGAAGAAGTCTGCATTGTTTTTAGTAGACTTGATTTTATCCAGCAGGAATTCCATTGCTTCGAGGTCGTCCATTGGGTACAGTAATTTGCGTAATACCCAAATTTTCTGCAACACATCTTTGTCAATGAGCAATTCTTCACGGCGTGTGCCGGATTTATTAACGTTGATGGCGGGGTATTGGCGTTTTTCTGCCATGCGGCGGTCAAGATGAATTTCCATGTTGCCGGTACCTTTGAACTCTTCATAGATGACGTCATCCATGCGTGATCCGGTGTCAACAAGGGCGGTTGCAATGATGGTGAGTGAGCCGCCTTCTTCAATGTTGCGTGCGGCACCAAAAAATCTCTTTGGGCGCTGCAAAGCATTTGCATCTACACCACCAGTTAATACTTTACCGGAGGATGGAATGACCGTGTTATAAGCGCGGGCCAGACGCGTGATGGAATCCAATAAAATTACAACGTCTTTTTTATGCTCAACCAGACGTTTTGCTTTTTCCAACACCATTTCGGCTACCTGTACATGGCGCGTAGCAGGCTCATCAAAGGTGGAGGCAACTACTTCCCCTCTTACGGAGCGCGTCATTTCAGTCACTTCTTCCGGGCGCTCATCAATGAGTAGAACAATTAGGATGACATCAGGATGGTTGGCAGTAATGGCGTGTGCGATATTTTGCATCATCACTGTTTTACCGCTTTTGGGGCTGGCAACCAGTAAACCGCGCTGGCCTTTACCAATTGGCGCAATCATGTCAATGACGCGACTGGTGATGTTCTCTGCACCTTTAATGTCACGTTCCAAGGTGAGCGGTATAGTCGGAAATAATGGCGTTAAGTTTTCAAATAATATTTTGTGTTTGGTGTTTTCTGGTGCTTCTTCGTTCACCATATCTACTTTAACTAAAGCAAAGTAGCGCTCGCCATCTTTAGGAATGCGAATTTCACCTTGAATACTGTCACCGGTATGCAGGTTAAATCGTCTGATTTGCGAGGGAGATACGTAAATATCATCAGGCCCAGCCAGATATGAGGTGTCTGGAGAGCGCAGAAACCCAAAGCCGTCTTGTAGCACTTCAAGCGTGCCATCGCCATAAATACTTTCGCCCTTTTTAGCCTTGTTTTTCAGGATGGCAAAAATTAGATCCTGCTTGCGCATACGGCTGGCATTGTCTATTTCATGGGTTATTGCCATTTCAACTAATTCAGTAACGGGCAGGTGCTTGAGGTCTGATAGGTGCATGCGGTCTCGCTAAAACAAGAGGTGTGAGGGGGTAGTTAAAACCAGGAATTTATTGACTAGGAAATTATTTAAATTGGCTGAAGAGAAAATGCTTGGTTTTGAATAGTTCCAATTTGGAAAAACCAAGCATTTGAATTTAGTGCTAAGCGTAATGTGTTTAGATGTTGCTGTCAATAAAAGCAGTTAGTTGAGATTTAGATAATGCACCTACTTTAGTGGCTTCTACATTTCCATTCTTAAAGAGCATGAGTGTCGGGATGCCGCGGATGCCATATTTAGGCGGGGTTTGCTGGTTGTCATCAATATTGAGCTTGGTCACTTTAAGGCGACCAGCGTACTCTTTTGAAATTTCATCCAAAATTGGGGCAATCATTTTGCATG
>CAMBZE010000016.1 GCA_945872425.1 Methylotenera oryzisoli | reverse complement strand
TGGCTCCTCGACCTGGGCTCGAACCAGGGACACACGGATTAACAGTCCGTTGCTCTACCGACTGAGCTATCGAGGAATCGGTGAAGGCGTGATAATACTAACTAAGCGGGGATTGGTCAATCACTACGCGACAAAATTTAAGATAAATTTGCTGAAAAACCAAAAAAGTTCTGATTAGTTTTTTTGCGCTTTTATTTAAGCGCTCGTTCAATGCGATCAAGCGCGTTACGCAGGTTGTCCATTGATGTTGCAAATGAAATGCGGAAATAACCTTCGGCGCCAAAAGCTGAACCCGGTACAACGGCAACATCAAATTGTTCTAGCAAGTATTCTGCCAATGCCATGTCAGTGGCGGCTTTAATTTTGGCTTTGTTAAACAGTGTGTTGATAGCATCGCGCGCATCAGGGAATGCATAAAATGCGCCGCCAGCCATTAAGCAGCTTAATCCAGGCATGGTGTTAAAGCGGTTAACCACGTATTGATGACGTTCGCGGAAGGCAGTGACCATTGGCACGATGCAATCTTGAGAGCCTTCTAGGGCGGCTTGCGCGGCTACTTGAGAGATTGAGGTGGCATTGCTGGTAGATTGCGATTGTAGAATTTCCATGGCTTTAATAATATAGGCGGGACCCGCTGCGTAGCCGATGCGCCAACCTGTCATTGAGTAAGCTTTAGAAACGCCGTTGAGTACAATGCAGCGATCTTTTAGTGCAGGTGTGGCGTTGAGTATGTTGTAGAACTTATCGCCGGTGAGGTTAACGTGCTCGTACATGTCATCTGTGGCCACTAATACATGCGGGTGTTTGAGTAACACTGCGCCCAGTGCTTGTAACTCGCTCAAGCTATATACCGCCCCGGTAGGGTTGGATGGCGAGTTGATCATGAACAGTTTGGTGTTAGGGGTGATGGCTGCTTCTAATTGCTGTGGTGTGAGCTTAAAGCCTTGCTCAATACCGCATTGCACAATCACTGGCGTGGCTTCAGCAACCAGTGCAATATCGGCATAAGACACCCAATATGGCGCTGGTATGATGACTTCATCACCTTTATTAAGCACGGCTAGGCACAAATTAAAGATGGTTTGCTTGCCGCCCACGCCAACGATGACTTCGTTAATGGCATAGTCAAATCCATTTTCATTTTTGAATTTTGCAACAATGGCTTTTTTGAGCCCGGGGATGCCGGAAACGGGTGTGTATTTTGTAAAGCCGGCGTCAATGGCAGCTTTGGCCGCATTTTTAATGTGTTGCGGTGTATCAAAGTCAGGCTCACCTGCTGCCAAGCCAATAATGTCGCGGCCTTCAGTTTTGTATTTGCCCGCTTTTGCAGTAATGGCTAGGGTAGGGGATTCTTTAATCGACTGAACACGTAGGGACAATACTGAAGATGGGGTTGTTTGTGCCTGATGGTCGGTTTGTGCTGGTGCCAAAATATGCTTCCTTAAAACAATTTTTATGCAAATGATTGAATAGTTGCCATTTTACGCATAAATATCTTGATTAGGAATAATTCAAAGCGTAATTCAAATTGCAACACATGGATTTGTTAGCGGGTTATATGAACTTTGCTGTTAAAATCAAACGTTATTTTTCTAGATGTAATTTTTTGAATAAAGCACAACGTGTTCGTCACTTTTCCCAATAGTAAGTACCAGTTGCATCAGCCGTTTCTACCTGCTGGCGACCAACCGCAGGCGATAGATAAATTAACGCAAGGGGTTAATGATGGGCTGAAATTTCAAACCTTGCTTGGCGTGACCGGTTCGGGTAAAACCTACACGATGGCTAACGTGATTGCGCGTACCGGTCGTCCAGCCATTGTGATGGCACCCAATAAGACGCTTGCTGCGCAGTTGTATAGTGAGTTTAGGGAATTTTTTCCGAACAATTCCGTAGAGTATTTCGTCAGTTATTACGATTACTATCAGCCGGAAGCCTACGTGCCATCGCGTGATTTGTTTATTGAAAAAGATTCCAGCATCAATGAACATATTGAGCAAATGCGGCTTTCAGCCACTAAGGCGCTACTGGAGCGCGAAGACAGTATTATTGTTGCTACTGTTTCTGCCATTTACGGCATTGGCGACCCGGTGGATTACCACGGCATGGTGTTGCATGTGCAGCAGGGTGAAAAAATAGCGCAGCGCGACATGATTACGCGCTTGGTTGGCATGCAATATGATCGCAATGAATTTGATTTCGCACGCGGTACATTCAGGGTGCGCGGTGATGTGATTGACGTGTTCCCGGCGGAAAATAACGAGACCGCAGTACGCATCTCGATGTTTGACGACGAGATTGAATCGATCACTTTGTTTGACCCGCTTACCGGACAGATTTTCAACAAAATCCCACGCTACACGGTTTATCCTTCAAGTCATTATGTAACGCCACGAGAGACCACGATACGCGCAATGGAAAAAATCAAACACGAGCTAAAAGACCGTGTGGATTTTTATATTAAGACGAATAAGTTGGTCGAAGCGGCGCGCATCGAGCAGCGTACACGTTTTGATCTTGAAATGCTGAATGAAATCGGCTTTTGCAAAGGCATTGAGAATTATTCGCGCCATTTGTCAGGGCGCAACCCGGGTGATCCACCACCGACCCTGATCGACTATCTGCCAAATAATGCGCTGATGATTATTGATGAAAGCCATGTGACGGTGCCGCAGATTGGCGGCATGTATAAAGGTGACCGTTCACGCAAAGAAAATCTCGTGGATTACGGCTGGCGCTTGCCTTCAGCATTGGATAATCGACCGCTCAAGTTTGAAGAGTTCGAGCGCATTATGCGTCAATGCGTATTTGTTTCTGCCACCCCCGCAGAATATGAAAAAAATCATCAGCAACAGGTGGTGGAAATGATTGCCCGTCCAACCGGGCTGATAGACCCGGAAATTATTGTAAAACCTGCGGATACCCAAGTTGATGATTTGCTGGGTGAGATTAAAAAGCGTGTGGATATTGGCGAGCGCGTGCTGGCAACGACTTTAACCAAGCGCATGGCGGAAGATTTAACCGATTATTTAAGTGAGCATGGTGTAAAAACACGCTATTTGCACAGTGATATTGATACGGTTGAACGGGTGGAAATCATTCGCGATTTGCGTCTGGGTGAGTTTGACGTGCTGGTTGGCATCAATCTGTTGCGCGAGGGTTTGGATATCCCGGAAGTTTCGCTGGTTGCCGTGTTGGACGCAGATAAAGAAGGCTTCCTGCGCTCAGAACGTAGCTTGATTCAAACGGCGGGGCGAGCGGCACGTAATTTGAACGGGCAGGTGATTTTTTATGCCAACAAAATTACCCGCAGCATGAAGCTGGCGATGGATGAGACCGAGCGCAGGCGGGGTGTGCAAATGGCATTTAACACCGCACATGGCATTACACCTAAAGGGGTGGTCAAGCGCATTAAAGATATGATTGATGGCGTTTATGATAAAGATGAAGCATTGCGTGAACGTAAAGCACTGCAGGATCAGGCTAATTACGAGTCGTTGAGCGAAAAGCAAATCACCAAAGAAATGAAGCGCCTGGAAAAAGCCATGCATGACGCCGCTAAAAATCTGGAATTTGAGAAAGCTGCTGATTTTAGAGATCAGCTCAAAAAGCTCAGAATCAAGTTCTATGGCGCAGAAATGCCGGACTTGGTTTAGATGTGAAGCAAAGAGTGGCGAGTTTTCAACTCTAATACAGCAGAAAACGATTGATTTTATTAAATATAATTTGATTAGTGCTGTGCTTTTGTCTATAATCCCGCGCTTGCTTGAACTAATGTGTTCGGCAAGTATTTTTTACCTTGTCACACTGCATGTAAGCAGGTGGCTTTAATCCAAAAGGAGTGACCATGCGTCATTATGAAGTAGTATTTATCGTCCATCCGGACCAGAGCGAGCAAGTGCCAGCGATGATCGAGCGTTATCGTGCGCTGATCACCAGCAACGGCGGTGCAATTCACCGTTTAGAAGACTGGGGTCGTCGTCAATTGGCTTATCAAATCCAAAAAATTCACAAAGCACACTACGTGTTGATGAATATCGAATGCAACCAAACAGTTTTAGATGAGTTGGAGCATGGCTTCAAGTTCAATGATGCCGTATTGCGTCATTTAACAACGGCGACTAAAACTGCTGTTACTGCACCTTCACCCATGATGAAAGAAGAGAAATCTAAATCAGTGTTGAGTAAAGATGCGGCACCAGCTCCAGCAGCTGCTACAGAGGCAGTCGCAGCTTAATTTGAATAAACTGGTGATACAGGCTGAAGTGGTGCAGATTGAACCGCTTCGCTACACACCGGCAGGCATACCGTTGTTAAGTGTTGTATTGCGACATGCTTCAGAACAGACCGAAGCTGGCATGAAGCGAAAAGTGGAATGTGAAATCAATGCAGTGGTTCTTGGGGACTTGGCATTGAAAGGTTTTAAAGCCGGCACGCAGATCATTGCACAAGGTTTTTTAGCTAGACGCAGTCTTAAAAGCACACAACTGGTTATGCATATTAATAATGTAGAGTATGTAAGCGTAGCTTGCATCAATTAAAAAAGTTTAGGAGTTTAAAATGGCAAGAGATATGTATAAACGCCGCCGTTACTGCCGTTTTTCAGCAGAAGGCATTAAAGAAGTAGATTACAAAGATGTGGACTTGTTAAAAGATTTCATCTCAGAAAATGCAAAAATCATCCCGGCACGTATGACGGGGACTAAAGCACGTTATCAACGTCAATTAACGACTGCGGTTAAACGCGCGCGTTTCTTGGCATTGTTACCATACACTGACAAACACCCGGGCTAAGGAGAAAACTATGCAAGTAATTTTATTGGAAAAAGTTGGTAACCTTGGTAGTTTGGGTGATGTGGTTAAAGTTAAAGATGGCTTTGGCCGTAACTTTTTGATCCCACAAGGTAAAGCTAAACGCGCTACTGAAGCAAACAAAGCTGAATTTGCTGCACGTCGTGTTGAGTTGGAAAAACAGCAAGCGGCAATTTTAGCGGCTGCGCAAGCGCGTGGCGAAAAATTGGCTGGCTTTGTTGTGGCAATCAAACAAAAAGCGGGTGTTGACGGTCGTTTGTTCGGTTCAGTGACCAATGGTGACATCGCTGAAGCATTAGCGGCTCTTGGTCATGAAGTGGCTAAGTCATTGGTGCGTTTGCCAAATGGCCCATTGAAAACTATTGGTGATCACGCGGTTTCAGTGGCATTGCATCATGATGTTGTTGTGGACATCACCGTTTCAGTAGTTGCTGAAGCGTAATTGTTCAATACAATAAGGTATTAAAAAAAGGCTACTTCGGTAGCCTTTTTTATTGGCTGGGCTTTTTCATTGGTATAATTAAACCATGGCTGACGAACAATTAGATGCATTAAAAATCCCCCCACATTCGGTAGAAGCGGAACAATCCGTTATCGGAGGGTTGCTGCTGGAGAATGAGGCGCTCGACAAAGTGGCTGATATCTTGCGTGCGCAGGATTTTTATCGTTATGACCACAAGCTCATCTTTCAGCACATTTCAAAACTGATTGAGCATAACAAGCCGGCCGATATTGTGACGGTAGCAGAATCTCTGGAAAATTCAGCGGAGCTGTCAGGGGTTGGCGGTATTGCCTATTTAGGTACATTAGCGCAAAACACGCCAACGGCCGCGAACATACGTCGTTATGCGGAAATTGTGCATGAACGTGCTGTCATGCGTCAGTTGGTGGTGGTGGGGTCCGGCATCGCCGAAAGTGCCTATGCGCCTAATGGTCGGGATGCACAGCAGTTGCTGGATGAGGCTGAAGCCAAAATATTCCAGATTGCTGAAGGTGGAAAACGCAGCACAGAAGGCTTTATTGATATTAAAGTACTGTTGCCAAAAGTGGCTGATCGTATTGACCAGTTGTTTTCACGTGATAATCAATCGGATGTGACTGGCATCCCCACGGGATTTTCGGATTTAGATTCCATGACTTCGGGCTTGCACGGCGGCGATTTGGTGATTGTTGCCGGTCGTCCTTCTATGGGTAAAACGGCATTCTCACTCAATATTGCCGAAAACGTAGCACTGAATAGCGGCTTGCCAGTCGCTGTTTTTTCTATGGAGATGGCATCCACGCAGCTCGCCATGCGTATGATAGGTTCGGTGGGACGTTTAGATCAGCATCGTATGCGTACCGGGCGACTAGAGGATGAAGATTGGGAGAAACTCACGACAGCATTAGGCAAGCTGAATGAGGCGCCAATTTTTATTGATGAAGGTGCAGGTTTGAGCAGTTTTGATGTGCGGGCAAGGGCACGTAGATTGCACCGCCAAACCGGTCGATTGGGTTTAATTGTAGTGGATTACCTGCAATTGATGTCGGCCCCTGCAGGTAAGCAGGGTGAGAATCGTGCGACCGAGATCTCTGAAATTTCACGTTCATTAAAAGCGCTGGCTAAAGAGCTTGATGTGCCGGTGGTCGCACTGTCTCAACTTAATCGTAGCGTGGAGCAGCGCCCGGACAAGCGTCCCGTGATGAGCGACTTGCGTGAATCAGGGGCGATTGAGCAAGATGCGGACGTCATTTTGTTTATTTACCGTGATGAAGTATATAACCAAGATAGCCCAGATAAAGGCACGGCAGAGATTATCATCGGTAAACAACGGAACGGCCCAATTGGACGGGTGCGGCTTACATTTTTGGGTCAGCATACGCGCTTTGAAAACTTTTCCGGTAGCGGTCATGTGGCGGATGATTACTAGATTTTAGCCATGCGCCCAATTTTAGCGACCATTTCTCTCGGTGCTTTGCAGCACAATTTTTCTGTGGTAAAAAAACATGCGCCCCATTCAAAAGTCATGGCCGTTGTTAAAGCCAATGGCTATGGGCATGGCTTAATCAATGCAGCGCATGGTCTCGATGCGGCAGATGGCTTTGCTGTACTTGCTTTAAGTGAGGCCATTGATTTACGCGAAGCCGGGTTTGAACAAAGGATTCTGCTGCTGGAAGGTGTATTTTGTGCTCAAGAGTTAGGCATTGTTGCCAGCTTTGGCATTGATATGGTGGTGCATTCTGCAGCGCAAATAACAATGCTGGAGTGCGCCAAGTTACCCAGACCCATCCGCATTCATCTTAAAGTTAATACCGGCATGAATCGCCTAGGGTTTGTGCCGGCTGAGTTTATCTCAGCATTTAGCCGCTTAAAAGTATGTAAAAATGTTGCTGATATTACATTGATGACACACTTTGCCACTGCAGATGACGAGCAAGGGGTTGATGCGCCACTGGCTTTGTTTCAGGCGACCATTAACGGCCTGAATCAGCCGGTGTCATTGGCAAATTCCGCAGCTATTTTACGTTACCCGCAGGCGCATACTGATTGGGTGCGCCCCGGTATTATGCTTTACGGTGCCAGCCCTGTTGGCGGCGTATCAGCTAATGTGTATGGCTTAAAACCTGTGATGCAATTGACGAGTGAAATTATTGGCATACAAACAATTCAGGCGGGCGAGAGCGTGGGCTATGGTCATCGCTTTACTGCAACAAAAACCACCAGAGTCGGCATTGTGGCGTGCGGCTACGCAGATGGTTATCCTAGGCATGCGGGTTTATCAAATCACGCGGTTTTAGCCAACAGTGAAAATCAACAGGGTGCGCCTATCAGCGTCGCTGGAAAATTGACGCAAACATTAGGTCGCGTTTCGATGGATATGCTGTATTGCGATCTCACCAATATCCCACAAGCCAATATTGGTGCGCCTGTGGAGTTGTGGGGCAATCAAGTGCCTGTCGATGCTGTGGCTGAAGCCGCTGCCACCGTGAGTTATGAATTATTGTGCGCCATTTCACCACGCGTATTTGTGAAACTGGTGGATTGATGGCTAAAGCGAAAACTGTTTACACTTGCACTGAGTGTGGTGCGGCTGAGCCAAAATGGCAAGGGCAGTGCCCAAGTTGCCATGCCTGGAATACGCTGGTTGAAACGATTGCTGAAACCATCAGCGCCAGCCGTTTTGCCCCTTTAGCTGAAACTGCGGGTTTGCAAAAACTGGCTGAGGTCGAGGCTGCCGAAGTGCCACGCCAACCCACGGGAGTGAGCGAGTTTGACCGCGTATTAGGCGGCGGCTTGGTTGCCGGTGGTGTGGTGTTAATTGGCGGTGATCCTGGTATCGGCAAATCCACGTTGTTATTGCAAACCCTGTGCCACATTGGGAATGCGCGTAAAGCCATTTATGTGAGCGGCGAAGAGTCGCCGCAACAAATCGCCATGCGCGCCAAGCGTCTTGGTTTGGATGCCAGCCCAATATCGCTGCTGGCTGAAATCAACCTAGAAAAAATTATCAGCATGCTACAAAAGCATAAGCCTGATATCGCGGTGATTGATTCTATTCAAACGGTATATTCAGAAGCGTTGCAATCAGCCCCCGGTTCGGTGGCGCAGGTGCGTGAGTGTTCTGCGCAATTGACGCGCCTAGCTAAACAGGCCGGCATTACCGTCATATTGGTAGGGCATGTAACAAAAGAAGGCGCTCTGGCTGGTCCGCGCGTGCTGGAGCATATTGTCGATACTGTGCTTTACTTTGAAGGCGATCAAAGTTCGTCTTTCAGGCTTATTCGTGCGTTCAAAAACCGTTTTGGTGCAGTCAATGAGCTGGGTGTGTTTGCCATGACAGAAAAAGGCTTGCGCGAAGTGACTAATCCATCCGCATTGTTTTTGTCACATCACAGTGAACAGGTTGCAGGCTCCTGTATTACCGTCACCATGGAGGGGTCAAGACCGTTGTTGATTGAAATTCAGGCATTGGTGGATGAGGCGCATGCGCCTAACCCTAAGCGCTTATGTGTGGGCTTGGAGCAAAATCGTTTGGCGATGTTGCTGGCAGTGTTGCATCGCCATGCCGGTGTTGCTTGTTTTGATCAGGATGTATTTATAAATGCGGTGGGCGGCGTCAGAATTTCAGAGCCTGCAGTCGATTTGGCTGTGCTTTTGTCAATTACTTCTTCTTTGAAAAACAAGCCGTTATATAACAAACTTATAGTGTTTGGTGAGGTTGGTTTGGCGGGAGAGGTTAGGCCTGTTCAGCGTGGGCAGGAGCGCCTAAAAGAAGCTGCAAAGTTAGGTTTTACTAAGGCAATTATCCCTAAAGCCAATGCGCCCAAGCAAAAAATTGATGGCATTGAAATAATTGCAGTAGAAAGATTAGATCAAGCTTTAGCTAGGCTGCGCGATATTTAATGGGGTGCGGAATAGGTGCTGATTAAATCGGCGCATTTAATCCCACTTCTTATGGCGCCCTCAATGGTGGCTGGATAATCCGGGTAAGTATAATCTCCTGCCAAAAATAATTTAGGCAGGAATGTTTTATTGCCGGGGCGAGATAAGTTAGGGCTGCATGAGAAAGTGGCGCGTTTTTCCGCAATCACCTGGTGCCATAAGGGCTGGCGTAGCTGTGGAAATGCGCGATGAAGTTCGCTTGCAATTTCTAGTGCAAGTTCGTCATGATTGAGTTTTTGATGCTCACCTTCAGCACTCACAATCACCGCAAGTAGCCCTTTTTGATTACAAAGTTGTCCTCTATCAAATACCCATTGACCGATTGTGCCGATTAAACCCGACATCACGCTAGGTAGCCTGGTTTCAGGTGGATACTGTAAATAAATAGTGTAAATAGGTTGATATTGGAATTTTTGCGTTTGTCCCAGCGTGTGTTTTAACGTTGGCAAAGAGGCTAGAAGTTGGTCTACGCTTGCCGGCGACACGGCAATCACCACATGACTGAAGTGTGATTTTTCATCTCGCGATTCCAAACTAAAGCCGTCATCTTCAACCTGAAGATGGAGAATGCGCTGATTTAGCTTGATTACCCCCCCTTTTGATTGAATGTAATGAGACAAAGGCTGTGAGATTATTTGTGATAAATCCAGCCGCGGTAGCAAAAAGTCACTATTTTCTTTGGCACCTGTCAATGCGTCTCGGAGTACATTCAAAAATATGCGCGTGCTGGCATTCTCAATCGGCGTATTCAGTGTCGCCAGGCATAGCGGCTCCCACAACAGTTCAATCAGGGGCGTAGTTTGCCGCTGGCTTAATAAAAACTGATATAACGGCCGGTCGCTGATGATTTCATCATGCGTATTTTTTAGATAGCGCATAAGCCTTATGGCCGCCATGCGCTCTGAGAGGCTGAGCCCTTTGCAAGTTAGCAACCCGACGAGCATATTAAATGGCGCCGGTAAATAATGCGCAGATTTGATTGAGAATGCGGATGTTGCCGTGGTTGCCTGCATGTTGATTTGCAATGGTAACCGTTGAAACGCTTGGTTTTCACTGACACCTATCTTTTGCAGTAACGATAAAGTTTCGTGATAAGCCCCCAATAAAATATGTTGGCCGTTATCTAAAAGTTGCAGCTGACCTTTATTTTTGATTGCGACGGTACGGGCGCGCCCGCCAAGTTGTGAAGCGGCTTCCAGTACGGTGACTGAGTAACCTCGCTCAGCTAAAGCTGCCGCAGCACTCAGGCCTGCACAGCCACCGCCAATGATGGCTACATGTGTGTTATTCATTTCACAATTTTTTGAAGCAGACACGAAATGCCAACCAAAGTTTGCGTAATGCGCCTAATGAGGTGCGCGAATTCAACACTTTTTCAGCGCCATCGACTTTAATTTCACGTAACAAGGTACGGTATATCGCCGCCATCATCAGACCTGTGCGCTGACGTTGCCGGTCTTCTTCTGGCAATGCCTGCAGCGCGCGATCGTAAAAGCCTTCTGCGCGCTCAATTTGATATTCCAGTAATTTTTTTACGGCATCAGATTCGCGACTTAGCAAGAGGTCATCTTCCGTAACCTTGAATGTAGCGAGGTCCTCCAGCGGAATGTAAATGCGATTGCGCCGCGCATCTTCGCCCACATCACGGATAATATTGGTGAGTTGAAATGCTATGCCTAAATCATGTGCAAATTTGAGTGTTTTACGATTGTTAAAACCAAATATCTGCGCAGATAAAATGCCCACCACGCTGGCAACACGGTAGCAATAGAGTTGTAATTGTTTGAAATCTTGATAGCGATTGAAGTTTAAATCCATTTCCATGCCGTCAATGATTTCATGAAAATGTTCTTCACTCAAATGATAGGTGTGAATAACAGTCTGTAATGCGCGGGTAACGGGATGTATGGGTTTGCCCTGATATAAATTAGTAATTTCTTCTTTCCACCAAGCCAGCTTTACCTGAGCGACTTTTAGCTCGGTGCATTCATCAACAACATCGTCAACTTCACGGCAAAAGGCATAAAGTGCGGTAATGGCATCACGTTTTTGTTGCGGCAAAAACATAAAGCTGTAGTAAAAACTAGAGCCGCTTTTTACAGTTTTTTGTTGGCAATATTGTTTGGGTGTCATTTTACTTTTTGATAAATGCTTTAGAAAATACGATTAACCAATCCCAATAGTTGAGCGTGGGTCTGTGCTTGAATATGTCGCCATTTACTCGGCTGATTTTGCTGATAATACGCTCACCGCCGGCAATAATCATGCGCATTTCAAAGCCAATCCGACCGCTCAAAATGCTCCCTAGTGGCTTTCCGGCATACATAAGCGCATTTGCTCGACGTAAATTAAACTGCATAAACTGCTGCCAATTCTCGTCAACAGCTTTTTTGCCTTCAACGTAACTTTCAATTTGCTGTTCACTAATATCAAACGCTGCGAGTTCATCCTGGCACAGGTAAATGCGCTGCTTACCCTCATTTTTTTTGAAATCAATGGCGATATCTTGCAAAAAGTTGATGATTTGTAGTGCGGTACAGATATTATCAGACAGCCTGACGTTTTCTGGCGTGGAATTTCCGTACAAATGTAATAGCAATCTGCCGATAGGGTTGGCTGAGCGCTTGCAGTAATCAAGTACCTCATCATAATTGGCATAACGTGTTTTAACCACATCCTGACTAAAAGCGTCCAGCAACTCATAAAAAGGCGCATAGGGCAGTTTTTCCGCCTTGATCATCTGGCCTAAAGCAGCAAAGAAGGGCGTTTGTGGCTTGATATACGCATGCAGTAAATCAAGTTCATCACGAAAGCCATGGAGCAGATTTAGTCTGTGTTCAATCGTAAAATCAGACTCATCGGCAAAGTCATCCGCCTGCCTGGCAAAACTGTAAATCAAGGCGATGGGTGCGCGTAAGTGTTTCGGCAAAAAAACAGAAGCCACCGGGAAGTTTTCGTCATGACTGCTAGCGAGACTGATGCTTTGGTGTGTTATGGCTTGCAGTGTGGTTAAAGGTTCTGGGTGGTTTTGCCTCATGGCGTGAGTATGCCACAAAATAGGGTGAATTTTGTGAGCTAAAGCGCGGACTTAAACTCCATGCTAATTAAACTCGAAGCCGAGATGTCATTATGGGTTAAAATAAATCTAAACTTAAATTGTGAAAGTGTTTTATGTTGGCAATTATTGGCGGCACAGGCTTAACCCAGTTAGATAATCTGAAGATTACCAAGCGTTTAATCGTGCGCACACCTTACGGTGAACCATCGCAACCGCTTATTTTTGGTGAAATCTCCGGGCGTGAAGTTATCTTTTTAGCGCGGCATGGTAATGGGCACACCATCCCCCCGCATGAAGTCAATTATCGCGCCAATATTTCTGCCTTACACCTTCAGGGTGTTACCAAGATTGCCGCTGTGGCCACTGTTGGCGGTATCCACCCGGATTTAGTGTCTGGTGTTATTGCTATTCCACATCAAATTATTGACTATACGTATGGGCGTAAAAGTACATTCCATGATGGTATCAGTCACCCGGTGAAGCATATAGACTTTACCGCCCCATATTGCTTAAATATGCGTGCAAAATGGAAGCAGGCTGCAGCGAGTATCGGCGAGCCTGTTATTGACCATGGCGTTTACGCTGCAACACAAGGCCCGCGTTTGGAAACTGCCGCTGAAATTAACCGTTTGGAGCGCGATGGTGCAACAATGGTTGGTATGACGGGCATGCCGGAAGCTGCGCTGGCACGTGAATTGGAGATTAGCTATGCGGCAATTTGCCCGGTAGCCAATTATGCCGCAGGACGAGGTGACAGCTTGCACGGCATTAAGTACGAAGAGATGATTGCCAACTTAAATCAAACCATGGTGCGTGTACGCAATATTATTGCGCAGTTGGTAGAGCAAAATGAGTTTTAAGCAAACCGGCAGTGAATCAATGTCGGTGGTGAATATGAAAGTAAAATGATGGCTATAAAAAGCGTTTTACTGATGGGTGAGCCTTGCTTGCTACTAAAAGCGGCCCTAGTTGAGCAGTTTAACACCCATGAGCTACTGGCGTTAATACAGGACCTGGAAGATACCATGCGGCATATGAACGGCGCCGGTATTGCTGCTCCGCAAATTGGTGTGAGTCTGCGTGTGATTATATTTGGGCAAAAGGAAACGGATTCCAGTAATAACCCACGCTACCCGGATGCCGATGCAGTGCCATACACGGTACTGATCAACCCGGTGCTGACCCCGATAGATTCCGAAATGGAAGATGATTGGGAAGGATGCCTGTCCGTGCCGGGGATGCGGGGCATTGTGCCGCGCTATACACGGCTTCATTACACCGGCTTTGATCAGCATGGCAACAAAATAGACCGATTAGTGAGTGGATTTCATGCGCGCGTAGTTCAGCATGAATGTGACCACTTGGATGGTATTTTGTACCCGATGCGTATCAGTCATTTAAAAGATTTTGGCTATTCTGAAGTGTTTTTTCCAAATCAGGATATTCAAGACGAGTAATTTGTTGCTATAATGTCGCCTTCGTTGCGCAGGTAACGTCTGGACGGAAGCCAAGGCTGCGTCAATCGAAGATTGACTTGGTTGAGTTTAGTAAAATTTATTAGGAAGAGTGGCAGAGCGGTTTAATGCTACAGTCTTGAAAACTGTCGTGGGTGCGAGCCCACCGTGAGTTCGAATCTCACCTCTTCCGCCATTTATGTAGGGCGGTTTCAAGGTTGAAGTGCAAAAAGTGCAGCATGATGCTGCCTAAAATCAAATGCGTCTGGTGTAAACAACTCAGCAGGGCATTTGAACCCTAACGATTTCCGTGGCCTCGTGTTGAGTCGCCACGCAATCGCATCTAAATCTTCTTGGCTGAAGACACTCAAATCTTCACCTTTTGGCAAATACTGCCGAAGCAAGCCATTAGTATTTTCGTTAATACCGCGCTGCCATGGGCTATGCGGATCAGCAAAGTATACTTTAACGCCGGTGTTTTCTGTCAATTGGGCATGCCTTGCCATTTCCCGTCCTTGGTCGTACGTCATTGATAATCGTTTCTGTGCCTCTATGCGATTCAATACATGGCTGAAGCCATTCACCGCTGATTCAGCCGTCGCCTTTTCCATCTTCGCTAATACCGTAAACAGCGTGGTTCTTTCCACAATCGTACCCACCGAGCTGCGGTTGCCTTTGCCTTTAATCAAGTCACCTTCCCAGTGCCCAGGGACTAAGCGTTCATCGACTTCCGGCGGCCTGTCATGAATACTCACCATGTCAGGTATCTGACCACGCCTATCTTCACCTCGTGCCCTAGGTCTGCGTTTGGCATGCCCAAAGCGCAACCAGCCGATGACTTCTGTTCGTAACTCTCCACGCGGCATCAAGTAAATGGCGCTATAGATGGTCTCATGCGAAACCTGCAAATGTGGATGCTCTGCGTTCACGGTTTTAAGTGTGCCAGCAATTTGCTCGGGAGAGTAGCCCAAACTTAAATAATCCATCACAGCATTCCAAAGCGCACTGCCAAGCTGCAACCGTCTTTCAACGCTAGGTTTGGCTGATAACCCGTCCGCTCTACCTTGAGCCAATGCTGCGCGATACTTTCCTGCAATAGCAGGTCGACCACGCTCAGGTTTGGCTTTGAGTTTCACCCATCCATTGCGGTGAAGCTCTCGGCTAATCGTCGAAACAGACCTACCCAATCCAACGGCTATCCAACTAGGCTTAAATCCTAAAGTTAACTGCGCCTGTATAACACTTCGTTCTTCAATGCTTAATTGCTTGTATTTTCCCATGCAACATTTTCCTTCGAAAAATGTTGCACTTCAACTTTGAGCGCGCCTAGTATTAAAGCGCATATCAAGGCGCTTTTTTTATTTGTATGCCATTTGGTATACAAATTTCATTGTGCTTGAATTCTCACTTAGTTCCGACTGACAATAAAAAATCCGCATACCGCATCAACTTGCCCGTCCACAAAATCGGGTCTAGCTCACATTCTGATGACTTGCCCGTCCACTAAATCGGACCCAGCTCATGTGGAATAGGTGTGGCTTTGATTGTAGGATTCATTACAAACTTTTGTTTTACTTCCCACAAATCTAGAGCTTCCTGCATACGCAACCAACTCTCAGCTGTGCCGCCAATTGCTTCGGAAATTCTAACTGCCATTTCAGCGCTCACACCACGCTTCTCGTGCAGAATTTCTGACACACTTAATCTACTAACACCCAAGTAATTAGCAAGTTGTGCCTGTGTAATGCCAAGCTCTGACAATATATCTTCACGAATAATTGCACCAGGGTGCGTTGGCTTTCTATTTGGGTCTCTTAATGATCTCATTAATGATAATCCTCCAATTCAATTGAGAATTTATTTTTTGGTATGACCATGACAGATAATTAGTAATGGTGGCTATATCCGCAAAACTAGACCTAACTCAGTTCGAGAGCTAGAGCATAATGGCGTGTAATTGGACTGATACACCAAAAGAAAAACTGACAAGAGACGTTGTTGAGTTCATCAACATCGTTTATATTGTACTCACTAATTCTAAAAAAGAGCAAACGCGATGAAGATAATTTTAACCCCCACACAGCCGTTTAACGATCAAAAACCTGGCACTTCTGGTTTGCGTAAAAAAGTAAAAGTATTTCAGCAACCCAATTATCTGGAAAATTTCGTACAAAGTTTTTTTGATACACTGATCGTGCCCGCAGGTGCCACGCTTGTGGTTGGTGGCGATGGACGTTATTACAATCGCCATGCTATTCAAACCATTATTCAAATGGCTGCGGCCAACGGGTTTACCCGCGTGATTGTGGGGCAGGCCGGTATTTTATCTACCCCCGCAGCATCACACGTTATCCGCAAATATCAAACATTTGGTGGCATGGTGTTGTCTGCAAGCCATAATCAAGGCGGCATACATGGTGATTTTGGGATTAAATACAATATCGGTAACGGCGGCCCTGCCCCTGAAAAAATCACCGATGAGGTGTTTGCCAAAAGCAAGGTAATCACGCAATACAAAATCGCAGATTTGCCCAAAGTAGATATAGATAGCATAGGCGAAACTGGGTTCGCGGGGGTTAATGTCGACGAGATGTTTACCGTGCAAGTGATAGATGCGGTGCAGGATTATGCGGATTTAATGCAAACCCTGTTTGATTTTTCTGCAATTAAAGCGTTGCTGGCGAGTGGTTTTGAGATGAAATTCGATGCCATGCATGCGGTCACGGGGCCTTATGCCAAAGAGATTTTGGTGAATCGACTAGGCGCACCTGCTGATAGCTTGATGAATTGTGAGCCGTCAGAAGACTTTGGTGGCGGTCACCCGGACCCTAATTTAACCTATGCCGAAGATTTAGTAAAAATCATGTTCGCAGGTGAAAATGCACTTGATTTTGGCGCTGCGTCTGATGGTGATGGTGATCGCAATATGATTTTGGGTCAAAACTTCTTTGTAACGCCTTCAGATAGTTTGGCCGTGCTGGCGGCAAACGCAACCCTGGTGCCCGCTTACGCCGACGGCATTGCCGGCGTGGCACGCTCTATGCCCACTAGCGGCGCGGTAGATAGGGTGGCTGCCAAGCTCAATATCCCATGTTACGAAACCCCAACCGGTTGGAAGTTTTTTGGTAACTTGATGGATGCCGGCAAGGTAACGTTGTGCGGTGAAGAAAGTTTTGGTACCAGCTCACACCATGTGCGGGAGAAAGACGGCCTGTGGGCGGTGTTATTTTGGTTGAATATTATTGCAGCTAAAAAGATGAGTGTAGAAGCCATTTTAAAAGCGCATTGGCTGGAATACGGGCGCAATGTGTATTCGCGCCACGATTACGAGGCGATTCCAACGGAGGCCGCCAATGGCGTGATCCAGCACATTAAATCGCAATTTACCAGCTTGCCGAACCAAAGTTTTGGCAGTTACACCGTCAAAATTTGCGATGATTTTAGTTATCATGATTCAATTGATGGTTCTGTCAGCAACAATCAGGGCATCCGTATTTTATTTACAGACGGCTCGCGTATTGTATTCAGGCTTTCCGGCACGGGGACAGAGGGTGCGACTTTGCGCATTTATCTGGAAGCATTTGAACCTGATAGTGCGAAACATCACTTGGATGCACAAGTGGCGTTAAGCGAGATGATTCAGGTTGCACTTGATATTTCTGAATTAAAACAACGCACTGGGTGTGATAAACCAACGGTCATTACCTAAATTCTGACGCCTAACGGTTATTATTTTGGAAATTGGCTATAAACCCCAGTCGCTTGCGGTCGAGTAGTTTAAATCGTGTCATGCCGGTTAGCGTAATAGCGTATCTATATGGCAACTGGCGGCTGCGGAGAGGGCTTTGAGATGATAGCCACCTTCCAGTAGCGACACAATGCGCCCCTGTGCATGTTGCTTTGCTACCTTTTTAATGAATTCTGTCATCCAGATATAGTCGGCATTGGTTAAATTCAAATCTGCAAGCGGATCATCTGCATGTGCATCAAAACCAGCAGAGACATAAATGATTTCCGGCTTGAATTGATTGAGTGCGGGTAAAAACTCTTGCTCAAAAGCTTGTTGGAGTTCATCTCTCCCAGATTTTGCTGCTAGTGGTACGTTGATCATGGTGGCTGATCGTGTGTCAAAGCCGCGATGTGGATAAAAAGGATGCTGAAAAGTTGAGCAGAGCATTACGCGCGGGTTGTCTCTGAAAATACTTTCCGTACCGTCGCCATGATGCACATCAAAGTCTATAATCGCCGCGCGTTTAATCGCATATTTCCCCATGGCATGCGCCACGCCTACGGCAACATGATTGAAAATACAAAAGCCCGCGCTGTTGGCACGACCAGCATGGTGTCCTGGAGGTCTCACACAACAAAAAGCATTGTGTACTGTATTTTGCATGACTAAATCAGTGGCTAAAATAGCGGCGCCGCTAGCATGCAGTGCTGCAGATAAGCTCATGGGCCCCATTGCGGTATCGGCATCTAGTCGTACTAAGCCGGCCTTAGGTGATAAATCTCTAATTTTTTGAATATAAGCAGCGCTATGTACGCGTTGCAACTGTACATCTGTTGCTAGTGGCGCTTCATAAATAGCCAGTTTCGAATAAATACCATTTTGAATAAGTTCATTTTTAATAGCGGTAATACGTGCGGGTGATTCGGGATGGCTGCCATCCATGATGTGCAAGAGTGTGTCTGGGTGCGAGATGAAGGCTGTTGTCATAATAATCTCTTGGTTTAATGCTCAAGCTCCATACGCAACATTTTATAAGTGGCCAATCTTTCAGGTGTGATTTTATGGGCATGCATCGCCTCGGTAATAGCGCAATCCGGTTCTTGCAGGTGTTTGCAGTTATTGAACCTGCATTTGCCTAAAAATGGTCTGAATTCAATAAACGCATGTTCAAGCTCACCGGTGCTCAGGTGATGCAATCCAAATTCTTGTAAACCTGGTGAGTCTATCAGTTGGCTTTCTGCATCAATGTGATATAGATGCGTCGCCGTAGTGGTGTGTTTGCCGCTGTCCAACACATGGCTGACTTCTTGTGTGCGCACTAACTCGGACGGTAACAGTGCATTGATGATAGTGGATTTCCCCATGCCGGATTGCCCGACCAGAATACTGGCATGACCTTGTAGATAGGGTTTGAGTGTAGAGATATCTTGTTTAGCCGAAAGCGGCAACACTTGGTAGCCTAGTGCGGTATATAACGCCAGCTTTTGTTTCGCACTATCGTTGTCAGCCAGGTCGCATTTATTGAGTATAATCAGCGCGTTAATGTGAGCAGCTTCGGCTGCGATCAGGCAACGGTTGAGCAGTGCCTCATAGAAGCTTGGCTGCGTGGCCAGCACGATAATGACTTGGGTTACATTGGCCGCCAGCATTTTGCTTTTGAACGCATTGCTACGGTAAAGCAATGTCTTGCGGGGCAGGGTGGTTTCAACCACACCTTCATGTTTGTCGGTGAGTTGAATGGTGACCACATCTCCGCAAGCAAGGTCTGTTTTTTTGCCTCGAGTCACGCAGCTAATTCGTTGCCCGGTCTCGGTTAGCTCAACTTGATAGCGTTTGCCATATGACGCAGTGACTGTGCCTTGCAAGTTCGTTTTAGCAAGTGTTTTGGCTGGTGTTTGACTGGACAAATTATTCAGAAAATTTATAGTAAGTTTGATTAAGATACTTGGCAGCGTTGAGTTCTTCATCCTCAAACCACTTTAAGCCCAGCATGGTATTGCAATTACGCACCTGTGCAACTAGACCTTTGGCAGTATTCACTTTGTGAAACTCGCGTGTGTAGATTGTTGAACCGTCGCCGCCATAGCTTGAAGCATGGCAGTTGATACAATGTTTATCCACCAACACTTTGCCAGCCTGTGCATCCGCACTTGTAAAAGGTTCTGCCAGCACATGATTGCTTAATAGCAATAATCCGATGATCAAATATGAATTCATGCTTTGCACCTTAATGGTTAAGCCGACTTTACGGTGAGCCTGTTAGACAGTATACGCTGCTAGTTTGGAAATTCTAATACTTGCCGGTGGGTGAGAATCATAAAAGGCTGAATGTAACGGGTCTGGCGTTAAGGTAGAGGCGTTGTCGCGGTACAGTTTTACCAAGGCCTGCACTAAATATTTTGCATCTGCGTGTTTTGCCGCGTAATCATCAGCTTCAAATTCATTTTTGCGTGAATAATTTGCCATGATAGGGCGTAGCAAAAACAAAAATACAGGGGATGCTAACAAGAACAATGTGAGTGCCATATAGTTGCTCATCTCGGTAACGCCAAGGCCAGAGTAAAACCAGGGTTGATTGATCAGCCAGCCAAGTAGCGCCAAGCCTAAAAAGCTTACAAAAAACATGAGGGCGATGCGTTTAATCACGTGATGATGCTTAAAGTGGCCAAGCTCGTGTGCCAGTACTGCCTCTATTTCATCAGCATTCAATCTATCCAGCAATGTATCAAAAAACACGACGCGTTTAGAGGTACCAAAGCCCGTGAAATAGGCGTTGCCGTGACTGCTGCGTGTAGAGCCATCCATCACAAAAAGTCCTTGTGATTTAAACCCGCATTTAGTGAGCAGTGCTTCGATGCGTTGCTTTAAGGCGTCATCTTTAAGGGGTGAAAATTTGTTAAATATTGGCGCAATAAATGTTGGGTAAACCGCCAGCATGACGAGGTTGAATACACTCCATACCATCCATAAATATAGCCACCAATATTGTCCGGCGCCTTGCATCAACCAAAGTGCCGCAAACAAGATGGGCGCGCCTAAGGCAATCCCTACAGCGCTTTGTTTTACCAAGTCGCTAAAAAACATTGCGCGCGTCATTTTGTTAAAACCAAACTTTTCATCGACGACAAAAGTTTTGTAGTACTCAAAAGGCACGTCAATCAGGGCGCTGACTAGCATGGCGCTACAAATGACGAATGCACCACGGATAATCTCATGGTTGGGTGAGAGATTACGCCAAAGTTCATCTATCCATTGCAAGCCGCCACCTATCGTGAGCGCGGCGAGCAGGACCGCCTGTGCCGAGGCCTCAACCATGACTAGCCTGGTTTTGGCGCTAGAGTAATCTGCCGCTTTTTGATGTGCCTCTAGAGAAATGCTGCCATTAAATGCAGTGGGCACCTGCTGGCGATGTTTTTGTACGTGTGCAACGTGCCGCAATCCAAGCCAAATACGAATGAACGTTGTGAGCACTAGCAAGGTAACAAAGGTGAAAGTGAGTGTGGAAGCCATCATTTATCTAGTTCGTTATAAATCATTCGGGTTATTATATGCGTTGTGAAGCATTTTTTAGAGGATGGTTCACACCGCTTGCTTAATAATGCTTATTTTAATGGAAATCATGATGACCGCTGCAAACAACAATACGAATCAGAATAATTTAATTTGGCTGGATATGGAAATGAGTGGTTTGCTGCCAGATTCTGACCGTATTTTAGAACTTGCTGCGGTAGTCACTGATGCTGATTTGAATGTATTGGCTGAGTCTCCGGTTTTAGTGGTACATCAAAGTGATGCGGTGCTGGATGGCATGGATGCCTGGAACAAAGGTACACATGGTCGCTCTGGCTTAATCGATAAAGTCAAAGCGTCTGTTTTAAGTGAGGCCGATGCTGCAACACAAATGATAGCGTTTCTTAAAATGCATGTTCCATCAGGGAAATCGCCCATGTGTGGCAATTCTATCTGTCAGGACCGACGTTTTATGGCACGTTATATGCCGGATTTGGAGAGTTTTTTCCATTATCGAAATTTAGATGTGAGTGTGTTTAAGGAGCTAGCGCGCCGTTGGAAACCGGAGATTTATTCAGGATTCAAAAAAACAAGCAAACACGAAGCATTAGCGGATATCTATGAATCTATTGATGAGCTTAAGTATTATCGCGAACATTTTATCGTGAAATAATTTTATGAGCCCGTGCCGCCTACAGTGAGCCCATCGATTCTAAGCGTTGGCTGACCAACACCCACAGGTACGCTTTGCCCCTCCTTGCCGCAAGTGCCAACACCACTATCCAGCGACATATCGTTGCCGATCATTGACACACGTTTTAGCACATCCGGGCCATTGCCAATCAGAGTCGCGCCCTTGACCGGGTAGGTGATTTTGCCGTCCTCTATCATGTAAGCTTCAGCCGCACTAAATACAAACTTACCGCTGGTAATATCCACTTGTCCACCGCCAAAGTTGGCTGCATATAAGCCTTTTTTGACAGATTTAATGATTTCTTCAGGGGGTAATGTGCCGTTTAACATGTAGGTATTGGTCATGCGCGGCATCGGGATGTGTGCGTAGCTTTCACGGCGCGCATTGCCTGTGAGTGGCATGTTCATTAAGCGAGCATTGAGCGTATCTTGAATATAGCCACGTAAAATGCCGTCTTCGATTAACACAGTTCTGTTGGTGGGGTTGCCTTCATCGTCAATGCTAAGTGAGCCACGACGGTTTGTGATAGTGCCGTCATCTACAATGGTAATGCCTTTAGCCGCCACTTGTTGACCAATCATATTGCTGAATGCAGAGCTGCCTTTGCGATTAAAGTCACCTTCCAAACCATGCCCGATGGCCTCGTGCAATAAAATGCCAGGCCAGCCGGCGCCTAAAACCACCGTCATGCTGCCTGCGGGGGCAGGGCGCGCGTCCAGGTTCACAATGGCTTGATGTACGGCCTTTTGTGCGTAATCGTGCAAAATATCATCGGTAAAATAGCTGTAGTCAAAACGTCCACCACCGCCTGCTGAGCCCTGCTCACGGCGACCATTACTTTCCGCAATGACGTTAATGCCGACGCGTACCAATGGGCGCACATCGGCGGCCATGACACCATCATGACGTGCCACCATCACGACTTCATACTCACCGGCAATCGATGCGGTTACCTGGGTGATGCGTGGATCTAGCTTTCTGGCGATAGACTCTAAATGTTCCAGCAACTTGACTTTCGCTTCGGCTGAAAGTGAGGCAATTGGGTCTTGCGGCAAATAAAGCTGCGGTGCGTGTGGTGTAACAATAGATTTAGCCGTTTGCGCATTTCCCAAACCGGCGATAGATTTAGTCGCTTTTGCAGCTTGTTGCAACGCATCCAGGTTGATGTCATCAGAGTATGCAAATGCAGTTTTTTCGCCGCTTACTGCGCGCACACCTACGCCCTGGTCAATTGAAAAGTTACCGGATTTTACTTGCCCTTCTTCAAGCCCCCAACTTTCACTGCGGCTGTATTGAAAGTACAAATCAGCATAGTCGATTTGATGTGACATCATGTCGCCAAGTACATGCTGCAACTTTGCAATCTCTAAGTTGGAGGGCGCTAACAGCGCTTCAGTAGCTGTATCAAAGTGAGAGCCTTTGGCGGGATTTGAGCTGCTGGGAATTGCTTGGTTTTTCATGACTGCGTTTTCAATTCAATAAGTAGTGACATAATTACTCGACAACCTTAATTGTGCGATGTTGCAATGCAGGCAAGCTTTTTCTGAGGCTATCCTGATATTTGGGGTTCATTGTCGCCATGACCACCCCTGAACCGCGTGGCAATCTATCCAGCACCACGCCCCATGGGTCAACAATCATGCTGTTACCATGCGTTTCACGTCCTGAGATATGGTAGCCGCCTTGCGCCGGGGCGATGACATAACTGAGGTTTTCAATGGCGCGTGCACGAACGAGGCTTTCCCAGTGAGCTTTGCCGGTGGTGTCGGTAAAAGCGGCGGGTATCACGATAATATTAACTTCACCCATGGCGCGATAAAGCTCAGGGAAACGTAAATCGTAGCAAATAGACAAACCTATTTTTCCAAATGGAGTGCTTACAACTTTAACCGTATCTCCTGATTCGATGGTTTTTTCTTCATGGTAATGCTCGTTACCTAAATCCAGGCCAAATAAATGAATTTTGTCGTAGCGTGCCACTTGATGACCTTTGTCGTCATATACCAAACAACTGTTACGCACTTTGTTGGGAAAATTGCTCACGAGCGGCACTGAGCCGCCGATTAGCCAGATTTTATGTTTTTTTGCAATTTTGCTTAAAAAATCCTGGATTTTGCCATTACCTTCTTCCTCACGCACGGCTACTTTGTCGGTTTCTTTTAACCCCATGATGGCAAAGTGCTCCGGCAACACCACCAGCTTGGCGCCTTGATCCACTGCTATTTCAATCAGACGTTCTGCCTCGCTCAAATTGGCGCTGACATAAGGGCCTGATGCCATTTGAATGCCTGCCATTTTGATGATGTCATTGTTGCCTTCTTGTTTGCTTAGTTTAGCTTTGGTAGTTTTTAAGCGGGAAGTAATAGCCATAAGTGATCCGAATTGTTTTTTTAATTAAGTGGTGAAGTATTGTTATTTTGTGGGTTATTTTTGTCACGGTCGTTGGATTTTACCTCTTGAGGATTATCCCAGGTGCCGGTAATTTCATATTCGCTGGACACTATTTTATTCAGCGGGTCTTTTAATACTTTCTGCGCCAAAAATGCGACGGCACCAGCCAATGGCCCCCCCGCTAAAGCCGCGAGTGAAAGGCTGTCGCTGATATGGGGCATTACTTTAACAAAAAGGTGTTGAGTTTCTTTTTGTAGATTCGTTTCACCTTTGATGGCGACATCAGCCGCCGGGCCGCTCATTGCAAAGTTATCGCTACGCAATACACCGCGATCAATTTTAACTGTTGCATTTATTTTATCAAAAGCAAAGCCATTGCTGAACAAGTCTCTAAAATCCAGCGTTAAGCGTCGCGGCAAACTTTGCAGGCTTAGCAGGCCTAGCAATCGCCCCACACCCGGCTGCACTTGCAGAATCTGACCTTTACGCACTTCAAATTGCAGGTCGCCATTCAGGCGTGAGGTATCGAATTGATGCGGACTGCCGGGCCAGTGCAGTGTGCCGGTTAATGCGCCTTCACCATCTTTAATGGTGTCCGGGTAGCCAAATCTTTTGAGCGTTTTACCCAAGTCTTTAATATCCCACGTTACATTTAGGTAGGTATTGGGGCTTCTTGCCCAGTTATTCCATTGACCTTCAGCGTTGATTGCCCCATCTGGCGTGCTGAGTTTAAGTTTTTGAATATTCCAGTTATCGTTTTGTGGGTAAGCGACGAGTTCTAAAGCACCAAAATTTTTCTTATTGAATTCAAAGTTATCTGCAAAAATATCCAGTGCAGGATAATCTTGATCTTGTTTTGTAAACTGTTTTTGGTTGGTGTTTTGGGCATTAGTGTCTAGGTTGGTAGATAGTTTATGCGGTGCGGCATCCGGAATGGTTAAATGAGTTAAGCGTGCAATCAGCTTGCCGTTATTTTGATTTAGCCACTGCAAGTCGCCAGTAATTTCTCGACTTTGCATGCTGACTTGAAACCCTTCTTTATTGCCATTATTGGCGAGATTAAGCTGATTTAAACGCCGACCAAAAATATCCAGCGTATTGATTTTTAAGGCTAGCTTTTGAATGGGCAACGCAGTTTGTTGCTTTGTCGAATCGGTAAAGTCATGCATCACATGACGCCATGCATCGGCATCCAGATAATCCAGATTGCCTGTAACCTGAACCCCTTTTGTCTTATTTGGTTCATTGTTCAATTCATTGGCAGTGCCAGCATTAAAATTGACGCTGGCGTAATCCAATTGCAACTTTCCGTTATCAATGCTGCGGATTATTTTTGCGCCAAGTTTGTTGCCAATGTTGATGGTAATAGTGTCGTTATTAGCATCTTGTTTTTTATCAATGCGCAGACTTAATGGCTCGTTGGCGCTTTTATCCAGCGGGGCAGGTAAGTGTGATGCAATGCCTTGCAAGTTGGAGCGTATGCCAATACTGACACGTGGCTTTTGAATCAGAATATCGCCCGCCCATTCGGTATTGCCCGTTATGTAAGTTGCACCTTTATCAAAGCCTTGTGCCCTGAAAATTTGCTTAAGGTTGTCGTCATTGATTTTCCCTCTGGCAGCAACGCGGATAGATTTATCTTTGCTGGAATTCAAGTCAAACACAAGCGGTGCGCCAAATGCATTGGCTTTGATATTTTTTGCCGAGAGGCTGCTTTCTGTGAACTCCAGAAAGCCGTTGATTTGGTTAAGCGAGGGGATGTGGTCGCTTTCCATTACGCCGTTAGTTATTTGATACAAGCCTTTATACTTGGCGGCTTCTAGATTTTGCATGGGGATTTTCAGGCTTAGATTCAGCTTGCCTGTTCCGCTGGTTTTGAGGCCTTCAGTAAAGCCTTGGGTGACTTCCAGTACCGGGCTTTTGTTCACAAAATGAATACCCTCAGAAACGGGACCTTGTATCACAGACTCAATGTTGAGCATGGGGTAGTCGGCATCAAGTTGTGCAATGGTTGTTTTGCTTTTGATGATTTTGTTACCCAATATACGCCCGGTATTGGCATTGAGTTCCATGCGATTGCCTTCAAACAGCATGTTTAGGCCCAGATTCTCAACCACAGGCCAGCCAGTGCCATATTCTAAAAGCACATCGCTCATTTTTGCAGTGACTCTAAACAGGCCTTGTTTTGGGTCTGGATTGTTTTTGCTATCCACAAACGGAAAGTCGCCCAAACGTCCTTTCACCGCAAGGTTAACATCTTCAATCTGCCCAGCCAATATTGAGGTATCCAGCCAGTGCAGTGTGGTGTTGCCGAGCGCGATCGGGTAATAAAATAAAGCGTGCTTGGCATTGCCCTTGTCAAACTTACCTTTTAGGTCAAGGTAACCGCCTTTGTTGCCATCCATGATGTAATTAGCATCAATGACGCCGGATAAATGGGGGCTGCTGATATTGAGCTGGTTGACATCAACGGTTGTGGCATTGTCGTGAGTTTTCCAGGAGACTTCTCCCTGCAGTTTATCTAGCGGAATAGGCCAACGCAGAATGCCTTTAAAATCAAGGTTGGCATTTTGCGAGTTCAGCTGTAATTGCCCGGCTTTGTGATTTGCCTGGATTTCACCAGATAAATTGGTAAAGCCAGGCACTTTTTCATGTGCCTGAATACTTAAATGATTAAATTTAGCACCAACTTGATAAGCTGTCGTGTTGTCATTTTGAGCTTCCCAGTGTACGGCAACATGATCCAGCGTGCCTATTGGCGCCATGCCGGTAATTTTTTGCACAATTACATCGGGTAATGGCAGTTGCGTCAGGTAGGGTTGAATCTGTGCTAAATCAAGTTGCGCCAGTTTGAGGTTAAGGGTTTGCTGTCCCTCGTTTGTTTGCGCATAATCAGCGTTTACATCTTGTAAATTCAAGCCATTATTTGCCGTGAGCGTGAGGTGTTCTACAGTTAAGGCATGCCCAAAATTTGCTTTAGACGTGTCAGAACTGCGTTTATTTAAGTTTTTCCAGTCAAATTGCCCTGCAAGTTTGGTTAATGCCATCGGTGCGGCATTGGGGTTTAATTGTAATTGCAGATTTTCAAGGGCGACTCCACTACTGATGGATTGCACCTGATGTTGCGCAAATTTAACCGTGATATCTGCACTGCCAATACCCGATTGCACATTGATTGGATAATCAAGCCATGTCTTGAATGCGGCTAAATCGGCATTTTTCAGTTGCATGGATAGGTTGCCACGCCATTTTTCAGTATGACTAACATCATTCCCATAGAAATTGCCACTCAAGAGGATTGGGTTATTGGTGCCGGTAGAAGGTCGCGCACTCGCCGTGAACTGGTGATTTTTAACCAGACTCTTCCAAAGCGGGCTGAAAATTTCCACATTCAGGTTTTCTAAGCTTAAGCTTGGAGCATTGCGCTTTTCATCTAACCAAACAATTTTGGCATCATTGATTACAAGTCTATTTTGCCTTAAAAGCCAGTTAGGCAAATCAGGTTTGGATTCACCCAACATACTGATGCCTGCGATAAATATTTCGCCACTGGCGACGCGGCGAATCGTAAGCTCAGGTGCGTGAATAACAAGTCTAGCTAAATGGGGTTCAAGCAAAGGGATGCTGAGCCATGACAACTCCACATCGATATTTTTTAATTGTAAGGCAGGGCGATTTTCCGCATCAAAAATATCAATGTTACTGAGCGACAGGCGTGGGTTAAACCCTTGCCAGTCAGTCTTAATGTCACCTATGACCACTTTTTGTTGGGTTGCCTGACTGGCAAACGTAGCGATATCATCTTTGTATTGGTTGATATTGGGCATGAGCCAGAAGTGAATGGCTGACGCAGTAAGCAGCAAGATGGCAATTACTGCACCAGTGAGCCGAAGTGCGGTACGGTAAACCCAAAGCAGAGACTTTTTGATCATTTATGGGTGGGTTTTAATCTAATTTAAACAGGTAAGCTATATTTTACTGCAATATCAATCAATACAACTGATATTCAAGGGTTTTTAACTGGGGTTTATTGAAAACATCAAACCCCGTCATTACCGCCTCCGCGGGAATGACAATCGAATATTTTTTAACTCAACAATCATTTATGCAGAGGTCTCATTTAGAATGGCGGTTTTGGCAAAAATAGTTGACCAGTTTTGACCAAGTAAATATTTAATTCCGATTGCCGTCCCTTGATTCAATTTAAACAACTTACATTAACACGCGGTTCAAAAGTCCTGATTCAGGGCGCGTCCATGCAGCTACATCCAGGCCATAAGGTCGGTCTAACTGGGGCTAATGGTGCTGGCAAGTCATCCATTTTTGCTATGTTGCGTGGCGAAGTTCACCCTGAAAAAGGTGATCTGGAAATGCCGGCAGGCTGGGTGGTCGCGCATGTTGCGCAAGAAACGCCAGCCTTAGCCATGCCTGCCATTGAGTTTGTATTGGATGGTGATGCGGAGTTGCGTGAAATCGAGGCAGGTTTGGTGGCAGCAGAAGCCAATCATCAAGGCGAATTGATTGCGGAATTGCACCAGCGTTTGACTGATATTGGTGGCTATAGCGCTAAAGCACGCGCTGCTGAATTGCTCAACGGTTTGGGTTTTAATCAGGCGGCTTTACAGCAAGCGGTATCGACTTTCTCCGGCGGTTGGCGCGTGCGCCTAAATCTAGCACGGGCGCTGATGTGCCGCTCTGATTTGCTGCTGCTCGATGAGCCAACCAATCACCTGGATTTAGATGCGGTTATCTGGCTGGAGAGCTGGCTACAAAGCTATCGCGGTACACTGTTGCTGATTTCTCACGATAGAGATTTTTTAGACGCAATCGTGAACCACATTGCGCATATTGAACAGCAAACGCTGACGCTTTATCGTGGCGGCTACTCGGATTTCGAGCGTCAACGCGCTGAAAAGCTGGCGCTGCAACAAGCCATGTTTGAAAAGCAACAGCGCAAGGTTGCACACTTACACAGTTATATTGATCGTTTCCGTGTACAGGCCACCAAAGCACGGCAAGCGCAGAGTCGTATCAAAGCGCTTGAACGCATGGAGATGATTTCTGCCGCGCATGTGGATTCACAATTCAGTTTTGAATTCAGAGCGCCGGTCGCAGCGCCAGACCCTTTGCTGGTATTGGATGGCATGAGCGTGGGCTATAACCATGCAGCCTTAATTGGCAACATTGAACTGGCGATTCGGCCAGGCGAGCGCATCGGCCTGCTGGGTAAGAATGGCGCAGGCAAAACCACGCTGATTAAATTATTGGCGCATGAGCTAGAGCCGTTGTCAGGTAAGCGCGTAGAAGGCAAAGACCTTAATATCGGTTATTTTGCGCAGCATCAGCTTGAGCAGTTGCGCCCTGATGAATCGCCATTGCAGCACATGATGAAATTAGACCCGCTGACGCGTGAGCAGGAGCATCTAAACTATTTAGGCGGGTTTGATTTTAAGGGTGACATGGCAAGGTCGCCTTGCGCAAATTTTTCTGGCGGTGAAAAATCACGTTTAGCGCTGGCTTTATTGATTTGGACGCGTCCTAATTTATTGTTACTGGATGAACCCACCAATCATTTGGATTTGGAAATGCGCCACGCCTTAACGCTGGCCTTGCAGGATTTTGAAGGCGGCGTGATATTGGTGTCACATGACAGAGCCCTGTTGCGCGCCACCTGCGACCAGTTTATTTTAGTAGCGGATGGCAAAGCCACGCAGTTTGATGGTGATTTAGAGGACTATAGTCAGTGGTTGAATGCGCAACGCTTAAAAGAAAAACAAGCCAGTCAAATAGTTGCAGCAGACAAACCCAATAAAAATGATCGCGCACAGAATAAAGCAGAGCGCCAAGCAAGAATCGCAGAACGCCGCCCATTGTTGAAAGAGCTTGAACAAATTGAGCGCAATATGGCGCATTGGCAAGTAGATAAAAAAGTTTGTGATGAACGATTAAACGATGGCGAGCTTTATACCACCTCAGATAAAACTGCGTTGCAGCAGCTATTAAAAACACAGGCAGAACTTGCAAATAGATTAGAAGCCGCTGAAGAACGTTGGTTAGAGTTGCACGAGAGGTTGGAAGCAATGCCTGCACTGGATTAGCGCACCCGCTAGAATTTATTTAAAAAAGTTATTTAGGATTTAATATGGAAAACCAATATTCACAACGTTTAAAACTGATGCATGCGCTATGTTTAGCCGTCACATTACGTGATGATGAAACGCCCAATACCAATTTGGATGAATACGACGCGCTCAATGCCGCAGATTATTTAAGTTGCTACGTGACTTTCAAAGCGATTCAATCTGCAGACCGTTCGCCATTGGCAGAACGTAGCGAAAACTTTGATATGCTGAGCGTGTATCAAGCCTACGCACTATTGACTTATGCCTTTTTTAGCTCACCTTTGGCGCAAGAGGGGGTCACCCCTAATTTTCAAAAGGCGCAAGTTACCATTGCAAAAACATTATTTGCCGGTTTGCCGGATGCCGAGTTGATTGAGATTGTCGAATCAGGTTTTAATAAATTCCAGTTAATCGCGGATGCAGAAGCCGAGCATTGGACAGAATTTAGAGAAAACCT
>CAMBZE010000015.1 GCA_945872425.1 Methylotenera oryzisoli | reverse complement strand
ATGTTAATGGTTGGCGGAGATACCTGATTATAAATTGAAAGCACGGTAAATACAGATTCCAGGCCACCAGCGCCGCCCAGTAAGTGACCTGTCATGGATTTAGTAGAATTTACCACCAATTTATAAGCATGATCAGCAAATGCTGCTTTAATCGCATTGGTTTCATTAGAGTCACCCAGTGGCGTAGAAGTGCCGTGCGCATTCACAAATTGCACAGCATCAGGATTGATACCCGCATTTTGCATCGCATTGCGCATAGAGCGACGCGGACCATCCATATTGGGTGCCGTCATATGATAGGCATCTGCGCTCATGCCATATCCACTTAATTCAGCGTAGATTTTTGCACCACGTTTTTTGGCGTGTTCATACTCTTCCAGCACCATTACGCCGGCACCCTCACCAATGACAAAGCCATCACGGTCTTTATCCCAAGGGCGACTAGCCGTTGCCGGGTCATCATTACGTGTTGAAAGTGCGCGAGAAGCGGCAAAGCCACCTACGCTTAAACGTGTAATGGCCGCCTCTGCGCCACCGGCAATCATCACGTCGGCATCGCCATATTCAATCATGCGCGATGCATCACCTATAGAGTGTGTACCCGTCGTACAGGCTGTCACAATGGCCACATTAGGGCCTTTAAAACCAAACATGATGCTCAAATTACCTGAAATCATGTTGATAATAGTGCCTGGAATGAAAAATGGCGATATTTTGCGCGGGCCTGACGCTTGGTAGAGAATATCAGTATCTTCAATGAGTTGCATGCCGCCAATGCCAGAACCGATTGAAACGCCAATGCGTTCAGCGTTTTCTTCTGTGGCAACGATGCCTGAATCTTTCACCGCCTCAATCGCGGCAGCTAAGCCGTACTGAATAAACGTATCCATGCGCCTAGCATCTTTGGCTGTCAGAAAATCTTCGACATTAAAGTCTTTTACTTCACCGGCAATGGTTGAAGAAAAAGCACTTGCATCAAATTTGGTGATTTGAGTAATGCCGGATTTTCCAGCAATCAGATTGTCCCAGGCTGTTTTAACACCAATGCCAACAGGTGAAACAACGCCAAGACCCGTGACGACTACTCTGCGTTTAGACATAAGGGGACACCGTATCTCAAATTAATTTTTTAGAGACCCCAACAAACATAGTCTCAGAGGCAAAGTTCAAGAAACAAAAAAGACAAAAAGCAGTAAGCCAAAAATGAGCTTACTGCTTAAATGTGAATTTATTTGAGGTTAGTATTGATGTAATCAATCGCTAATTGAACTGTGGTGATTTTTTCTGCTTCTTCATCCGGAATTTCGCAGTCAAACTCTTCTTCTAGCGCCATAACCAACTCAACAGTATCAAGTGAGTCAGCCCCTAAATCATCTACAAATGATGATGCGTTTTTAACATCAGCTTCATTTGCACCTAGTTGTTCAGCAACAATTTTTTTAACGCGTTGTTCGATGTCAGACATCTAATTACCCCTTTTATAAAAATAGCCTAATATAAAAAATAGCTCAGCTAAGGCAGTATTCTACCAAAACTCAACCATAATACAAAAAACTTAATCAATTACAATAAACTTAATCTTCAATCTTTAGAATAAATTTAATCAGTGCTTCCTTAAGGAAACACTGATTAAATCACCATGAGCCACGTTGCGAATAAATTTGTGGTGATTGCGAGGCGTGCGACGCAGGTCGTAGTTATTCTACGAAGCCAAGGAGCACACATACGTAAGCGCACAAATTTATCGCAACCCTGATGGGCGCAGGGTTTGCGAGCGGTCTGCTGTGTTAGGCTCCTCGTCAAGGGAATAACCATTGACCTCGTCGCCTGCCTAGCATCCCATCCCGCAAACCTCATGTGCGTGGTCATGAGGATTTAATCAGTGCTTCCTTAATTAACACTTACACCATTAACATACCACCATTCACATGAATAGTCTCACCCGTAATGTAAGCGGCGCTTGGTGACGCCAGAAACGCAACCGTTGCTGCAATTTCCTTGACTGAGCCTAAGCGCCCTGCTGGAATACGTGCCAGCATTTTGTTGGTAATGTCTTCCGATAATTCTGCTGTCATATCCGTTTCAATGAATCCTGGCGCCACACAATTCACAGTAATACCACGGCTTCCCACTTCTGCTGCCAATGATTTAGTAAAACCAGTCATTCCCGCTTTGGCGGCCGCATAGTTGGTTTGTCCGGCATTACCCATGTGTCCAACCACAGATGAAATGCTAATAATACGCCCAGTGCGGGCTTTCATCATTGGACGCAATACCGCTTGGCTCATACGGAATACCGAGCTTAGGTTTGTACTGATGACAGCATCCCAATCTTCATCCTTCATGCGCATCAACAAGGTGTCGCGTGTAATGCCGGCATTATTCACCAAAACGCTCACATCACCGTATTTTTCGCTAATAGCTTTTAATGTTGTCTCTACCTGCGCGGCATCGTTCACGTTTAAGACCATGCCTTCACCTTTAATACCGGCGCTTGCCAAGGTATCGGTAATAGATGCCGCACCATTCTCTGAAGTTGCCGTACCAATCACGGTTGCGCCCTGCTTGCCCAACTCTAAAGCAATTGCAGCGCCAATACCGCGACTGGCACCCGTAACTAAAACAATTTGATTTTGTAACATTAGGATTCTCCTTACGCGCTCAATTGGGTTTGTAATTCTTGAATGGCTTCATTACTTGTTAATGCAACGCACGGCAATTCGGCCACAATGCGTTTAGTAAGGCCAGATAACACTTTGCCGGGACCGCATTCTGCGCTCAGCGTAACGCCTTGCGCGGCTATCGCTTGCACCGTTTCAACCCAGCGCACAGGACTATATAACTGGCGTACCAATGCATCCTTAATTTTATCGCTATCACTGTATGCCGCAACATCTGCGTTGTGTAGCACCGGTATTTGTGGAAAATTCACGGTCACGTTTTTTAAATATTCTGCGAGTTTAAGCGCTGCCGGCCGCATCAAAGCGCAGTGGGATGGCACGCTTACTGGCAAAGGCAGAGCGCGTTTAGCGCCCTTCGCTTTTGCAATCTCCATTCCGCGCTCTACCGCCGCCTTATTGCCTGCAATCACCACTTGACCAGGTGAATTAAAGTTCACAGCTTCCAGCACCTCATTTTGAGCCGCCTCTGCACATACGGCGCGTACCAAATCATCATCAAGCCCCAGTATTGCTGCCATCGCGCCAACGCCAACAGGGACTGCATTCTGCATAACTTCCGCACGGTAACGTACTAAAGGCAAAGCCTCTTTGAAAGACAAAGCACCAGATGCTACAAGCGCAGTGTACTCACCTAAACTATGACCCGCTAAAACAGAAGGTGAACCACCCGTAGCAGCTTGCCATGCACGCCAAACGGCCACACCAGCAGTGAGCATGATAGGTTGCGTATTCGTAGTTTCATTGATATTTTCATTAGGCTCTGTTGCCATCGCCCATAAATCCACCCCTAAAATATCCGAAGCTTCGACAAAGGTATCACGGATCAAATTAGACTCACCAAAGCCGCTCATCATCCCCACTGATTGAGAACCTTGACCCGGAAAAAAGAATGCTATTTTTTTCATAAATTACTTTACATTAATTAGATAATTACTTGAATAATTAGTATTTTATTAACGCAGAACCCCAGGTGAAACCACCACCAAAAGCCTCCATGAGGATAACATTGCCGCGTTGAATACGTCCGTCGCGCACGGCCACATCTAACGCCAATGGAATAGAAGCTGCCGAAGTATTGCCATGCTTATCTACAGTGACAACTACCTTATCAAGACTCATATCCAGCTTTTTAGCTGTGGCTTGTAAAATGCGAATATTGGCCTGATGCGGCACCAGCCAATCAATGTCACTTTTTTGCAGACCATGCGCAGTGATGGTTTCATCCACAATTTGGTCCAGTGTATTCACCGCCATTTTAAACACCGCATTACCTTCCATTTTGACGGTTTTGTCACCTTCCTGCTTTGAAACACCGCTAGGAACATTTAATAATTTTTCATAGCTGCCATCTGCATGGAGATGCGTCGATATAATGCCCGCCTCGTGAGATGCTTGCAAAACAACCGCGCCTGCGCCATCGCCCCACAAAATACAGTTACTACGATCTGTCCAATCGGTGATGCGTGACATAGTTTCAGCGCCAATAACCAAGGCCGTTTTAACAGCCCCTGATTTAATCATGCTATCAGCCACCGCTAGCGCATAAACAAATCCGCTACACACTGCTTGCACATCAAAAGCCGGACAATTGTTTTTAATGCCCAATTGGTTTTGTATCAAACAGGCCGTACTAGGAAACACACGGTCTGGCGTGGTGGTTGCCACAAGAATCAAATCTATTTGCTGAGGGTCAATATTTGCCGCCTCAATGGCTTTTTTAGCTGCGGCAACGCCTAAGTTACTGGTAAATTCATTGGTTGCAGCGATATGACGCTCACGAATGCCCGTGCGCGCAAAAATCCATTCATCAGTAGTATCCACCATGCTTTCCAACTCAGCATTAGTCAGAATTCTGGCGGGCAAATAACTCCCTGTGCCAGTAATACGAGAAAATATCATTATGTGTCCTGTGAGCTTTCTACAATCCGCGATGGCTGCAAGTGCTCAATTTCCAGCTGCTCAGTAATGCGGTGCAATACGCCGCTGCGCGCTTCTTCAATCGCCACGTGAATGGCCGATAGAAAGGCCACTTGGTCTGCACCACCATGGCTTTTTACTACAATCCCGCGCAAACCTAAAAAGCTTGCGCCATTGTAACGACGTGGATCCAAACGCTTTTTAAAAGATTTAAGAACAGGCAATGCGCAAAGCGCCATGAGTTTTGTCAGCCAGTTTTTCTTGAACTCCTGGGTTAAAAATTTACCCATCATGTGCGCCAGCCCTTCGGTTGTTTTTAGTGCCACATTACCAACAAAACCGTCGCATACCACCAAATCTGTGGTGCCTTTGAAGATATCATCACCTTCAACGTTACCATAAAAATTCAGATGGCTAGCTTTTAACAATTCGCCAGCTTGTTTTACAACCTCATTGCCTTTAATGTCTTCTGAACCAATATTGAGTAAACCTACCGTCGGCCGCTCTTTGTGCTCTACGCAACTCACCAGCATGGCACCCATAATCGCAAATTGGTAAAGCTGCTCGGCCGTACAATCCGCATTAGCCCCCAAATCAAGCATATAGGTGTTACCTTTTTCACTAGGTAACGCCGAAGCAATTGCGGGGCGATCAATGCCGGGCAGAGTTTTTAGCACAAAGCGAGCCGTTGCCATGAGCGCGCCGGTATTGCCTGCGCTGACACATGCGTTAGCTTCACCACTTTTAACTAAATTGATTGCCACGCGCATGGATGAATCTTTTTTATTTTTGAGCGCACTTTGTGGCGATTCATCCATCGTCACAACTTCGCTGGCGTGATGAATACGCAAGCGTGGGCTTGCACTTGCTTTGTTTGCTTTCAACTCCGCTTCAATGGCATCACTCAAGCCAACTAAAACAATATTGAGCTGATCATCAGACTCAAGCGCCTTGAGCGCGGCGGGAATAGTGACATGCGGGCCGTGATCGCCCCCCATTGCATCAATTGCGACTGTAATATCCATGTGGTTTTATACTCACATTTGAATGAAAGAGTTTAATTCTAACAAGATGACTAAATACGAATAGGCTATGCCTGCCATTAAAACACTAACGCCGCCCCAATACTGGGGCGGCGTTAAATGATTTCATGGACTACCAAACAAACTTCAATCTCTAAACTTTAACTAAATTGACTTGTTTGGAAAGTAAAATTATTCGCCTTTTGACGGCAATACTTTACGACCACGGTAATAGCCGTTTGGGCTAACGTGATGACGCAAGTGCGTTTCGCCTGTTGTTGGCTCAACTGCTAATGGTGGATTTGTCAAAAAGTCATGTGAACGGTGCATACCGCGCTTTGAAGGTGTCTTTTTGTTTTGCTGAACTGCCATAATAAACTCCAATAAAATGATTAAAACATCATCTCAATTACTACAAACCGACGCGCTACTATCAAAAGCGCATCACTAATTTAAGATTACAAAAATTTCCAATCCGCAATGATAATATAAAACAATGGTTTTGTCAGCCAAATTTGACCATTTCAAGATTTAATTAAATCTTTTAACACCGCAAATGGGTTAGGTTTTTTACCGCTTTGCATCACAGCTGCAGCACAACCACTTTCATGTGCCGGCGCAATTGGCATGGCCATGATAATTTCATCCTCAATCAGTGCAATCAAATCCATGGTCTGACTTGCCTCCTGCAAATCAAAATCGTCGCTATCTTCTACATCACCCATTTCTGAGTGGTCAAAATCAACACCCCCGATTAAGTAATGAAAATTCAAATCAAGCTTAAGTGGCATAGCCTCCAGGCAACGTTGGCAAAAAGTCGTTAGGTTCGAACGCAGCGACAAATGCAGAAAATGTTGCCCCACGGAATTGGTTTCACCCTCCAGACTATACTCAATCACATTGTCTTGCGCTTGCGACTTCAACAATTCAGATAATCTCGCACAGTCCGCGAGTGACAAGACACCGGCCAAATGATCATTTCTTTTAGCAAATGCAATGTTATCAATCAATAAAGGTTGGGTACTCATTTTTAATATTCACGATATTTAATGTTATAAATTTGGCAGCGAAAATTTAGCGCGAGGGATTTAGCTATCAGCTTGCACATGCTACAATTACGCGGTTTTTGTATCAAATTTCAGGGCTTGCTACGTGTTCAAAAAAATTCTAATTGCTAATCGCGGTGAAATCGCAGTGCGTATTGTACGCGCTTGCTCTGAAATGGGCATCAAGTCTGTTGCTATTTATTCAGATGCCGACCGTCAAGCCTTACATGTTAAAAAGGCAGACGAAGCTTACAACATTGGCGCAGACCCCGTGGCTGGCTACTTGAATGCTCACAATATCGTCAATTTAGCGGTGGCTTCCGGTTGTGATGCGTTGCATCCCGGTTACGGCTTTTTATCTGAGAACCCTGAGTTGGCTGAAATCTGTGAACGTCGTGGCGTTAAATTTATTGGTCCCAATGCGGATGTCATCCGTCAAATGGGTGACAAAATTCAAGCCAGAAATGCAATGACCAATGCGGGAATTCCCTGTACGCCCGGCAGTAATGGCAACTTGAAAAACCTGGATGAAGCGATTGCCCTGGCAAGTACAATCGGCTACCCGGTCATGTTAAAAGCGACCAATGGGGGTGGCGGTCGTGGCATCCGTCGTTGCGACAGTAAAAAAGAGTTGCTAAGCAACTATGACCGCGTGATTAGCGAAGCCAGCAAAGCTTTTGGCAAACCTGAAGTGTTCCTTGAAAAATGCGTGGTATCACCTCGCCATATTGAAGTGCAGGTATTGGCTGATGCTGAAGGCAACGTCATTCATTTATTTGAGCGTGACTGCTCCATTCAGCGACGCAATCAAAAATTGATTGAAATTGCCCCTTCTCCGCAATTAACCCAAGCACAGCGTGAGTATATTGGCAGCTTGGCCGTAAAAGCGGCCAAAGCGGTGGGTTACGAAAATGCAGGTACGGTAGAGTTTTTATTAGACTCTGACAATACCTTCTATTTCATGGAGATGAATACGCGCTTGCAAGTTGAGCATACCGTAACAGAAACCATTACCGGCATTGATATTGTGCAAGAGCAGATTCGTATCGCTTACGGCTTGCCACTGCAATATCAGCAAAAAGATGTGCAGTTTAGGGGCTACGCCATGGAATTCCGCATCAATGCAGAAGATCCAAAAAATGGCTTTTTACCAAGCTTTGGTAAAATTACCCGATATTACGCACCAGGTGGGCCAGGTGTACGCATGGACGCTGCCATTTTCAGCGGCTATGTAATCCCGCCCTATTACGATTCCATGTGTGCTAAATTGACAGTATGGGCACTGACTTGGGAAAGCGTTATTGAGCGAGGTCGCCGCGCACTAGATGATATGTTGATTTATGGGGTAAAAACCACCATCCCCTATTATCAGGAAATTTTAAAACATGAAGATTTCAAAAATGCTGAATTTAACACCAGTTTTGTAGAGTCTCACCCGGAATTGGCGGATTACGCAAACCAAATACCCCCTGAACTAATTGCCGCAGCAATTTCTGCCGCGATTGCTGCTCACGAAGGTATTTAAAAAATACAATTAATTTTGAATGTAACTTAAACCTCAAACCGATAGATTAAAAATATGGCAAAAGTATTTATTTCTGAACTAGTGTTACGCGATGGACATCAGTCGTTAATCGCAACTCGTATGCGCACCGATGATATGCTCCCTATTTGCGCAAAACTTGATGCGATTGGCTTTTGGTCGCTAGAAGCTTGGGGTGGCGCAACGTTTGATGCCTGCGTCCGTTTTTTAAAAGAAGACCCTTGGCAGCGCCTTGCCAAATTGCGTAAAGCCTTGCCCAATAGCCGCATTCAAATGTTATTACGTGGTCAGAATTTATTAGGCTATCGTCACTATTCTGATGATGTAGTACGCGCCTTTGTACAAAAATCTGCCGACAATGGTGTGGACGTGTTCCGCATTTTTGATGCCATGAACGATATGCGCAATCTCAAAACTTCAATAGCAGCAGTAAAAAAAGCGGGTAAACACGCTGAAGGTGCCATTAGCTACACAACAAGCCCAGCACATGACATTGCCCATTTTGTTGACTTGGCAAAGGAACTCGAGGCAATGGGCTGCGACACCATCGCGGTTAAAGACATGGCCGGATTACTAACCCCACAAAGCACACATGACCTGGTAAAAGCATTGCGTAGCGCAGTTAGCCTACCCATTCATCTACACAGCCATGCCACCTCAGGCTTATCTGCGATGTGTTTCCTGAAAGGCATAGAGGCTGGCGCCACCCTTGTAGACACTTGCAACTCTTCTTTTGGCGAAGGTGCAAGTCACCCTTCTACAGAAAGTATCGTCGCCGCGTTAAAAGGCACAGAATATGACACTGGGTTGGATTTAGGTGCCTTGCAAGAAATAACGGCGTATTTCCGTGATGTGCGTAAAAAGTATTGGCAGTTTGAAAGTGATTTTACCGGTGTGGATACACGTGTATTGGTGAATCAAGTGCCAGGTGGCATGATTTCCAACCTTTCCAACCAATTAAAAGAGCAAGGTGCACTTAACCGCATGGATGAAGTATTAGCCGAAATCCCGCGTGTACGCGAAGATTTAGGCTTTCCTCCATTGGTCACACCAACCTCACAAATCGTGGGCACGCAGGCCGTGCTTAATGTAATGACGGGCGCGCGTTATAAATCGATCACCAATGAAGTAAAAAACTATTTCCTTGGTCGCTACGGTCAATCACCGGCGCCAGTCAATGAATCAGTTAAAAAACTTGCGGTGAATGATGGTGAAGCGATTACCTGTCGTCCTGCAGATTTGTTAGAACCAGAAATGGCAAAACTCACCAGTGAAGCTGAACGTTTTGCAAAATCAGATGAAGATGTGCTGACCTATGCCATGTTCCCGGATATCGGCAAAACCTATTTACAAGAACGAAATGCAGGCTCACTGGTACCAGAAGTATTGTTAAGTAAAGAATCAGTAAATTCAGCAGCGCCTCGTTTTGCGCCTAACGAGTTCAAAGTGACGCTCCACGGTGAAACTTTCCATATCAACCTGACTGGTAGCGGCCATAGCGGTGAAGAAAAACGCCCGTACTATGTCTCTGTTGATGGCATTGCGGAAGAAGTCTTTGTAGAAACCTTGAGTGAAATTGAAGTTTCGAGTGGCGCCGCAAGCAGCGGCAGTAAAAAGAAAGCAGCAACAGCAAAAAGTGGTCGCCCTCGCCCGGCGCACGCCGGTCATGTAACCACCTCGATGCCGGGCACTATTGTTGCTGTCATGACTAAAGTGGGTGAAAAAGTAAATGCGGGCGATGCGGTACTGGTCATTGAAGCCATGAAAATGGAAAATGAAATTCAAGCGGCAACGTCAGGCATTGTGGTAGCAATTCATGTGACTAAAGGTGACGCGGTCAACCCTGATGAATCATTGCTTGAAATTCAACCAGAATAACCACATGGATATTTGAGGGGCTTCTATAAATGCGTAGTTTGGGATGCAGTACAAGGCGCACAGAACGCAGAAGCCGAGATAGTATGCAGTATACAGCAAGGTTGCGACAACGTAAGTTGCGGTGCAGGCTAACCTTTAGGTTAAGCGAAGCGGCCGTAACCAAAAAACCGCGCAACGCAGTAATGCGCCCAAAATAGGTATTTATAGAAGCCCCTATAAGTGAATCCAGCACTGATACTCGCCTCATCTTCTGTTTATAGACGTGAATTACTCACGCACTTACAAATTCCTTTTAGCTGTGTTGCACCTGATGTTGATGAAACACCATTACCACACGAGTTACCACAAGAAACAGCGTTAAGATTAGCTCAAATAAAAGCCAAAAAAGTTGGCACCAGCAACCCCCATGCTCTAATTATTGGATGTGATCAAGTCGCGACTTTAGATAACCTGCAATTAGGCAAGCCACTAAATCATGTTAACGCCAGCCATCAACTACGTACCATGCGTGGACGAGAAGTTATATTTCATAGTGCGTTATGCCTCTACAATGCGGCAACACACCGCATGCAGGCTGAAGTTGTTCCTTATATTGTAAAGTTCAGAAACTTGACTGACGCTCAAATTGAAAACTACTTACTGAAAGAACAACCTTATCACTGTGCAGGTAGCGCAAAATCTGAAGGTTTAGGCATCGCCATTATTGAAAGAATGACTGGAGATGACCCCAATGCTTTAATCGGACTGCCGCTGATTGCATTGGTGAACATGTTACAAAATGAAGGTGTGGCCGTCATATAACTGCACATAAACCGATTCCGGCAGACTGAAAAATCATGAAAAAAACCACCCTCACCTATCGCGTATAAGCAACGTATGATGACCCATAAAAAATCAGGAACGCTGTATTTCATCCCCGTGACCCTTGGCGCTGACAACGTTGCCAGAGTGTTACCGGCAGAAGTAGTCGCCATCGCTCAACAGCTTGACGAGTTCATCGTTGAAAATGAGAAAACCGCGCGCCACTTTTTGGGCACCATCAAGCATAGCAAACCGATACGCGAGCTTGTGCTCAAAACGCTGAATGAACACACGGCAGATAAAGACTTACCTGCATTACTGAGCCCTCTTATCGCAGGTAAAGACGTAGGACTCATGAGCGAGGCTGGTTGCCCAGGCATTGCAGACCCTGGTGCAAAACTTGCTGCACTGGCACATCAAAAAGGCATACGCGTTGCGCCCTTGGTTGGCCCCTCTTCCATACTGCTCAGCCTAATGGCGAGTGGCTTAAATGGTCAGCGCTTTACCTTTTTGGGTTATTTGCCGAGCGACAAAACTGCACGCATCAACCAGCTTAAAGAGATTGAAAAACGCTCAAAACAACAAGAAACGCAGATATTCATAGAAACACCCTACCGCAACCAGCACATGCTGGAAGATATATTAGGCAACTGCCACAGCGAAACACGGCTGTGCATTGCCTGCAATATCAGCTTGCAAGATGAGTTTATCGTAACTAAACGTGTGAAAGAATGGAAACAAACCACACTGCCTGATTTGCATAAGAAACCGACAGTGTTTTTGTTATTGGCTTAATAGCCCCTAAGTAATGCCCTTACTGGCGCGTAACTCTTTCTATGCACCGGCGACACGCCATGTTGTTGCAACAAAACCATATGCGAGACTGTAGGATAGCCTTTATGCTGCGCAAAGCCATACAGTGGATATTGCTTATCCAGCGCATATAACTCTGCATCACGCGCCGTTTTAGCCAAAATGGACGCAGCAGAAATGGCTTGCACTTTGCTATCGCCTTTCACAATCGCTTCGCATGGCAAACTGATTTGAGGGGATTTGTTGCCGTCCACTTGCACCAAATCCGGAGTGATATTAAATTGCGCCTGCATCGCTTCAATAGCGCGCTTCATGGCTAACAGGCTGGCTTGCAAGATATTGATACGATCAATCTCTTCTACGCTACTACTGGCGACTGCCCAAGCCAGCGCATGTTGCTTGATTTCCACGGCAAGCGCGTCACGCCTTTTTTCACTCAGTTTTTTAGAGTCAGCCAAACCTTGAATCGGCCTATCAGGATTAAGCATCACGGCGGCGGCATATACCGCGCCGGCTAAAGGACCTCGCCCCGCCTCATCCACTCCACAAATCAGCAGCGGCTTATTCATGTTAAATGCGCAAGAATGGCAGTTGCCGCTTTTTCTGCTGTATTTTGGCGCAAGCTGTGATGAATCTCGATAAACTCTCTCTTGATGTCTGCCAGCTTATCCGCATCAGCCATCATCGCTAAAGCAGCATCCGCCAGCTTTTCCGGAGTAGCATCATCTTGTAGGAGTTCAGGCACCACAAGCTTACCTGCCAATATATTGGGCAAACCGACATAAGGCTGCAAGTGCATGCGCTTGAGCAACTGCCAACTTAATCTGGACATACGATAGGTAATAACCATCGGCTTTTTAAGCAAAGCCGCTTCAAGCGTGGCCGTCCCTGATGCCACAATCACAACATTTGCTGCTTCCATTGCATCATGTGCATGTCCGAACAGCAATTGAATAGGCAACGGCTCAGGTTCATTAAAAACAGCTGCTTCAAAAATCTGGCGCGTTTCACGTGTAATTAAAGGCACCAGAAATATCGCGTTAGGATGATCAGCATAAATACGTTTGGCGGTTTGCACAAATAAATCCGCATGCTGCTGCACTTCACTTTGTCGGCTACCTGGCAACATGGCGACCACTAGGGCAGATGACTCTAGTTTCAAGGCTTCACGTGCCCCTGCAACATCAGGCTCCATCGGCAATATGTCCGCTAATGGATGCCCAACATAACTGACTGAAATTTCCTCTTTTTGATATAAAGCGGGCTCAAATGGAAATAACGCTAAAACCTGCGTAACCGATTGCTTTATTTTTTTGATGCGATTTTTGCGCCATGCCCAAATGGATGGGCTGACATAGTGAATGGTTTTAATGCCTTTGTTTTTAAGTTTTTTCTCTAGCCAAAAATTAAAATCTGGCGCGTCTATGCCAATAAACAAATCAGGTGGGTTGCTTAAAAAATGATTGAGCAACTGACGACGTAACTTAAGCAGACCCCATAAATGCTTGATGACTTCCAGATAACCGCGTACGGATAAGCGCTCTATCGGAAAAAGTGACTTAGCCCCAGCATGAATCATTTTAGGACCGGCAATGCCAACGAATTCTAAATCTTGGCGCTTTCGTCTTAAAGCCTCAATCAGGTGACTGCCAAGCAAATCACCGGAGGCTTCGCCTGCCACAATACCGATTTTAACCATAGATGGCTTCTATAACTGAATATAACTAACGAACAATGCCGCGTGTGGACACATTCAAGAAATCCGTTAACAGCGTAATTTCCGGTGTTTTCAACTGCATAACTGCGAGCTCGGCTTTTGACTCATCTAAAGTCAAACCTTTGCGGTAAAGTGTTTTATAAGCGCGCTTTATCTGCAAAATACTTTCTGCTGAAAAACCACGTCGTTTTAAACCTTCAGCATTGATGCCATGCGGCTTTGCATCATAGCCCGCTGCGGTCACGTATGGCGGAATATCTTTAAACACCACTGAACCTACAGCGGTAATGACATGCGAACCAACTTTACAAAACTGATGGATGAGCGTAAATCCGCCTAAAATCGCATAATCATAAACATCCACATGTCCGGCGAGTGAGGAGTTATTAGCCAAAATCGTGTGGTGACCAATTTGGCAGTCATGCGCGATATGCACATAAGCCATAATCCAGTTATCGTGACCAATTTTAGTCGTACCTTTGTCCTGTACTGTGCCACGATTAAAAGTACAAAATTCACGAATGGTATTGTTATCGCCTATTTCCAATTGGGTTGGCTCGCCTTTATATTTTTTATCTTGCGGCGCCTCACCTAAAGATGAAAACTGGAAAATCTGGTTATTTTTGCCGATGGTCGTTGGGCCATTAATAGCCACATGGCTCGCAATACGGGTGCCTGCGTCCACTTTGACGCTTGGGCCAATAACGGAATAGGCGCCGACTTCAACACTAGAATCAAGCTCTGCCGAAGCATCAATAATAGCCGTTGGATGAATTTTTGCAGTGTGCATTGTGTCAATAGTTTCAGTTCACTTGATACTGGTTTTTAATAGAGGAGCGCTGATTTATTTGTCACACCGGCGTGACCGTAAAGGTCATCACCGCAGAATATATCTGCTAAAGCAGATTATTCATGCGAGAAAAGCTGGTGTCTAGCGTCTTGATTTCTCTGGATTCCGGCTTTGCGAGCATTCACTTCGTGAATTGCCTGCTTCAACCACTACGCCGGAATGACATACATGGAATAAATCAGTGCTTCCTTAGGTAATTTTGATTGTGGTTACTTCTCAATCGCTTTTAGTATGCACATCATTTGCGCCTCAGCGACGACAACACCATCCACTTTTGCCACCCCTGAGTATTTCCAAATACCTTTTAAAATACGATCGATTTTCACGTTAAGGATAATTTGATCCCCAGGTGAAACAGGCTTCTTAAAACGCGCGCTATCAATGCCGGCAAAATAATAAACTGAGTCATTGCTGGGCTTGGTATCCATTGTTTTAAAAGACAAAATAGCAGCTGCCTGCGCCATTGCCTCCACAATCAATACACCCGGCATTACCGGGTGATAAGGAAAGTGCCCTGGAAAATATGGCTCGTTAACACTCACATTTTTAATCGCTGTAATTTCTTTGCCCAGCTCTAATGACACGATACGGTCAATCAACACAAATGGGTAGCGATGCGGTAAATGCTCTAAAATTTCATGGATATCCATGCTGGTAGAGGTCGTTGTATTCGTCATTTTTGTCTCAGCTTACTTCTTTAAGAATAATTCTATTTAATCGGATACTCTGTTATTTATTGCTTAGATTTTAACAGGGCTATCTCTTTTTCAAGTTGTTTAATTTTATCTGCAAAATCATCTAAATGGCGAATTTTTGCCGCCGTACTTAACCATGCTTTGTGTGTTTGGAACGGCATCAGTGCTGTATAAGTATCCGCAGCGTTCAAAGAACGCGTAATCATGCTGCCTGGTGAAATAGTGACGTGATCTGCAATCTCTAAATGCCCTAATATCATAGCCGCACCACCTATTTTGCAGCGCTTGCCTACACGAGCACTGCCTGCAATTCCCACACAACCGGCAATCACAGTATGTGCGCCAATCCGGCAGTTATGTCCAATCTGAATGAGATTATCAAGCTTCACACCCTCCTCAATAATCGTATCATCCAAGGCGCCACGGTCAATGGTTGTATTTGCCCCCACATCAACATGGGCTTGCAGGATAACACGACCGACTTGCGGAATTTTTAGCCAGCGTCCGGCGTCTTCAGTATAGCCAAAACCATCTGATCCGATCACCGCGCCTGAGAACAAATGGCAATGCTCGCCAATTTCACAATGATGTTTAATCGTCACATGTGGTTCCAGTCGAGTATTGTTGGCAATCGTGACATCATTTTCAATGATACAGCCGCTACCAATAACAACATTTTCACCAAGCACAACATTTTCGCCAATGACCACCAGCGCACCTACACTACATGATGCAGGCACGCTTGCTGAAGCATCCACCACAGCACTTGGCGCAACCCCTGTTTTGATCGTTGCTGGAGGATTTAGAAATGTAGAAACTTTAGCAAAATAGGCATAAGGATTATCTACAATAATTCCGGGAAGTGGCGTTAAGGCAGAATGCTTTTCCCTTAATACAAAAGCACTTGCACCACTTGAGGCAAGTGCTTTTTCGTATTTGGCATCATGAATAAAGCTAATATCACCAGCCTTGGCATTAGCGATAGATGAAACACGCGATATCAGTGTAGCGCCGTCACCAATGACAACGCCTCCCAGGGCTTTGGCAATGTCATCCAGTGAGTATGACTTACTCATTTATCAGGCCAATCGAAAGGTAGTGGCTTTAGCGCCAAAACGGCTCAGACTACTTTTTACCTAGTAATTTTAATACTTTGTCTGTGATGTCGATTTTTTTGCTGGCATAAGCCACGCCGCTATAAACCACCAAATCATAGCCCTCAGCTTCAGACACTGACTGCACGGCTTTATTGATACGATCCTGCAAGCTGCCAAGCTCTTCGTTTTTACGTAGATTGATATCTTCACGCAGTTCACGTTGCTTGCGTTGAAACTCAATTTTAATGTTTTGTATATCACGCTCTTTATTGCGGCGCTCTGCCTCTGAAACAGTCAAGCCGTCCTTATCCAAGGCCGCTTCCAACTCTTTGATTTGCTTAGCCATACGATCCAATTCCTGCGAGCGCGGATTAAATTCACGCTCGAGTTTTTTTCCGCTTTCTGCAGTTTGAGGTGCCTCTTGCAAGATTTTATCTACCTGCACATAGCCAACCTTCAACTCCGCAGCCTGAACGCTTAAAGCAAATGCCATCAAACTTGCCAACACTAAACTTTTCAAAATACGACTCAATTCAATTCTCCTAAAACCACGACCATCTCAATCGCCGTATTATGCCACAAGACTAGCGATCTCGTATTACAAGGACATTACCGGCCCTTTAGCTACAAAACTTTAGTACAAGGCAATGAACTGCCCTTGATTTGCACAAATTTGCATTAAAACTGCTGTCCCATTTGGAACTGTATCGTTTCCGTCTTATCCCCGGTTTTGCTGTTCAGTGGCTTAGCAAATACAAGCTTCAGCGGACCAAACGGGGAGAGCCAGCCAACACTAAGACCGGTAGAGTAACGCAACTCTCCAATATCATAGGGGTCATTGCTACCAAATACGTTACCTGCATCCGCAAATACACTTAATTTGAACTGTTTAGAATCTTTCAAGCCTGGGATTGGCAGGTATAGCTCAGCGTTACCCAATAAGCGCTTGGTGCCCCCCGTGGAGAATTCTTGCCCACCGCTGGTGGATTTTGGGCCAAGTGATCCATTCTCATAACCACGTACCGAGTTCACGCCACCCATATAAAAGTTTTTAAAGAACGGATAGTTTTTACTGCCATACGCATCGGCATAACCAATTTCGCCATTGAGCATAAAGGTAAATCCTTTATACACCTCTTTAAACCAAGCGTGTTTATAGTCAATTTTATAGTACTCTAAATCCAGCCCTGGCAATGACACTTCGCCCGTTAGCCTTTGTATCACACCATTCGTAGTAAACATGATGTTATCTCGTGAGTCATGCGCCCAACCTGCGGTAAGCATTAAAGAGTCGCTACTGCAGCCACTGTCGTTATTACAGAAATCACGATATTGCTGCGGACTGCTACTAGACAAAGTCACCTTGGTAAAATCCGCTGCCAATCCAAAGTTAATCCCATCGCGCTCATTCAACGGAATACCAAACCTGACCCCGGTACCGTATGAAGAAGTGTTGTAACTACCAACACTGAGTGAACTTGTATTCACATCGCGACGATACAAGTCTATTCCGCGACTAACCCCATCCGGCGTGAAATACGGATCGGTATAAGAGAGCGAATAAGTTGTGTTCACTTTGCCGGTATTGACCTGAGCACTTACGCGGTTGCCAGTACCCAAAAAGTTATTTTGGTTAACCGTCACCCCAAACACCACACCTTCATTGCTGGATAAACCGGCACCAAACTGTACGCTACCAGTCGATTTTTCAGTTACGCTAATATTCAAATCCACTTGGTCAGCAGTACCAGGCACGGCCGGTGTTTCAACATTCACATCTGAGAAAAAGTCCGTACGCGTAATGCGCTCTTTTGAACGATTGATTTTATTGGCAGCATACCAGGCAGATTCTAATTGACGTACTTCACGACGAATCACTTCATCCCTGGTTCTCGTGTTGCCCACAATATTAATGCGGCGCACATAAACACGCTTGCCAGGATCTATAAAAAAAGTAAATGCCGCTGTATGTTGCTCTTTATTTAGCTCGGGCACTGCATTAACGTTTGAAAATGCGTATCCATCATTGCTTAATCTGTCACTAATGGCTTTACTGGTTTGAGTGACCTTGTCACGACTAAACGTATCTCCAGCCTGCACTTGCATCAACTGACGTAGCTCATCTTCCGGCACCAGTGTCTCTCCGGCTAACTTCACTTCTGAAATCTTGTACTTTTCACCTTCAGTGAGGTTCACCGTAATGTAAATATCTTTTTTATCCGGCGTAATTGAAACTTGTGTCGAATCGATATTGAACTCAAGGTAGCCTTGATTCATATAGAAAGATCTAAGTGTTTCCAAATCTGCATTTAGCTTTTGTTTGGAGTATTGATCGTCTTTATTCCACCAACTCATCCAGTTTGGCGTAGTCAGTAAAAATTGTGCGCGTAAATCATCCATGGTAAACGCCTGATTACCAACGATATTAATGTCGCGAATTTTTGATACCGCGCCCTCTTCAATATCAAAACGAACCGCCACACGATTGCGCTCCAGCGGAGACACTACTGCTTTAACGGTTGCGCCATACTTACCCTGTGATAAATACTGGCGTTTTACCTCTTGCTCGGCACGATCCAACTGGGATTTGTCAAAAATCTGACCTTCAGCAAGCCCTATTTGCTTTAATCCTTCTTTCATTTTATCTGTCGGGAATGACTTATTGCCGCTAAAGTCGATTTGCGCGATTGCCGAACGCTCTTGCACGGTGACAATCAGTACATTGTTTTCGGCTTCAATACGAACATCTTTGAAGAATCCGGTGTTATACAAGGACTTGATCGCCTGCGCTGCCAAGTCATCATCCATGGTCTCGCCCACTTTAACCGGCAGATAACTAAACACCGTCCCCGCCTCAGTGCGCTGTATCCCCTCCACGCGAATATCTTTAACCACAAATGGCTCAAGTGCCATCGCTGCGCCGGCATACAAACTCGACACTAGCAAAAGAATAGATTTTAGTTTTAAATTTTGAATCGCCATTCGATTAGCCTGTTGTTAATTTGTACATATCATTATAAAGCGCCAACACCATCATGCAAGCCAGCAAGAAAAAACCTATTTTTTGACCTATATTGATTGCCGCTTCAGATACAGGTTTTCCAATGAAAAATTCAACCATATAATACATGAAATGACCGCCATCTAATATGGGTATCGGCAATAGATTCAGCACCCCGATACTAATACTAATCAGCGCCAAAAAGCCAACAAATACTTTAATGCCCATATCGGCACTCTGCCCGGCATAACTGGCAATCGTCACCGGGCCACTCATACCTTTCCACGACACCTGGCCGAGCACCATATTGCCGAGCATATTCAAACTGAACAGCGCGGTATCCCAGGTTTTTTCAATCGCTTTGGAAAGCGCACCAAGCACAGAGTAATGACTAGTCACAAAGTAATGATCAAGCTCGCTTTGCTCCATTTTAAACGCAGCGCCAATGCGCCCTATCGTTTTTTCATTCTCAATCACTGGTTCCGGCCTAACCGTCAGGTGAATTTCTCTATCTTCACGTTGAACTAATACATCTACAGCTTGATTAAAATTCAGGCGAATTTCTTTAACAAAACTCTCCCAATCACTCACGCTAATTTGATTAGCCGCCAATACTAAATCATTAGACTTCAAGCCAGCAATATCTGCTGGGCTGCCTTTTATAATTTCACCTATGCGTGCCGGGATATTCGGCTGATAGATAGTCAAGCCCAGTTTATCTAAAATATCACGATTAACGTCTTCATCAGTAAGCGAAGAGGCATCTATCTGATAAAAATGGATTTCTTGTTTACGGTTAATGGCCTGGATCTCTACGCGTTTATTTTTCAATGATTCTTTTAACAAGAGCCAACGCGCATCTTGCCAAGTAGCAACGTCTTTCCCGTTGATTCTCTGCAGCATATCCCCTGTGCTGATGCTGCTAGCGGCAGCAGGACTGTTTTCAATCACCTTACCCACAATAGGCCTCATTCCAACAGTGCCCGTCATGAACAATGCCCAATATAAAACAATGGCGAGCAATAAATTAGCCAATGGCCCTGCCAGTACGATAGCCATACGCTTGCCCACGCTTTGTCGATTCAAGGCACGCGCCATATCATGACTTACAAACTCATCATCCTGAGTGGACTGTTCCTCACCCAACATTTTTACGTATCCGCCTAATGGAATGGCTGCAATGATAAATTCCGTTTGGTCTTGGCCAAATCTCTTACTCCATAACGGCTTGCCAAATCCCACTGAAAATTTTAATACTTTGACGCCACACCATTTGGCCACCTGAAAATGGCCATACTCATGAACAGTGACCAGCAAACCGATTGTAAATATGAAGGCAAGAACCGTTAACATTATTTAATCACCGCTTCTGAGGTTAGACATGCATGGCTCAACTTCGATTTTTCAGCCATCGCGTCGCAGATTGCCTTGCCTGAGCATCCACTGCAACCAATTGCTCAATTGAAGCAACCTCTTCGATCTGGGATGCGGATAAAATGGATTCGATAATAACGGGAATATCCATAAAACCGATGGTTTCCGCCAAAAAGGCCTCCACTGCAATTTCATTAGCCGCATTTAGAATGGCTGGTGCAGTGCCTCCAGCGGTTAATGCTTCATAGGCCAAGCGCAAACAAGGAAAGCGCATTGGGTCTGGCGCACAGAAATCAAGCTGTCCTATTTTGAGCAAATCCAGGCTGCCGACACCGCTTGCCAGCCGATCCGGATAACCTAAACCATAGGCAATCGGTGTGCGCATATCAGGATTACCCAATTGCGCCAACACGCTACCATCGATGTATTCCACCATGGAGTGAATCACGCTCTGCGGATGCACCACTACTTCAATCTGCGCTGGCGATGCATTAAATAGCCAATGTGCTTCGATGACCTCCAGCCCTTTATTCATCATCGTAGCCGAGTCAATGGTAATTTTTGGCCCCATGACCCAATTGGGATGATTTAACGCTTGCGCTCGTGTCACCGCTTGTAGCTCGGCTAAGCTGGCATGGCGGAACGGCCCACCAGAGGCTGTTAATAACACACGCTTAACACCCATGTCTGCCAAGTGTTTGCTACGCTGATGTGGCATCACTTGAAATATGGCGTTATGCTCACTATCAATCGGCAGCAAAGTCGCCCCACCTTCGGCTACCGCTTGCATAAACAAATTACCCGCCATCACTAGCGTTTCCTTGTTGGCAAGCAGAATACGCTTTCCTGCCCGCGCAGCCGCCATGGCCGGATGCAACCCAGCGGCACCAACAATCGCCGCCATGACAACATCCACTTGCTCATGCGCAGCCACTTCGCTCAATGCATCTTCACCTTGCAATACAATCGTATTGGAGCCGATTGCTTTTAGTTGAATAGCAAGCTCTGCAGCGGCTTCTGAATGCAACATCACGGCATATTGCGGCGCGTATTGTTTGCATAAATCAAACAAGCCTTTTACGTTAGTGCTTGCTGTTAATGCAAATACCTTAAATCGCTCAGCGTGTTGGGAAATAACATCCAGGGTTTGCACCCCAATGGTGCCAGTTGCCCCCAATATCGTAACGTGTTGAATAGCCACTGGCTGTGGCTGATGATCAGCCGACGCATTATGCATGCACTGGAAACCTTGCAAAAAGTGGGAGATAAATACAGAACAGAGTAACAGCTAGCGTTGGAATAAGCCCATCAATTCTATCTAATACGCCGCCATGGCCTGGCAGCAATTGACCACTATCTTTCAAGCCGGCTTGACGCTTCAACAGTGATTCAAATAAATCGCCCATAATGCTTAACACCACCACCAACCATAAACCGACCATTAGCCAAAGGCTATAATGTTGGTAATAACACAATACAGCCCCATACAAACTAACAGCCAGCATTGCCCCGGCAACGCCTTCCCAGGTTTTTCCAGGGCTAATTTCAGGCGCGAGTTTATGGCGACCAAAACGCTTGCCGGCAAAATAAGCTGCGCTATCTGCAATGCTAACCGTGGCTATTATTGCCAATAATAACCACGGGCTAATGCCATGCAAGCCCGTTAAACCAACCCAAGTTGCTAACAAAAGCAGTAAACCCAGCCCACCCATCACTAGCCGGTTGCTGCATGTTTTTCGTGTAATCAGCCATACTGGCGCAATCGCCACCCAAAACAAGGTAGCCCCCCCGAGCAAAATCAAAACAAGCTGGTTCTGAAAAGGAGCCAATGGTGTTTTTGAGGCAAAAGTAATTAACAAGCCTAGACTGGATGCAATGGCTAGATGACACAACATCTGTGTTTGGTTAAGTTTAATTAAATTTGACCATTCCCAAACGCCTATCAGAGTAATGGCTAGCGTGAGGATTGCCCATACCTGAGCAGAGGCTAAAAAAAGCGCTGTCAAAAACCCAATAATAAGGACGATAGCGGTGATAATTCGTGTTCTTAGCATTTTTTGCAGGTTTTTAGCTTAGTGTAATATGTAGTTTAGTTGTGAAACAAAAAATAAGCAGCGTTAAAACTATTTTTCAGGCTCTGATAATTGTTCACTTGTGCGGCCAAAACGGCGCTCACGCTGTTGATAAGATTGAATCGCCAAATTGAACGCAGCTTCATTGAAGTCTGGCCACAGCGTATCGGTAAAATAAAGTTCTGCATAAGCCAGTTGCCATAATAGAAAATTACTTATGCGCTTTTCACCCCCGGTTCGGATAAATAAATCCGGCTCAGGCGCATAGCTCATGGACAAGTATGGCGTCAAATCATCTTCTTGATAGTGTCCTGCAAGCTGCGGTGTGGCCTGTTGCATTTTATTCACTGCGTGCAGCACATCCCAACGCCCACCGTAATTGGCTGCAATCGTCAATACCAACCCCGTGTTGTTTGCAGTGAGCTGTTCAGAAGCTTCAATTTGAGCCACGAGTGCTGCATCAAAACGACTGCGGTCACCAATCATCACCAGCTTAATATTGTTTTGGTGCAACTTCACAACTTCACGTTTGAGTGCCTCCATAAACAAACCCATTAAGAACGACACTTCTGCAGTGGGCCTGCGCCAGTTTTCACTGCTGAATGCAAACAACGTCAGATAATCCACCTTGAGTTGCACACATTGTTTTACTAAATCGCGTACGGTTTCGACACCGCGCTTATGTCCGGCAATGCGCGGCAAAAAGCGCTTACGTGCCCAGCGCCCATTGCCATCCATGATTACCGCAATATGCTTAGGAATCGCAGCGACTTCAGGAACTCGCTGTGTCGCGCTAGTGAACAATCCCAATCAACGCCCCCAGTCTACAAAATTTGCAACATAGCCTTGAAACAGCATCCTTTTTGTTGAATCGATGCTCAAACTAAACTGCCATCAAATCTGTTTCTTTAACTTGCAACATTTTATCCACTTCAGCGACCGCTTTATCAGTAGCCTTTTGAATGTCATCTTGCGCGCGACGCTCATCATCTTCTGAAATTTCTTTATCTTTAATCATTTTTTTCAAAGCGTCGTTTGCATCACGACGAACATTGCGAATGGCCACTTTTGCGCCCTCGCCTTCAGTACGTACAATTTTAGTTAAATCGCGCCTACGTTCTTCTGTAAGCATCGGCATCGGCACGCGAATTAAATCCCCATTGGTGGCTGGATTTAGACCCAAATCACAATCACGGATGGCCTTTTCGACTTTAGCAATCATATTTTTTTCGTAAGGTTGCACGTTAATGGTACGTGCGTCACCCAAGTTAACGTTTGCCACTTGGTTCACAGCCACCATTGAGCCGTAATACTCGACCATCACGTGATCCAATAAACCGATATGTGCGCGACCGGTGCGAACCTTAGCCAAGTCATTTTTGAGTGCTTCCAATGATTTTTGCATTTTCTGCTCAGCGGTTTTTTTTACATCTTCAAGCATTTATTTCTCCAACGTTAGTCTTGATATTTTTATCATCAACTTTGCGAGTTTGAAACGACTCTCAACTCACAGCTAAAAATTAAGGCAACACCTTGGTACCTTCATCTTCACCCATTACCACTCTTTTTAGCGCACCTTGCTTAAAGATACTAAATACGGAAATAGGTAATTTTTGGTCTCTACATAAAGTCAGCGCCGTTGCATCCATGACTTTCAGGTTTTTAATAATCGCCTCATCAAAGCTGATAGTTTTGTAGCGCATCGCCTCTGGATTAGTTTTCGGATCATCCGTGTAAACGCCATCAACCTTGGTGGCTTTTATTACAATATCCGCATTCATTTCCATACCGCGTAAGGCAGCGGCAGTGTCAGTAGTAAAGAACGGATTACCGGTGCCTGCACCAAAAATCACCACACGCCCTTCTTCCAAATAACGAATAGCCTTACCGCGAATATAAGGCTCGGCAACTTGCTCAATGCTCAAAGCAGACTGTACGCGAGCATTCAGGCCAATGTTTTTCATCGCATCCTGCAACGCCATGGCGTTCATGACCGTAGCCAACATCCCCATATAGTCAGCTGTTGCTCTATCCATACCCGCTGCGGCAGGCGCTACGCCACGAAAAATATTGCCGCCGCCAATCACCACGGCTACTTGAACGCCTAAATCTACAATCTCTTTGACTTCATTGACAATGCGGGTAATGGTCGCACGATTGATGCCATAAGCATCATCACCCATTAAAGCCTCACCGGAAAGTTTAAGTAAAATGCGCTTATAAGCTGGTGTAGACACGGCAACCCCTCAATTTTTAAGTTTGCTTATTTAAGCATAAAATGGGCTGCTTAGGCATAAAATTAAACCTAAGAATGTCAAAATAAGCCCAAAAATTCTCTAAAAAAAAGGACCGAGCATTACACTTGGTCCTTTTTTAGCTTTAATCTGGCAATTAACTTCATTGCCTACATATTAAAGTTAAACCTTGGCTGCTGCTGCGACTTCCGCAGCATAGTCAACCACAGCTTTTTCAATGCCCTCACCAACCGTGTACATCGTGAATGATGCAACCGTTGCGCCTTTTGATTTCAGCAATTGTTCGATGGTCAATTTGTCATCTTTAACAAAAACTTGGCTTAATAAAGTGACCTCTTTCAAGAATTTTTGCACGGTGCCATCAGCAATTTTTTCTAACATTGCTTCAGGTTTGCCAGCTTCTTTTGCCTTTTCAATCGCTACACGACGCTCAGCTTCAATTAAGCTGGCATCAATACCAGAGGCATCCAATGATTTTGGTTTAGCTGCAGCGATGTGCATGGCAATATCTTTAGCCAAAGCGTCATCACCGCCAACGACATCAACTAAAACACCAATTCTGCTACCGTGTACATAACTTGCAAGCTTACCTTGCGCTGCTGGGCGAACAAAACGACGTGGCGTGATGTTTTCACCGATTTTACCAACTAATTGCGCGCGCGTTTCTTCAACGGTTGCGCCGCGCATAGGAAGCGCCGCAACCGCCTCAATATCAGCAGCATTGCTAGAAGCAATCACTAAAGCCAGTTCGCTCACAAACTTCAAGAAATCTTCGTTTTTAGCGCAGAAATCAGTTTCAGAGTTAACTTCAACCATCGCACCAGATTTTCCATCAGCACTAATGCTGATACCTACCGTACCTTCAGCGGCAACGCGACCAGCGGCCTTACTTGCTTTATTACCAAAACGTACGCGCAGAATTTCTTCTGCACGTGTCATATCGCCTTCAGCTTCTGTTAAAGCCTTTTTGCAATCCATCATAGGCGCATCCGTGCGCTCACGTAAATCCTTTACCATGCTTGCGGTAATTTCAGCCATCTTAAGCTCCTTATTTTTAATAAACCACTTTATGTAAGCAGTTTAATTATTTGATTTTATTAAATAGTTTATAGTTTTAATCGTTGAAATTAAAAAGGGGCTTAGCGCCCCTTTTTAAACAGAAAATATTACTCTGCAGCTGTTTCAGCTTCTGTCGTTACTTCAGCAACTTCTTCGTTAGCTGATTTAACAATTTCAGAAATCACAGAACTACGACCTTCTAACACCGCATCAGCAATGCCGCGAGCATATAAACGGATTGCACGGCTTGAGTCATCGTTACCAGGAATAACATAAGCTACGCCATCTGGTGAGTTGTTTGTATCAACAACGCCGATGACAGGAATGCCTAATTTTGCAGCTTCGGTAATCGCGCCACTTTCATGACCAACGTCGATAATGAAAATAGCATCTGGCAAACCGCCCATTTCTTTAATGCCACCGATTGAGCGCTCAAGTTTTTCAACTTCACGCTTGTAACCTAACGCTTCTTTTTTGCCGAACTTCTCTAAACTGCCGTTTTCCAACATAACTTCAAAGTCATTCAGACGTTTAATAGATTGTTTAACTGTTTTGAAGTTGGTCAACATACCACCCAACCAACGGTGATTAACGTAAGCGCAACCGGCACGGCTAGCTTCTTCTTTAACGATATCACGTGCCTGGCGTTTAGTACCTACGAATAAAATTCGGCCCTTGTTAGCCGCCAATGTACGCACATGTTTAAGTGCATCTTCAAACATTGGCAATGTTTTTTCAAGGTTAACGATGTGAATTTTGTTGCGGTCACCGAAAATAAACGGTGCCATTTTTGGATTCCAGTAACGGGTTTGATGGCCGAAGTGAACTCCAGCTTCCAGCATTTGGCGCATGGTAACAGACATACTATTTCTCTTTTCTAAAGGGTTATGAATTCACACAACACCAAAAACACTTTGCGCTTAAAGTCGTTTTATAAACTCGAGCAAAGCACCCTTGATTGGGTTGTATGTAAATTTTATACGCGGCCTATTGATAAATTATAAGCGCGGCGTATTTTTGCAGAAATTGCAAAGGCGAGATAATAACATTAAGCAATTGAGTTTGCTAGAGATATACTATAAAAACTGGCCGTAAAGGACAAATCCATTTACCTCAAGGCCATTGTTGGGCAGAATGTTTCACTCGTAAGACTTCTACCTGACTGTTGATAACTCGATATACCACAATATAGTTTTTGTGCGCTACAAGCTCACGGGTACCACGCTTCCGACCAACCTTATACATTTCTGGAAATTCACGTAGTTTTTCAGCTTTTGCCTCAATATCATTGGCTAGTTCTTCTGCTGCATCTGGGTTATCTTGGGCGATGTGTTCTACGATGTTAAGCAGATCTAGCCTTGCCTGTTTTTTCCATAACAGACTAAGCACGCTTTACCGTCCGAGCCTTAGCAATGACTGCTCTCACATCCTTCATCACTTCATCATGAGGGATCAATGGACTGGTATCGTCAATTGCTTCTTGAATTTCAGCTTTCAGCCATTTGTCATAAGCGACTACTTGATGTGCAGACTTCATGGCCTCTGAACGGTCTGGGCGATTACGTGTGTTTTTTATGCTCACTGGATCATAATTCACTGCATCTACATCAAAGTGGGCTATGCCTACACCCTTAAGGTAGCTCACCAGCGTTTCAAACTTCCTAAAGATTCGCACCTGATGACTGCGCTGCGCTGCCAACGCTCGTTCGGTCACACCGTACTTCACTAGAATACCCCAGCCACCATTTTGACCTACAATATGAGCGCTACTCACAGCTCCAGCTTCGGCCAGACGAGATAAGGTCGTGTGATCAATTGTTTCAGTATTCATGCTCTTCTCCATACTACCGTGGTTTATATAATAGTTATACTACTCGCAATTAATAGAAAATTGCAAGTCACTGAGTTTTTCAGCACATAATTTCACACAAAGCGAAAACAGCTAAGCGCACTCCGCATCAGCCTGCCTGGCTATGCTAAAATAAGCCACTCACACATTTTACCCCGCTCCATCATGGCAATCCCAATTAAAAACCAACAAGATATTGAAAAAATGCGCATTGCAGGCAAACTTGCCTCTGAAGTGCTTGATTTCATTACCCCGCACGTTGTGCATGGCGTGACTACAGATCAGCTTGATAAGCTTTGCCATGATTACATTGTTGATGTGCAAAAGGCTATCCCTGCCCCGCTCAATTACGCCCCCGATGGTCACCAGCCCTACCCAAAATCAATTTGCACCTCTATCAATCAGCAAATTTGCCATGGCGTACCTAGCGACAAAGCGCTAAAAAATGGTGACATCGTCAACATTGACATTACCGTAATCAAAGACGGCTACCATGGTGACACCAGTCGTATGTTTTGCGTAGGCGAACCCTCCATTCAAGCAAAACGTTTATGCGAAATCACCTATCAAGCCATGTGGATAGGTATCGCCAAAGTAAAACCAGGCACAACACTGGGTGACATTGGTCACGCCATTCAAACTTTTGCAGAAAAAAGTGGCTATAGCGTCGTGCGTGAATTTTGCGGTCATGGCATTGGCAAAAAATTTCACGAAGACCCACAAGTGCTGCACTACGGCAAACCAGGCATGGGAGTTACATTGCGAGCCGGGATGATGTTTACCATTGAGCCGATGATTAACGCGGGCAAACGCGATATTAAACAAATGCCGGATGGCTGGACGATTGTGACTAAAGATCGTAGTCTTTCGGCGCAATGGGAACACACTATTCTGGTCACTGAAACGGGTTATGAGGTCATGACACTCTCTAGCGGATCTCCTCCGGCGCCGGACTTTATCTCAACTCATTAAACAAATGCAAACAAGTCTGACAGCAATTGAAAAAGATAAAATTGCACCCAAGATCGTACAGTGGCGCCAATCCATTAAAGATGGATTTTCAGCACTAAAAACAAGTTTTGCTGAAAATCCAAATACAGCGCATCTTTTCAGGCAGCATTGCAAACTGATCGATCAATTGCTGGTGAAAATCTGGGCAGAGCTGTCTATTGACCCAAGCTGTTGCCTAGTTGCCGTGGGTGGTTATGGGCGCGCAGAGCTTTATCCTTATTCCGATGTTGATTTGCTCATTTTGCTGCCGGATTGCTCCACGGAAAACGCATCATTAAACAGCCAAATTGAAAGCTTCATCGGCTTGATGTGGGATTTAGGTTTGAATGTTGGTCATAGCGTGCGCAACTTAACCGAATGCATCACTGAATCAAATAATGATATTACCGTGCAAACCAATTTAATTGAGTCACGTTTATTATCAGGGGACAAAGCGCTCTACAAGCGCTTTTTAGAGGGTATTAACCATGCCCTAGATCCACGGGCCTTCTTTACTGCAAAACTTAAAGAGCAAGATCACCGCCACGCAAAATTTAACGACACTGCCTACAATTTAGAACCCAATATCAAAGAAAGTCCAGGCGGATTGCGTGATCTGCACATGATCATGTGGCTTGCACGCAGCCTGAATTTACATAACGCCTCACGATCCAATCCGGGCAACCTCTGGACGGCACTAGCAAAACACAACATCATCACGGCACTTGAAGCCCGTCAAATTCGCTTACATGAAAAAAAATTGCAATTGCTGCGCATACGCTTACACTTTTTAAGCGGGCGACGTGAGGATAGATTGTTATTTGACTTTCAAAATGAACTAGCCAGCGCATCAGGCTACATCAACACCCCTCGCAAGCGTGCCAGCGAACAACTGATGCAAAGTTATTATCGCAGCGTTAAGTTTGTACGCCTAATGAATGAAATTTTGCTTAAATTACTACAGCAAATGCTCCAGGTTAAACCGCCTGCCATTCGTGCTATCAATGCGCGCTTTGAAGCTCACAATGCGTTACTTGAAGCCAAAACCGCAGGTTTGCTGCAACAACATCCTGCTGCCATATTTGAGGTTTTTTTATTGCTGCAACAGCACCCGGAACTCACCGGCATGGGCGCAACGTTGTTGCGCAACTTGCAGCGCGTCAAAAATTTAGTTAATCGTGATTTTCGACAAAACCATCAAAATAAAAAACGCTTCATAGAAATATTATCGCAACCCAATGGAGTTCATCATGCCTTACGCGCCATGAATCGTTATGGCATCCTGGGGAGTTATATTCCGGCGTTTGGCAAGATTATCGGCCAAATGCAACACGACTTATTTCATGTTTACACCGTAGATGAACACATTCTTAACGTGCTGGCCAACTTGCGCCGCTTTTCAAAACCGGAACTCAAGCATGAGTTTCCACTTTGCAGCAAATTATTGGCAGAGTTTGCTGCGCCACACCTACTGTATTTAGCCGCTTTATTTCATGACATTGCCAAAGGTCGCGGTGGCGACCACTCCAAGTTAGGAACACTGGACGCTGCGCGATTCTGCAAGCTACACGGCCTAGCCAAAGCCGATGTTGCACTTGTGGCATGGTTAGTAGAAGCCCATTTGCAAATGTCTGCGACTGCACAAAAATCAGACTTATCGGACCCCAATATTATTGAATCATTTGCACGCTTTGTGCAAAATGAACGTAGATTAAATGCGCTATATTTACTCACAGTCGCTGACATTCGCGGCACCAGCCCGCTGGTGTGGAACGCATGGAAGGCAAGGCTGCTGGAAAGCTTATTTCATGCAACAAAACGTGCGCTCACAGACCCGATATTCCACGCCAAACAAACCATAACCACACGCATTGCAGAAGCCTCGGATAAATTAAACCGATTTGGTTTAAGTGCGCATGCCTACGAGCACTTATGGGCGCAGTTTGGAGAGTACTACTTCGTTCGTCATGAAAGTGATGAAATTGCATGGCATAGCCGGCTACTTACACCACACTTAAACACCAGCAAACCTATAGTGCGCGCGCGCTTAAGCCCTTATGGTGACGGCATTCAAGTAATGATTTACACCAAAGACCAAAATGATTTGTTTGCAAGAATATGTAACTTTTTTGATCGAATGGCATACGATATCGCAGAGGCTAAAATTTATACCACCAATCATGCCTATGCTTTAGATAGCTTCGTCATTCTGGATCAATCAGGCAAGTCTGTTAGTTACAACGGGTTATTAAAATTTATTGAAACGGAACTTACCGACAAACTTGATGAGAGCACCACATTAGAACCGCCGCTTAAAGGGCGAATCAGCCGCCAAGTGAAACACATGCCGATTCAAACTCAAATCACCATTACGGAGGCAGCTGAAAACACCCATCACAAGCTAGATATTATTGCGAACGA
>CAMBZE010000014.1 GCA_945872425.1 Methylotenera oryzisoli | reverse complement strand
GCATGACTAACCGTCTAGCAACAGAAACAAGCCCTTATTTACTGCAACACGCCCAAAATCCTGTGGAGTGGTATCCATGGGGTGAAGAGGCACTTAATTTAGCTAAATCACAAAACAAGCCGATACTGCTTTCCATTGGCTATTCCGCTTGCCATTGGTGCCATGTGATGGCGCATGAGTCGTTTGAAGACGATGCAACCGCTGCCATCATGAATGCGCACTTTATCAATATCAAGGTAGACCGTGAGGAGCGCCCTGATATTGATCAAATTTACCAGACTGCGCACAGCATGTTGTCCAATAAAAGCGGTGGCTGGCCGCTGACTATATTCTTGACACCAAACCAAGAGCCTTATTTTACAGGTACGTATTTTCCAAAAACTGCGCGTTACCAATTACCAGGTTTTGTCGAGTTAATTCCACGCGTGGCGGCTTATTATCATGAGCGTAAAGATGATGTCGTGATGCAGAATCAACAGCTCGCACTTGCCTTAGCGCGCACTATCCCTGTGGCAAATAATGCAGTAACAGCGGATGAAAGCGCGCTAAAGTTGGGTTTTGAGCAATTAAAGGCAGGCTTTGATTTTGAGTATGGCGGGTTTGGTTCTGCGCCAAAATTTCCTAACCCTGCTAATGTGACACTGTTACTGCATCAAGCCAAAGCGGGTAACAAACAAGCCGAGACCATGGCATTGCAGATGCTGTCTGCTATGGCGGCGGGTGGTATTTACGACCAGCTTGGAGGTGGTTTCTGTCGTTATTCAGTTGATGAACGCTGGAATATTCCGCACTTCGAAAAAATGCTGTACGACAATGGCCAGCTATTGTGTTTGTATGTAGATGGCTGGCAACTTAGCAAAAACGCTACAGATAGAGAAGTATATGCGCGCGTAATTGAAGAAACCGTGAACTGGTTGGAGCGAGAAATGCGCTCGCCACAAGGTGCATTTTATTCGTCGCTGGATGCAGATTCACTGAATGCACATGGGCATAGTGAGGAAGGCGCATTCTACGTTTGGCAAATGGGTGAAGTGAAATCTTTGTTAACCCCAGATGAATTTGTCGTAGTTAGCCGTTGTTTTGGTTTTGATCTAACCCAAAATTTTGAAGCACAGGCATGGCATCCCTATTTGACCGTGATGCCAAACGATAATGAAGTGGAACTGTTTAATAACGCACGTGCCAAATTGTTTGCGGCACGCGAAAAACGCCCAAGACCAGGGCGTGACGATAAAATTCTCACGTCATGGAATGCGCTTGTAATTAAAGGCTTAGCTAGGGCTGGCAATATGTTCGGCCGAACAGATTGGGTGAGGTTGGCGCAAGGTGCGGTTGATTTTATCCACGAAAAGTTATGGGTAAATGATCATCTGCTGGCAACATGCAAGGATGATAAGGCGCACCTCAACGCATATTTGGATGATTACGCCTTTTTATTAGATGGCTTAATTGAACTGATGCAGTCAGATTACAGAAGCATAGACATGCAGTTTGCACAAGATTTGGCAGAAGCTTTGCTAGAGAGCTTTGAGACTCAAGATGGTGGTTTTTATTTTACAGCGCATCACCATGAAACCTTGATTCACCGCACCAAACAAGGTTATGACAACGCAACACCCAGCGGCAATGGGGTTGCGGCAGTGGCGTTGCAACGCTTGGGGCATATACTTGGAGAGCCGCGTTATTTGCAGGCTGCTGAACGTACTTTGCAGGCGTTCGACAGTATTATCAAGCGCAATCCATCAGCTTGTGCCAGTTTGGCCCATGCGTTAGGTGAGTATTTAACGCCGCCAGCCATGGTAATTTTACGCGGTAAGGCCAAGAAACTGCAGTTTTGGCGCCAGACACTTAATCAAAATTACTATCCGCATTATTTGTTTTTTTACCTGGATGAAACTGTAAAAGTACTGCCCACAACGTTGCAAAGAAACTTATCGGATGATGTCAACGCATGGGTTTGTAAGGGCGTTGTGTGTTCACAGAGTATTCATGATTTGCCGAGTCTGTTCAATCACATTTAATGTTGCTTGATTTGATTTGGCTCAACTTGTTAAAATTGAAATTATGGGTATCATAGTAACGTTGTAGAAATTAAAAAATCATATTGTTAAGCGTTAATTCAAGGAGATAGCATGAAGGCTTTATTATTAACAATCGCTGCTGCTGGTTCACTATTGGTTGTAGCACAAGCAAATGCGGCAGATGCAGCGGCAGCCCAAGCATTAGCACAAAAAAGTGGCTGTTTAGCTTGCCACAGTATCGACAAAAAAACATACGGCCCAGCTTTCAAAGATGTTGCTGCTAAATACAAAGGCGATAAATCTGCTGAAGCTAAATTGATTGCTAAAGTGAAAGCAGGCGGTAGCGGTGTGTGGGGTTCTGTGTCTATGCCAGCAAATAGTCCACAAATTAAAGATGCTGACATCAAAACAATCGTAGGATGGGTATTGTCACTGTAATTTACGGTATGATTTAAGTCATGCAATAAAAAGCCAGCTCAAACAGCTGGCTTTTTTGTTTTCTACAATCAAATTTCAATTATCGGCGGGTTTCGAGGGCGTTACCTTTTTAATTTGCTATGGTGAAGCGAGTAGGAAAAATAGAAAACAACGCCCAACAGTAGCCATATCCCAAAGCGCTGCCAAGTATGTGCCGGCAAGAATGCCATTAAAGCGCCGCAAGACAGCATGCCTAAAATAGGCAGTAGTGGACTGTAAGGGGTTTTGTAGGGGCGGTGTAGATGCGGCTGGGTTTTACGCAACATAATGACGCCAGCGCATACCAGAACAAAGGCGGCCAGTGTGCCGATGTTAACCAGTTCGGCCAAGTCCCCTAATGGAATGAACCCCGCGATGGTTGCGGTGATGAGTCCGCAAATGATAATGACACGGATCGGCGTTTGCGTTTTAGCGTTTACGGCACTAAAAAAGGGCGGCAATAAACCGTCGCGGCTCATGGCAAAAATAATGCGGGTAAGCCCGTAGTACAGTACCAGCATGACCGTGGTCAGGCCGGCAATGACGCCGGTAGAAACGAGTGCAGATGCCCAGTTGTAGCCCATGAGTTGCAGGGCATGAGCTACGGGTGAAGATACTCCCAGCTCGGTATAGGGAACCACGCCAGTCAGGAGCCCGGAAACGATGATGTAGATGACCGTGCAAAAAGCGAGTGAATAAATAATGCCTTTAGGTACGTCACGTTGAGGGTCTCTCGCTTCTTCTACTGCGGTGGACACTGCATCAAACCCAACGTAAGCAAAAAATACCAACGATGCGCCGGCCAATACGCCCACGGTTTTGCCGTCGGGTAAAGTATCAAACCAGCCAAACGGCATAAACGGATGCCAGTTCTCCGCGTGAACATTAAAGCTGGCGATGGCAACAAATACGCAAATAGTCAGCACTTTAATAAATACCATGGCGGCATTGAGCTTTGCGCTTTGTTTGACGCCAATGATAAGCATCAGCATGAGCGCTAGAATGATTGCCAAGGCAGGCAAATTAACGATGCCGCCGAGTGATGGTGCTTTGGTAAGCTGTTCAGGTAAGCCTAGGCCAATGGCAGTGAGCGCATTATTAAAATAGCCTGACCAGCCGTTAGCAACGGCTGCCACGCTCATGCCGTACTCCATGAGCAGAATCCAGCCGATAATCCAGGCGACTACTTCTCCAAAAGCTGCGTAGCTATAGCCATAAGCACTGCCACAACCGCCCACCGTTGCTGCCATTTCTGCGTATGCCAGTGCAGCAAAAGCACAGGCAGTGCCAGAAACAATAAATGATAATACAACGGCTGGCCCAGACTGATGGGCAGCAGCCAAACCGGTGAGCACAAATATCCCGGTGCCAATAATTGCGCCTATCCCCAGCAGGGTTAAGTCGAAAGCGCTTAAGCATTTCTTTAAGCCGCTTTCAGAATGCGCGACTACCGGCTTGGTGCGAAGTACACGTTTGAGCATGTGCAGTTTCCTTTATAAAAGCTATTAAAGTAGTGATGCTTAAAGTTGACCTAAGACAACCAATCTTTTTCAATCAAAAAGTCTGTATAAAGTTTTGATTCAGGGCTACCGGATTCAGGCTTCCAGTCGTAGCGCCATTTCACTATCGGCGGCATGGAAAGCAATATTGATTCAGTACGACCGTTAGATTGTAGCCCAAAAATAGTGCCCCGGTCGTAAATCAAATTGAACTCAACGTAGCGGCCGCGACGATACGCCTGAAAGTCGCGTTCACGTTCGCCGTAAGCCATATCTTTACGGCGTTGCACAATCGGTAAGTAGGCTTGCAGAAAGCTATCCCCTACGGCGCGTTGAAGCTCGAAGCTGCGCTCAAATCCTAACTCATTGAAGTCATCAAAAAATATACCGCCTATGCCGCGTGGTTCTTTACGATGTTTGAGGTAAAAGTATTCGTCACATTCTTTTTTGAATTTTGGGTAATATGCTGCATCAAAAGCATCCAGAGCCGTTTTGTTGGTGCGGTGAAAGTGCACCGCATCATCCTCAAAGCCGTAGTAAGGCGTGAGATCCATGCCACCGCCAAACCACCAAATATCCGAATCGGTGCTGTTTTGCGCCTTTGCCACAAAAAAGCGCACGTTCATGTGCACAGTTGGAATATAGGGGTTGCGCGGATGAAATACTAAAGATACTCCCATGGCCTCCCAAGGGCGACCGGCTGCTTCGGGATGCGCGGCGCTGGCAGAAGGCGGAAGTCTGTTGCCAAGTACGTGAGAGAAGCCCACCCCTGCGCGCTCAAATACATTTCCCTCTTCTAGCAGGCAGGAGGTTCCGCCGCCGCCTTCAGGACGCTGCCAGCTATCTTGTAAAAAGTTTTTGCCATCCACTAATTCAATGGCTTCGACAATTTTTGCTTGCAGATTTTGTAAGTAGCTTAAAACGGCTTGGGTGTTCATGATTTGATCTTTAGGGAGCACTTCTGTTGCAGTTTAGCCTTTAACAGCGCGGTAGCCAATATCGGTGCGGAACTGTGCACCGTTGAATTTAATTTCATCAACTATTTTGTAAGCCTGCTGTTGCGCAAACTTTACAGTTTCACCCAAGGCCGTCACACAGAGTACACGGCCGCCGCTGGTCACTACTTTGCCATTGTTTAACACTGTGCCTGCATGAAACACGTGCGCATCGGTTAGCTGTTTTGGCAATCCAACAATTTCATCACCTAGTCGCGGTGTGTCCGGATAATTGGCTGAAGCCATCACTACACCCAAAGCAAAGCGTCTATCCCATTCGGTCTCGGCGCGATCTAACGTGCCATCTACAGCATGCTCCATGAGCGCAACCAGATCGCTTTTTAGGCGCATCATGATGGGTTGTGTTTCAGGGTCACCCATGCGGCAGTTAAATTCCAAGGTTTTGACATCGCCATTCGGGCTGATCATTAAGCCTGCATATAAAAAGCCAGTGTAGGGAATACCATCTTTCGCCATACCTTCAACGGTTGGCTTAATAATTTCACGCATCACTTTGGCGTGAATCGTGGGGGTTACGACAGGCGCAGGTGAGTAGGCACCCATGCCACCCGTGTTGGGGCCAAGGTCGGCGTCCAATAAGCGTTTGTGGTCTTGGCTGGTGGCGAGTGCCAGGATATTTTTGCCATCTACCATGACCATAAAACTTGCTTCTTCACCTTGCAGAAACTCTTCAATCACCACACGTGCGCCTGCAGCCCCCAGTTTATTATCAGCCAGCATGGCGTCAATCGCCGCGTGTGCTTCGCCATCATCCATCGCGACAACAACGCCCTTGCCAGCGGCTAAGCCGTCGGCTTTAATCACTATCGGCGCGCCTTGTTGGGTGACATAGTCATGGGCTAATTTAGCGTCGGTAAAAGTGGCATAAGCAGCGGTAGGAATGTTATGGCGCACCATGAACGCTTTGGCAAAATCTTTTGAAGATTCCAATTGCGCAGCGGCTTTGGTCGGGCCAAAGATTTTCAGGCCTGCCTTGCGAAAGGCATCGACCACTCCTTGAGATAGCGGCGCTTCAGGACCAACAATGGTGAGGTGAATTTGCTCATCTTGTGCAAATTTTACCAAATCATCCACTGCTGTAATCGGCACATTCACCATGTCCGGATCGATTGCGGTGCCCGCATTGCCAGGTGCAACATAGACGCGGCTTACTTCTTTGTTATGAGTGACTTTCCAAGCGAGGGCATGTTCACGACCACCGCTACCGATAACTAAAATTTTCATAAATTCATTACTTTCACGTTAATGGCGCGTTCACTATTAAGAACGCTGGAGAGCATTGCTACACCTTGCTCTGTAAAGGCATAGGGTGGTGTCCTTGCACCACCACGTTTAGCGATTTTTTCGTTTGAAGTCACAATTTGTGACTTCAAACTTAACCACTCATCAGAAGTGAGTTGAAACATAAAGTCATTTGGGAATCGTAGTGGATTACGCTTTACCGCTTGTATTAACACCTTTGGGATAATGCCATAAAGCACAGCTAAATCAGAGGATAACAACACACGCTGATTACGTGCTACTTGAATGCTTGGCTTTATTTCGATGAGGCTAGTCATTTAATGTCTAAAATGCCTTACACCAGTTACCACCATCACCAAGCCATGCTCGTCAGCTGCGGCAATCACTTCTTCATCACGCATACTGCCGCCCGGGTGAATCACACAGGCAGCGCCAGCTTCCGCCAGTACATCAATGCCATCGCGAAACGGGAAGAATGCATCAGAGGCAACGACTGAATTTTTCAGTGTTAAGCCGGCATTTTGCGCTTTAATCACCGCAATTTTTGTGCTATCCACACGGCTCATTTGACCTGCGCCTACGCCCAGTGTCATGCTGTTGCCGCAGAACACGATGGCGTTGGATTTAACATATTTTGCTACGCGCCAGGCAAATAGCATGTCTTGTAACTGTTCAGGTGTTGGTTGTTTTTTGCTGACGATTTTTAAATCATTCTCGCTGATTTCATGGTTATCTGCGGTTTGAATCAGCAAGCCAGAACCAATGCGCTTGGTGTCATGTGAGTTTCGACCTTGTTCCCAAGGGGTTGCACCGCCTTTTGGCAGGGCTATTTTAAGTACACGAACATTCGCTTTGGCTTTGAATATCTCCAGTGCTTCCGCTGTGTAGTCAGGCGCAATCAAAACCTCTACGAATTGTTTGCTGACGGCTTCGGCAGCGGCTTTGTCCAGCGTTGTATTGAAAGCGATAATGCCGCCGAAAGCTGAAGTCGGGTCGGTTTGAAATGCCTTACTGTAAGCTTCAAGCGCATCTTTACCCAACGCAACCCCGCAAGGGTTGGCGTGTTTTACAATGACACAGGTTGTGGAATCAAAGCTTTTTACTGCTTCCCAAGCCGCATCAGCATCGGCAATATTGTTATAGCTTAATTCTTTACCTTGCAATTGTTGCGCAGTCACCAATGAGCCCGGTGCTGGATTCAGGTCGCGGTAGAACGCTGCGCTTTGATGCGGGTTCTCGCCGTAACGTAGATCCTGAACTTTAATGAAATTGGTGTTGCTCTGTGCCGGGAATGCGCTTAATACAGGCTGGCTGGCTGAAATGCTGGCAGAGTAATCAATCGCAGATAAATAGTTGCTAATGGCGGCATCGTATTGCGATACACGGTTGAATGCAGCGACAGACAGTGTGAAGGTGGTGGCTTCTGTAAGCGCGCCACCTGTACTTTGCAGCTCTTTGAGCACGTTCGCGTATTGGCTGGCATCAGTCAATACCGCGACATCTTTCCAGTTTTTTGCAGCTGAGCGCACCATGGCGGGGCCACCAATGTCGATATTTTCAATTGCGTCTTCCAGTGTGCAATCCGGGTTGGCCACCGTGGCTTCAAACGGGTATAGGTTGACAACGACCATATCAATGTTAGGAATGCCTTGCGCTTGCATGGCAGATACATGTTCTGGCACATCACGGCGGCCTAAAATGCCGCCATGCACTTTCGGGTGCAGTGTTTTTACGCGACCATCCAGCATTTCAGGAAAGCCGGTGTAGTCGCTGACCTCGATGACGGGGATATTGTTGTCACGGAACAGTTTAGCGGTACCGCCAGTGGATAAGATTTCAATGCCCAAACCGCTAAGATTTTTTGCAAAGTCGATGATGCCGGTTTTGTCAGAAACGCTGATAAGCGCACGTTTAATAGTTGCCATAAATTTATTCCATAATGCAAATGATTACTGCGTTGGCTTCGTCTTTCAGTGCCTCGCCGTACTTAATGTACTATCTTCAACACTTCAATCCTTGCCGCCTTGTTATCCTTTGATTATGAAATAAATTAAATAATCAAAGAAAGTGTTTTAATTTAAGTAAAACAAAGTGAGCATGAGTAGATTGTTTTACACTTATTCGATGTTGTATTGCTGAAGTTTCTTGCGCAACGTATTGCGGTTGATACTTAAGATTTCAGCAGCTTTACTTTGATTGCCACCGACTTTAAGCATGATGTATTTTAATAAGGGCCTTTCCACACAACCCAGTACCATGTCGTAAATCGCATGAGGTGGCTCGCCGTCCAAGTGAGTGAAGTAATCGTCTAGCGACTCTTTAACTGCTTGGCTTAATTTACAATTTTCTGACATAAGGATTTAGGCTGCTAGTGCTTCTGGGGTATCGTTTATAGCGTATTCTGCGTCATGATCAATATAAACCAAGCGCTCATTTTTGGTTTTTAGCTCAATAAAAAAGTCGCTGATGGCCTGCAATTGCAATTCTATCGTTTGCAACGTATTCATATTGTGGCGGAAATGCGCAGAGCCGGCTAAGCCTTTGGTGTACCAAGAAATGTGCTTGCGTGCCATGCGCATGCCGGTTAAGTCGCCATAAAAATCGTATAAATCATGCAGATGCTCAAGCATGACAGCATGGATTTCATCTACGGTAGGCGGCAATAAATGTGTGCCCGTGGTCAGGTAATGTTCAATTTCACGGAAAATCCACGGCCTGCCTTGCGCCGCGCGCCCAATCATAACCGCATCGGCGCCCGTGTAATCCAGTACGAATTTAGCTTTTTCCGGGGTGGTAATGTCGCCGTTCGCAATCAAGGGGATGTTGATGGCTTGCTTAACGGCGGCAATGGTGTCGTACTCGGCTGCGCCCATATAGGCACAGGCGCGGGTGCGACCATGCATGGCAAGCGCTTGCACGCCGAGGTCCTCTGCCATTTTTGCAATTTGTATGGCGTTGCGGTTTTGCTTATCCCAGCCAGTACGAATTTTCAAGGTGACAGGTACATCCACCGCGGCGACAACCGCTTTAAGAATTTGTGCGACCAGCGGCTCATCTTTGAGCAATGCAGAACCCGCCATCACATTACAGATCTTTTTAGCCGGACAGCCCATGTTGATGTCAATAATCTGCGCGCCGTTATCTACGTTGTGTTTTGCCGCTTCTGCCATCATTTTCGGGTCGGCGCCCGCAATCTGTACGGAAATCGGGTCTACTTCACCTTCATGATTTGCACGACGGCGCGTTTTCTCGCTACCGTAAAGTAGGGAATTAGAGGTGACCATCTCGGAAACAGCCAAGCCCGCGCCCATTTTTTTGCAAAGCTGGCGGAAAGGTCGGTCTGTCACGCCAGCCATGGGCGCGACAACCAGATTGTTTTTTAAGAGATGCGGACCTATTTTCACAGAGTTGGATTCTAGCTTGGTTTTAGTTGACGCGAAAGTTGCTCATTTTATACGCAATCGAGGCTTGAGAAAACCTAAACTTGAGAAAACCTAAAAATGGATTACTCAGATGCTTAGTGTGCACTTTCCCAATTATGTCCTACCCCGACCTCTGCCAGCAACGGCACATCTAGTTTCGCCACATTTTGCATGAGTGTTGGTAGTGTGATTTTCACTAACTCTAGTTCATATTCAGGTACTTCCAGCACGAGTTCATCGTGTACTTGCATAATAAGTTTGGTGTGCAGCTTTTCATCACGTAACCATTGATCTACCGCAATCATGGCAAGTTTTATCAGATCAGCCGCGGTGCCTTGCATGGGCGCGTTGATGGCGGCACGCTCTGCACTCGCACGACGCATGCCGTTGCTACTGTTGATTTCCGGCACCCAGAGCCTGCGGCCAAAGTAGGTTTCGACATAGCCTTTTTGTTTGGCGATTTCACGCGTGTTTTGCATGTATTCACGTACCCCCGGGTAGCGCGCGAAGTAGCGTTCGATATAGCTCTGTGCCGCGCCGCGTTCGATATTGAGATTCTGTGCGAGTCCAAATGCACTCATGCCGTAGATAAGACCGAAATTGATGACCTTGGCATAGCGGCGTTGTTCGTTATCTACATTTTCACGTTCAATACCAAAAATCTCAGCGGCAGTTGCGCGGTGAATATCCTCATTATTGGCAAATGCTGTGAGCATGCCATCGTCTTGCGACAAGTGCGCCATAATGCGTAGTTCGATTTGTGAGTAGTCGGCAGAGACAATGAGACTGCCTTTGGGCGCAATAAATGCCTCGCGAATGCGGCGACCTTCTTGAGTTCTGACGGGGATGTTTTGTAAATTGGGGTCTGAGCTGGCGAGGCGGCCGGTAATGGCCACTGCCTGATTGTAGCTGGTGTGTACGCGTCCGGTGGCGGGGTTAATCATGCGCGGCAGTTTATCTGTATAAGTGGATTTTAATTTTGCCAGGCTGCGGTATTCCAGCAGCACTTTAGGTAATGGGTAATCCAGTGCCAACTCCTGCAATACGTCTTCATCCGTTGACGGTGTGCCGCTCGGCGTTTTTTTAAGGGGTTTAATGCCCAGCTTGCCGAATAAAATTTCTTGCAGTTGTTTAGGTGAGCTTAAATTAAAGGGTTGTCCTGCCAGTTCATAGGCTTGATTTTCCAGCGCGACCAGCTTTAAGCCAATTTCGTTACTTTGCGCGTTGAGCATATTGGCATCAATCAACACGCCATGACGTTCAATGGTGAATAGAATGCCAGAAACCGGCATTTCAATCTGCTTGTAAATGTAATCCAATTTGGCGTCAGCCGCGATTTGCGGGTACATGGCCTGATGCAGCTGCAAAGTGATATCTGCGTCTTCAGCGGCATATTCGGCGGCAACTTCTACCGTTACCTGATTAAAGCCAACCTGCTTGGCACCTTTGCCCGCAACCTCTTCAAACGTAATGGTTTTAATGCCTAAATGCCGCTCGCTCAAAGCGTCCATGCCATGCGTTTTGTGCGATTCAAACACGTAAGATTGCAATAAGGTGTCGTGTGCAATGCCGTTTAATGCAATGCCGTGGTTCGCCAGCACATGCTGGTCATATTTGAGGTTTTGCCCAACTTTTTTAATGGTGGGGTTCTCTAAAATTGGCTTGATTTTTGCAAGAGTGTCAGCAAAATTGAGCTGGTCTGGCGCGTCAAAATAATCATGCTTCAGTGGCAAGTAAGCGGCGTGTCCAGCTTCCACACTGAATGACATGCCAACGATTTTAGCTGTCATCGGGTCAAGCGAGGTGGTTTCGGTATCAAAGCACACCAATGCTGCCGAACTTAACTTGCCAAGCCAAATATCCAGCTGGACATGGCTTAATATCGTTTCATAGTTGCGTGAGGTATTCGCTGTATATTGCGGCGCAGTGAATATGTCTTCTGTGTGCGTGGATTGTCCACGAACGGAGTCTGGCATGTTATCCAGTTCGCGGCGCCAGCTTTTGAAATCAAAGCGATCAAAAAGTTCTGCGAGTTTAATTTTATCAGGCGATTGTGGCGCCAAGTCGGCAAGATTTTCCTGAATGCCGACATCGCAGCGGATGGTAATGAGTTCACGCGCGGTTGGTAGCCAAGGCAGGGCTTTGCGTAAGTTTTCACCCACCACGCCTGTAATTTCATTAGCATTGGCGACGATGTTTTCCAGTGAACCGTATTGCTTTAACCATTTTACTGCGGTTTTGGGGCCGACTTTTTCTACACCTGGCACGTTGTCGGAAGTGTCGCCAATTAAAATCAGGTAATCCACCATCAGGTTTGGCGGTATGCCAAATTTATTTTCAACGCCAGCCATGTCCAGCACTTCATCTGTTTTTCTAAAGGCATCCCGCATGGTATTGATGACGGTTACGTGTTCATTGACCAGTTGCGAAATATCTTTGTCACCGGTGGAGATAATGACGCGCATACCTTCACGTTCAGCTTGTTTGGCCAGCGCGCCAATGACATCGTCAGCTTCTACGCCATCTTCTACAATCAGTGGCCAGCCCATTGCCTTAATGGCTTCATACAGTGGGGCGACTTGGCTACGCAAATCATCTGGCATAGAAGCGCGATTCGCTTTATATTCAGCATAAATGTCGTCTCTAAAGGTTTTACCTTTTGCATCAAAGATACACGCGCTATAATCAGCAGGGTAATCTTTGTGCAAACGTCGTAACATGTTGAGTACGCCTTGAATGGCGCCTGTAGGCTCATTTTGGCGGTTTCTCAAATCAGGCATGGCGTGAAAGGCACGATAGAGGTAGGATGAGCCATCCACTAATAACAACGTTTTCATATATTGGGGACACCTAAAATTATGTCTGTTGCAAAAAAAAATCCAAATATCACTGATCCCGATGTGCAGGGGATGCACCACACCGGGTATGAATCATGGCATGCATTCAAGATTATGGCAGAATTTGTGGATGCCACAGAGCGCCTTAAAGAAATTACCCCAGCAGTTTCAATTTTTGGTAGCGCACGTACTCAGCCCAGTAGTCCTTATTACCAAATGACCGTAGATATTGCCAGACGGTTATCAGACGCGGGTTTTGCCGTCATCTCCGGTGGAGGCCCTGGCATCATGGAGGCCGCCAATAAAGGTGCTTACGCTGGGAAGTCGCCTAGTGTTGGTCTCAATATTGAGTTGCCGCATGAGCAGACCGCGAATTCGTACCAGGATATCAGTCAGAATTTTAAGCATTTCTTTATGCGTAAAGTGATGTTTGTTAAATATGCAAGTGCTTATGTTGTGATGCCGGGAGGGTTTGGTACGCTGGATGAGTTGATGGAAGCCATTACGTTAGTGCAAACGGGAAAAACATTAAAAATCCCTATTATTTTGGTGTGTGAGCCATTTTGGCGCGGATTAGTAGAGTGGATTAAAACCACGCTGGTCAATGAGGAAATGATCTTGGCAAGCGACCTTGATTTAATTCAGATGATTGATGATCCGGAAATGATTGTTGCTGCGATATTTAAGCATTATGAAGCCAGAGGATTCAAGCTGTCTCAAGATGAAGAGCGAGTTCAGCTTTATTTGTAATGAATAGCGTTATATGGTGTGTAATTTGATAGAATGAATCGTGAGTGAGATTTACAGTAAAGGTAGGTGTTCAAGTATGCGTAAAAGTGATAATAAGAGCTGGAAGCACGTGGGCGTGTGGTTGATGGCGCTCATGGTGATGCCTTTATTTGTGCAAGCACAGGAACCCTCTGCAAAAAAAGCAGCGCCAGCGGACTTGCAGCCGTTAGAAGAAGTGCCTCCACCAACGATTAGTAACGATGATAATCCTGATGAGCCACAAATCACCATTATTAAAAAAGAGGGTGAAACCATAGAAGAGTATCGTATCAATGGTCAGCTTTATATGATGAAAATTACCCCGGCACATGGCGTGCCTTACTATCTGCATAAAGAAGATCAAGATGGCAGCTGGATAAACGATGGCCCAACGCCGCCGTTAATTATTCCAAAATGGACGATATTCAGATTTTAGGATAGCGTTTTGAATATAAACAAAGAGGGTGCGCCCTCTTTCAATAATTAAGGAAGCATTGATTTATTCCATATGCGTCATTCCGGCGAAGTGGTTTAAGCAGGCAATTCACGAAGTGAATGCTCGCAAAGCCGGAATCCAGAAAAGTCAAGACACTAGACACCGGCTTTTCTCGCATGAACAATCTGCTTTAGCAGATATATTCTGCGGTGATAACCTTTACGGTCACGCTGGTGTGACAAATAAATCAGTGTTGCCTTAAGCTTCAATTTTTGTTTCACTCTCTTTAATCTCCCAATTTAATTATTTCAATTTATGTCTGTATTTACCTCCGTTAGCATTCAACAATTACAAGTTTGGTTGCAAGATTACGCAATAGGTGAGCTCGTTGAATTAAAAGGCATTTCTTCCGGCATTACCAATACCAATTATTTTGTGACCACAACGCAAGGTCGATATGTGCTCACTTTGTTTGAACACAATACGATGGACGAGCTGCCTTATTTTATTGATTTAATGAGCCATCTCGCCACACATGGCGTGCCCTGCCCCAAGCCGATTTGTAGCCAATCCGGCGTAAGTTTACACATGCTTAATGACAAGCCGGCGGTGCTCATCAGCTGCTTAAAAGGTCAGGATATTTCAGTGCCTGGCGTGACGCATTGTGCAGAAGTTGGCGCGGTGTTGGCAAAAATGCATATGGCCGGGCAGTCATTTGCAGCACAGTCAACGCATCGCAATCCACGCGATGCCGAGTGGCGCACCCAAACTGCACATAAAGTGATGCCGCATCTGTCCCCCGATGATCAGCAGTTGCTAACAGCGACATTGGCATTTCAAACAACATTCGACACTTCGCTATTGCCAAGAGGCGTGATTCATGCAGATTTATTCCGCGATAATGTGTTGTTTGATGGCAATGCAATTGGCGGCTTAATCGATTTTTACTATGCTTGCGAAGATGTGTTGGCTTATGATTTAGCCATTGCCGTGAATGATTGGTGTGTAAATGCTGACGGTAGTCTGGAGGTGCCGAAATTAAATGCGATGTTGCAAGCCTACCAGGCAGTGCGACCATTTAATTCGGCTGAACAGGCGGCTTGGCATGGTTTGTTGCGTATTGCTGCTTTACGTTTTTGGTTATCGCGTTTGCATGATCAAATTTATCCGCAAGCGGGTGAGTTAACGCACGCAAAAGACCCTGATCATTTTAAAAACATACTTAAATTACGCGCTGAGTTGCGCTGATATTTAGCCATCAATTATTACTCTCGATCACAGCCAACAATGAAAGATTAAACATCATGGCAGAAAACTTACAAAATCAAGTATTAACCATTAAGCAGGTGCCAGCAGGCAACGCGTGGTTGTGGATCGTGAGTGGTTTTAATCTATTTAAGGCTAATCCTGCCATGTGGATTATTTTGCTAGTGATTTATTTGGCAATCATGATTCCTGTTTCATTATTGCCGGTTGTGGGCTCTGTTGTGAGTACGCTGTTAGCCCCGGTATTTGCAGCAGGAATGATGTGGGGTTGCCGGGCGCTAACCCGTCATCAGGATTTGGAAATCAATCACTTGTTTGAGGGTTTTAAGAAAAACACCGCGCAACTCATTGCAGTGGGTGGCATTTACATGGTGAGTTTGCTGGTAATTGCGGTTTTTGTAGTGCTGGCGCTTGATAAAGAAGCCATCGAACTACTGGTGCAGGGCAGGGGTTTGAGCCCAGAGCAAGCCAGTGAAATGATGCTACCTATTTTAGTGGCGATGCTTTTCGTGATGCCGATTCTGATGGCTTATTGGTATGCACCAGTATTGGTTGGGTTACATAACATGATGGCTGTGGACGCAATGAAATTAAGTTTTGTTGCGTGTTTAAAGAATATGCTGCCATTCTTATTCTATGGTTTAATCTTTATGGTGTTGCTACTGCCGTTAATTATTTTAATCGGGTTTTTACCAGCAGTTTTTCAGGTGTTCTTCATCGGTATTGTTATTTTGGCGGTGGCTCCAATCATGATGATAAGCTTATACACCAGCTATATAGATGTTTTCAGTATCGTCCAGCCTGAAGCTACAATCTAAATCAAGTTTTTAAATTTGGGGTTAAGATTTGGTCGAGCTTCTAAATGGGGTTGAGCTTTGCAAACTCCAACGCTAACCACTTCAATCCTTCACGTCCAAAATTCACCTGTACGCGCATGTCATTGGCATTACCTTCGTAGCTAACCACTACGCCATTGCCAAATTTAGCATGTGCAACCTGTTGGCCGATTTTCCATGGCATGGCATTTTTCTGGCCACTGCTCTGCTGCTTGCTCATCATGGCGGGTAGTTCGCTGTAATCACGATTGCTGCCGGATTTTACGACGGGTTTGCTATTCAAGTGCTTGAGTAATTCATCCGGGATTTCATCCAGAAAGCGTGATGGAATGCCATAGCGCACCTGACCATGCAGCATGCGGCTTTGCGCATGGCTGAGGTATAGGCGCTGTCTGGCGCGTGTCACCGCCACATACATTAGCCGACGCTCTTCTTCCAAACCGCTGGCCTCATAAGCACTTTGCTCATGTGGGCATAAACCTTCTTCCAAGCCGCTGATGAATACTGTTTTAAATTCCAGGCCTTTTGAGGCATGTACCGTCATGAGTTGCAACGCTTCACGCCCAACATCGGCCTGATGTTCGCCTGCCTCTAGGCTGGCGTGGCTTAAAAACTGTGTGAGCAGATCCTGCTCGGTTTCGCCATCCACATTGTTGTGGTTGCCAAAATCCTGATTTGCAAATGACACCGCCGCCGTGACTAATTCTTTCAAGTTTTCTATGCGGTCTTCGCCTTCTTTTTCACTCTCGTAATGCGCCATTAAGCCAGACATAGTGATGGCTAATTCCACTAATTCTGATAACTTAATTCCGTATGCTTGATTGACCATTGCACGAATTAAGGCTACAAATGCCGGAATACCTTTTTTCTGCCCGCTGTCCTCTGTCTTCAGGCTGCTGGATGCTGCCTGCCACAGGCTACAATTCGCAGCGCGGGCGGCTTCCTGCAATTGCTCTAGGCTACGTGCACCGATGCCGCGTGTAGGGAAGTTAATCACACGCAGTAATGCCGTGTCGTCGTTAGCATTCGCAATCAGGCGCATATAGGCCAGCGCGTGCTTAATCTCGGCGCGTTCAAAAAAGCGTAATCCACCATAAACCCGATAAGGTAAATTGGCTGAAAACAGTGCATGCTCCAACACGCGCGATTGCGCGTTTGAACGGTAGAGCAGGGCGATTTCACTTAATCCCATGCCTTCGGCATGCAACATTTTTATTTCATCAACAATGAACTGCGCCTCGTCATTATCGTTGTAGGCTTGGTAAATGCGCACAGGTTCACCTGCGCCGGCGCTTGTCCATAAGTTTTTGCCTAGGCGATTTTTATTGTGCGAAATAATCGCGTTGGCAGCATCCAGAATGTTGCTGTGTGAACGATAGTTTTCTTCCAGTTTAACAATGGTTTGAATGTGAAAGTCAGTTTCGAAGTCGCGCATATTGCCCACGCGTGCGCCGCGGAAGCCATAAATAGATTGGTCGTCATCACCCACTGCAAACATGCAGTTATCTTTACCAGCCAGCAGTTTCAGCCACTGATATTGCAGGCGATTCGTATCCTGAAACTCATCTACCAGAATGTACCTAAAACGGCTTTGGTAGTGTTGGCGGATATTGGTGTTGCGTTCGAGTAACTCGTAACAGCGCAGTAACAGTTCGGCAAAGTCAGCTACGCCATCACGCTGACATTGCTTATCGTATTCTTCAAAAATTTCACGCAGTTTTTGCGAGTGCGGGTCGTAGGCATCGACGGCATGCGCACGCAAACCTTCATCTTTGCAGCCATTGATATAATTCTGCACCTGCTTGGGCGGAAACTTTTCATCATCTACATTTAACAGTTTCATCAAACGTTTAATGACGGAAAGCTGGTCTGCAATATCTAAAATCTGAAAACTTGCGGGTAGCCCGGCCTCACGGTAATGCGCACGTAACAGACGGTTGCAAAGACCATGGAATGTGCCAACCCACATGCCGCGAGTGTTAATTGGCAGAGACGCTGTGATGCGGGTGAGCATCTCTTTTGCAGCTTTATTAGTAAATGTCACGGCCAACAAACCTGTTGGCGACACTTGTTCTGTTTGAATCAGCCAGGCGATACGTGCCGTGAGTACGCGCGTTTTCCCGCTACCGGCGCCGGCTAAAATGAGCGCAGATTGTTGCGGCAGTGTGACTGCTTCCAGTTGTTTATTGTTAAGCCCGGCTAAAAGTGGATCTTGTGTCGAGGCATGGTGTGGTTGGTGACTCATGGCTGTTATTTTAGCATGACTGCTAACCAAGCATTTTGATTGGGAATGGCTTTGCGTTGGAATTATCGGTCACCATAACAAAAAGCCCCGCATTTGCGAGGCTTTTTGTTTTATTTGCAGGCATAAAGCCTGCAAAAGTTGTATTGAAAACAGTTGCGAGCGCTAATTCACGAGCGTAACCGTTTTACATTTTATTTTTACATCATGCCGCCCATGCCACCCATCCCACCCATGTCGCCACCCATTGCTGGAGCATCGTCTTTAGGCAGTTCTGCTACCATACAGTCAGTTGTCAGCATCAAGCCGGCTACTGAAGCTGCATTCTGCAATGCTGATCGTGTTACTTTAGTTGGATCCAGCACACCCATTTCAACCATGTCGCCATAGGTTTCATTGGCTGCATTGTAGCCGTAGTTGCCTTTGCCGGCTGCTACGTTGTTCACTACGACTGAAGGCTCAACGCCTGCATTGGCAGTGATTTGACGTAATGGCTCTTCAACAGCGCGCAGTACGATTTTGATCCCGGCTTCTTGATCCAAGTTATCGCCTTTTACTTTAGCGATTGCGTCACGCGCACGAATTAATGCAACGCCACCACCAGCAACGATACCTTCTTCAACTGCCGCACGAGTTGCATGTAATGCATCTTCAACACGTGCTTTTTTCTCTTTCATTTCGATTTCAGTGGTTGCGCCGACTTTAATCACTGCAACACCGCCCGCCAATTTAGCTACGCGTTCTTGCAGTTTTTCGCGGTCGTAATCACTGGTTGCTTCCTCGATTTGAGTTTTGATTTGAGCAATGCGTGATTTGATGGTTGCTTCAACACCGTGACCATCAATGATGATGGTATTTTCTTTACCGACTTCGATACGTTTAGCTTGACCCAAGTCTTCCAGTTTCACGTTTTCAAGTTTCAAGCCAACTTCTTCAGCAATCACTGTGCCGCCAGTCAAGATGGCAATATCTTCCAGCATGGCTTTACGACGGTCACCGAAGCCTGGCGCTTTAACAGCAACAGTTTTCAAGATGCCGCGAATGTTGTTCACCACCAAAGTTGCCAGCGCTTCGCCATCAACGTCTTCAGCAATAATCAACAATGGGCGACCAGCTTTAGCTACTTGCTCTAAAGTTGGTAACAAATCACGGATGTTTGAGATTTTTTTGTCGTGCAACAACACGAATGGGTTATCCATCAAAGCGATTTGACGCTCTTGGTTGTTGATGAAGTAGGGTGACAAGTAACCACGGTCAAACTGCATGCCTTCAACTACGTCTAATTCGCTTTCCAAGCCTGAACCGTCTTCAACGGTAATCACACCTTCTTTACCTACTTTGTCCATTGCATCAGCAATGATTTGGCCGATAGAGGTGTCGGAGTTCGCTGAAATAGAACCAACTTGAGCGATTTCTTTGCTGGTGACACATGGTTTTGATTGTGCTTTTAAGTCAGCAACGGCTGCAGTAACTGCTTTATCAATGCCGCGTTTCAAGTCCATTGGGTTCATGCCGGCAGCAACAGATTTCATGCCTTCACGGATGATGGCTTGTGCTAAAACGGTAGCCGTTGTTGTGCCGTCACCAGCGATGTCAGAAGTTTTAGAAGCCACTTCTTTCACCATTTGTGCGCCCATGTTTTCGAACTTATCTTTTAGTTCGATTTCTTTAGCCACTGAAACACCATCTTTAGTAATGGTTGGTGCGCCAAATGAGCGCTCTAATACTACGTTACGACCTTTAGGGCCTAGTGTTACTTTTACAGCATTAGCGAGAACATTCACGCCATTGGTCATTTTTTGGCGGACTTCGTCGCCGAATCTTACGTCTTTTGCTGCCATGTTAATTGCTCCTATTTTTTTAGCCACAGAGGGCACAGAGGGCACAGAGTGTTACTGTGATACCTAGTGCTATTGGGCAAAATTAAAATTATTTTATATTTCGTAACACCACAGAAGCTAGTTTCAAAGATTTTCTCGGTGAACTCTGTGCTCTCTGTGGCTGACTTTTAAGTATGTTGTTTACTCAACTGTATTTTCTGTTGAAATTATTCAACAATCGCCATGATGTCTTCTTCGCGCATAACGAGTAACTCTTCACCGTCTACTTTTACGGTTTGGCCAGCGTATTTGCCGAATAGCACTTTGTCGCCTACTTTAACGTCAAGCGGAATAGATTTGCCGCTATCATCTTTTTTGCCATTCCCAACGGCTTGCACAACGCCCTGGTCAGGTTTTTCAGTAGCTGAATCTGGAATCACGATACCGGAAGCGGTAGTGCGCTCTTCTTCTGAGCGTTTTACGATTACGCGATCGTGTAAAGGACGAATTTTCATACAGTTTCTCCAAAAAATAATAACAATCATCAATCACCCAAGCCGTATTGAGCTTGGATGTAAAGCAAAACTAATTTGATAAAGCTTTGTGTATTGCACATGGCTTAAATTGTTGCCATGCAGAGCGAACGCATTTTAGCACTCAAACCATTAGAGTGCTAGTTATGGGGGTATTTGTAGTATTTTCAAGAGGGGATGCAAATGAGTTGACGATTCTTTGTGCTATTTTCCAGATAAATTGCTAGAAAAATTTACATAAACACCTTATGCTCTGTTGGGCATTAACATTTTAAATATGGCTAATGACAATTACACTATAAACTTTTCTGAAAGTTACCATGTCCCAACTCCCTCCATGCCCCCAGTGCCATTCAGAATACACCTATGAAGACGGTGATCTGTATATCTGCCCTGAGTGCGCACATGAGTGGTCTAAAAACGGTGCGACTGAAGGTGCAGAAGAAGTGAAAGTCGTGAAAGATTCTAACGGCAATATATTGCAGGATGGCGATACCATCACCGTGATTAAAGACTTGAAAGTAAAAGGCTCCTCACTGGTGGTTAAAGTGGGCACCAAAGTTAAGAACATTCGTTTGGTGGACGGCGACCACGATATCGACTGTAAAATTGACGGTATTGGCGCGATGAAATTGAAATCGGAGTTCGTTAAAAAAGCCTAATGAGTTTCCCTAAGGCCGTTTTGCATGAAACTGCACTGGCTGAGGCTGCACCATTTGCAGTACCGGTTTGCGTATCTTGCCCATGACGTGCATTTCGCAAGGTTTACAGTCAAACCTAAGCGTGTAACGGTCGTTACCGCTGATGAGAGTCATGGGCTCCGCAGTGACCGTACCTTGCACGCCAATCACGCCTTTGGCCTCTTTCGGGCATAGGCCATGGCTAAAGCGCAGGCAGTGTTTGGTAATCATTACCGGTACTTCGCCTAACTCTTCATTTGCTTCATACGCTTTGGCAATGATTTTTACGCCGTGTTTCTGATAAAAAGCGTGTGCTTTTTTGTTATAGACATTGGCGAGATAACTTAAGGTATCTTCCGGGTAGATAGCCGCTGGTTCAGCGGCCTTGCGGCGTGCCGGGCGTTGATAGCCCAAGTCGCGGCTCTGCTGTAATTGCTCAATCGCATCACGTCTCAAACCATTGATGATAGAAGCCGGTGCGAACCACATCTGCGTGATGTCCAGTTTGATATTGTTCGCAATAAAATCCGTGCCGCCCAATTTGTTCAGGTTTTCACGCAAGCTGCTTTCAGCTTTTTCCAGATTCTGTGCGACTTGTTTTTCAGTTGTGCATATCGCCGTTGCGCTAAAATCATCGTCGTCCGTCACGCCGAGTGCAAATCCATCAGGTGTTTCATAAAAAACCATATTCACAGGAATTTTGCGCTGTGTCGAATCTTTTTCCAGCAGGCGCATGAAGGCGTGGTCACGGTTTCTAAAAACCGTCATGCCACGACGCATGTCTGCTGGCATTTCATTCGGGTACAGCCGTTTGCCTTCTGCCGTGTTCACACGTAAACCTACCAGTTCTTTGTGTACATCAAAAAAGCACACGCCATCGCCATTATGCAACTCGATACTGGTTTCTACTTCAAAAAAATCCTTACCTACTTTGTTGACTTTACCTAACTCTTCACCTGAAAACTTGGGCGTATCAAACGCGCCGATATTGGCTTGGCGGCCGTTTACAAAATAATCGGTCGCACTGCGGTTGAAGGTTTTTTCAGGTTGAGGGGTGAAGCTGTAAGTGCAATTGCCTGAGGATGATTTTGCCAGCTCTGGCATGTCGTTCAGGATTTCATCCAATAGCTCGCGATAATGTGCGGTAGCATTTTTTACGTAAGACAAATCTTTATAGCGGCCTTCAATTTTGAAAGAACTGACACCAGCCTGAATGAGTGCGCGTAAGTTGGTGCTCTGGTCATTATCCTTCATCGATAAAAAGTGTTTGTCTTTACCGATGATGCGACCCTTTTGGTCTTCTAAAGTGAAAGGCAATCGACATTCTTGCGAGCACTCGCCGCGATTGGCACTGCGGCCTGTGTGTGCGTGGCTGATAAAACACTGACCGCTAAAGGCGACACAAAGCGCGCCGTGAATAAAAAATTCCAGATTACATGAAGTCGCGTCCGCAATTTTTTTAACTGTGTTCAAATCCAGTTCGCGTGCCAAAACGATTTGCGAAAAGCCGACTTGATCCAGAAATACAGCTTTTTCTACGGTGCGAATATCGGTCTGTGTACTGGCGTGTAGCTGGATTGGCGGTAAATCCAACTCAAGTAAGCCCATATCTTGCACGATGAGTGCGTCAACTTCAGCCTCATAAAGTTGTTGCGCTAACTCACGAGCGCCTGCTAATTCGTTATCATGAAAAATGGTGTTGAGTGCAACAAACACCTCAGCATGGTAGCGATGTGCGTGTTTCACTAAACGTGCAATATCAGCGACCGTGTTGGGGGCTTTGGCGCGCGCACCAAACGCTGGTCCGCCAATGTATACCGCATCCGCACCATGGTTGATGGCCTCAATGCCAAAATCGGCATTTCTGGCGGGGGCGAGCAGTTCAATATGGCGGCGAGTTTTTTGCATGGAAAGCGAAGGGTGTTTGAATGAGGTTGAATTTTAGACTAAACAAGTGCTTATGACGATATTTGATTTATACCGGTGTTAAAAACGTCGTACAATTTAGCCATGACCAACCGAAGTTTATTGACCCGCAGTCTGCAATCTGTATGGCACCCCTGCACGCAGATGAAACAGCACGAAATTTTTCCGCTAATCCCTATCAAAAAAGGCGAGGGTGTCTGGCTGTATGACGCTGATGGCAAGCAGTATCTAGATGCTGTGAGCTCATGGTGGGTCAATCTGTTTGGACATAATAATCCGCGTATTAAAGCGGCTATCAAGCAGCAGCTTGATACGCTGGAACACGTGATGCTGGCAGGGTTTACACATGAGCCTGTGATTGAGTTATCCGAGAAACTAGCCAAGCTCACAGGGTTGGGGCATGCGTTCTACGCGAGTGATGGCGCGAGCGCGACAGAAATTGCACTCAAGATGAGTTTTCATTATTGGCGCAACCTACATTCTGGAACCCCAGGCAAACCCAATAAAACAAAATTTATCAGCCTGCAAAATAGTTACCACGGTGAGACATTGGGTGCACTAGGTGTGACTGATGTGGCAATTTTTAAGGACACCTACGCCCCGTTGTTGATGCAGTCTGCACAAATGCCCAGCCCGGATTTCAGGTTGGCAGAGGCGGATGAAAGTGCAGAAGATTTTGCATTGCGTTGTGCAGCGCAGTTGGAGCTGTATGTGGCTCAACATCATGCAGAATTGGCGGCATTTATCATTGAGCCGCTGGTGCAGTGTGCGGCGGGCATGGGGTTGTATCACCCTGTGTATTTGGCTAAAGCGCGTGAAATTTGCACGAAATATGCGGTGCATTTAATCGCGGATGAAATCGCGGTGGGGTTTGGCCGTACCGGAACGATGTTTGCGTGTGAGCAGGGAAACATTCAGCCGGATTTTATTTGTTTATCCAAAGGGATTACCGGCGGTTATTTGCCGTTATCTGCGGTGCTTACAACAGACGATATTTATCAGGTTTTTTACGATGACAGCACGCTGCGCGGCTTTTTGCATAGCCACAGCTATACAGGTAACCCACTGGCATGCAGCGCCGCATTGGCGACTTTGGCGATATTTGAGTCAGATAATGTGCTGCAAAAAAATCTCGAGAAATCCGCTGACATCATTGACAAAATGCAAGCGCTCACTAACCTGCCAATCAAGCATTTGCGCTGTCAAGGCATGATATTTGCCTTTGACGTCACGACGAAAAATGCGCAGTTTTCAAAGCAGTGTTACCAAGCGGCAATGCAGCAAGGATTGTTGCTGCGCCCCATTGGCAACACGGTGTATTTTATGCCGCCTTATACCATTACCGAGCCTGAAATAGATTTTATGGTGAAGATGACTTTTGATGCGATAAAAGCGACGGCATGAGACATTGGCTAATTTTTTTAGGCTTGATACTAGCTAACTTTCAGGCTGCTGCTGAATTGCCGCCCGTGGTGGCGAGTGAGCTTGCAAACGCTGGTATTCCTGAAGCGAGTGTTGCTGTCTATGTGCGGGCTGTTGCCGATGATAGCGCAATCCTTAGTCACAATGCCGATAAAAGCATGAATCCGGCGTCTGTGATGAAGCTGGTTACAACAAACGCAGCCTTGAATTTATTAGGTCCAACTTTTAGATGGAAAACCGAGGTTTACAAAAATGGCAACGTATTAAACAGTACGTTGCGGGGAGATTTAATCATCAAGGGTTATGGCGACCCCAGCTTTAACGCCCAAGATTTTTGGCGATTGCTAATCACCTTGCAGCAGGCAGGCATCAAGAAAATTACCGGCGATTTGATTATTGATAAAGATTATTTCGACAAAGAAGAGGGGAGTCAGGGCGCTTTTGATAGCGAAGTTTGGCGCGCATATAACGCGCCACCTAGCGCTTTTTTAGTGAATGGACGCAATACGAGTTTTAGATTCAAGGTGACTGATAGCGCGGTGCAAGTAAATCAGGAGTTTGAGCTGGCAGAAATAAAAATCATCAATCACATGAAGTTGGTTGAGAGTGGGTGTGCTGCGTGGCGCGACAACATGACTTATCAGATAAAGGTGGCAGAAAATGGAGTAGTGGTCACGTTTGGTGGAACTTTCTCGCCAAGTTGTGGTGAGAAATACCTGGAACTTAGTTTATTTGATGATGAAAAATACGCCTTTTTTACGTTCAAAAAACTATGGCGCGAACTGGGCGGTGGCTTCAGTGGGCGCCTGAAAATTGGTGAGACTCCCGATGCTGCCGTCAAAGTGCTTGAGCAGACATCAGCGCCATTAGGGTATGTGGTGCATGACATTAACAAATGGAGTAATAATTTAATGGCGCGGCAATTGCTGTTAACGATTGGCGCTGAACAAATAGGTGCGCCGGCAACAGAAAGCAAAGGCGAAGCCGCGATTAAAGACTGGTTATTTAATAAAGGACTGCGATTTAATGAGCTCGTGGTGGATAACGGTTCAGGCTTATCGCACACGGCGCGCATTACCGCTGAACATATGGGGCAAATGTTGGTTGGCGCATATCACGCGCCCGCCATGCCTGAATTTATGGCTTCCATGCCCATACTCGCTAGAGACGGTACGGTGATGGGGCGGTTGAAAAATAGCCAATCAAATGGGCGCGCGCATTTAAAAACAGGCTCTCTCAATGGCGTAAGTGCGATAGCAGGCTATGTGTTGGATGCCAATGGCCACCGCCACGCACTAGTAATGCTGGTTAATCACGCCAAGGCAGGTGCGAGCAAGGCTGCGCAAGATGCCCTGATAGAGTGGGTGCACCAGCTTCCCTAGCACTTCCAATTCTGCTCATTCGTACGAGTTTTACAGTATCATTACGCCTCACTGATTCAATTTGAATATGAAACGCCAGGACAAAACATGAAGGTATTAAATACATTATTAGCGAGTGTTTGTTTATTGGGTTTATGCGCATGTCAGGCGGAAACTAATGCAACAAATACAAACAAAACAACAGCAAAGGAAGCTATCGCAATGGCTGCAAAAATCACGGAACTACAAAAAATTGACACACAGGTAGGAACTGGCCGCGAGGCGGAGCCAGGTTTAAATGTGACGGTACATTATACCGGTTGGCTATATGATGCATCTGCCGAGGGCGGCAAAGGCAAAAAGTTTGACAGCAGTCTGGATCGCAACCAGCCCTTCAACTTTTTCTTAGGTGGTAGTCAAGTGATTCAGGGCTGGGACGAAGGCTTTGCCGGCATGAAAATCGGCGGCAAACGCACTTTGATTATTCCTTCAGAAATGGGTTACGGTGCACGTGGTGCGGGTGGTGCAATCCCACCAAATGCAGATTTGATTTTTGACGTAGAACTATTAGGCGTTAAATAATAGAAGTAGGAGCGACTTTCAAATCGCGAAAATAGTTGAGTTGATCAACATTGCTTTCGCGCAATGAATTACGCTCCTTGGGAGAGAATAATGCACGTTAGAGTGAAATGGATTGACGGCGTAAGTTTTGTCGGCGAGTCTGAAACTGGTCACGCCGTTGTGCTGGATGGTGCCCCCGAGAATGGCGGTCGAAATATAGGGATGCGCCCGATGGAGATGTTGCTAATTGGTATGGGCGGTTGCACTTCTTTTGATGTGGTGGCCATCCTTAAAAAAGCACGTCAGCCAATTGTGGATTGCGTGGCGGAAATTGATGCGACGCGTGCTGATGAAATTCCAAAGGTATTTACTAAAATTCATGTACATTTTGTGGTGACTGGTAATAACTTGAATCCGGTGCAAGTCGAGCGCGCAATCAAGTTATCTGCTGAGAAATATTGCTCTGCCTCCATCATGTTAAGCAAAAGCGTAGAAATCACACACGATTTTGAAATAAAACCTTTTGCAACAGAAGGTTAGCTGTAAAAAAACCGAGGGGATGAAAATGTCATCTCTCTCGGTCATTTTTTCGCTCAAGCTTGGCTAGCGGCTACAGAAAATTAAGCTTCGGTTTCAACCACTTTCACTGAGAGTGGTTGTTCATCTTCTAATATATTCAGCAGTCTATCCACATTGGGATGTTTTCCTGGGCAGTTTTCAGCGTCTTCAGTATGCTCTGCATAGAGACTTAAGCCCTCAACGGCAGCATCTAGAGAAATCTCACCGTACATGCGTGCCAGGTGGTAATAAACTTTTACTGACCCTTGGCTACCAGGTTTATTCTCGATGACCCCCGCAGGGCTGCCGTCTTTGTTGTAAAGCTCAATACGCTCTACACGCGAGGCATCGTCAAGTGTCTGTAATACATCGCTAAATTTTTGCATGGATACGATACCTTAAATCTATAAATAGTATGTGGAAGTTGTCATGAGTTTTGATGCCTGTTTCATGCAAAACTTCACAGGTGCGGGCAATTCTGCAGCGCCATATTGCTTTGCATCATGCGCGTGTTTGGCTTCATCAATTTGCATTTGTGCAATGATTTTGCGTGATTTGCTATCAGACTCTGGCAATCGGTCAAGATGACTGGCTAAGTGCGCCCCCACTTGTTTCTCGGTTTCTTCTAAAAAGCCCAAGCTCCATTTGTCACCCAACGCGCCGGCAATTGCACCCAGGGCAAATGAGCCGGCGTAGAACAAGGGGTTAAGTACGCTGGTGCGCCCCCCAAGCTGGTGAATACGTGTTTCGCACCATGCTAGATGTTCCGTTTCTTCACGGGCGGCTTGCTGCATCGCATTGCTTGTTGCCGCATTGCGGGCAGTCAGTGCCTGACCGCTATATAAAGCTTGCGCGCAGACTTCACCCGTATGATTGATGCGCATGAGTGCGCTCACCTGTTTTTTTTCAGCATTGCTTAATACTGCTTCTGTGATACCAAAATCAGGGTGTGCCCTCTGACTGTGCGGTTTGGCAAGTAATGTACGCAAACCGGTGTCGAATTCGGTAATGAGTTTATCTAAAGTAAATGGCGTTGGCATGCTTGTATTCTACGCTTAAATAGCGTCCACAAATCCCATTACCTCATTTGTTTGGCAATAATTTGTATCGGGTGCATGACGTTAACTTTCAGGCCTTCTTCGCGCAGACCCTCGGCGATGTGTAAGCTACAGCCAATGTTAGATGTGGCAAGTATGGCAACATGATGCATTTTGATGGTATTCAACTTGTCGTTACGTAGCATATTGGCCATGAATTTCTGTGTGATGATATAAGCGCCTGCGCCGCCACAACATTGGCTGTTACCCGGCAATGCTTCAATGTTGGCATCCGGGATTTTTTTTAGTAAATCATAAACAGCCTGCTGGCTTTGTAGCACGTTGCGCAAAGAGCAAGGATCTTGCACGTAAATCTTTTCTTTTAACCCGGCAATCTGAATATCTGACCAATCACAAGACATCAAAAATGTGCTGATATCTTGTACCTGGTGTTGTGGCAAATAATCTTTCAAGCCTGCACCACAGCCACTTGCAGTTGTAAGCAAGGGGGTGTCCTGTTCAAAACTCGAGGCATTGCGGGCGACCAATTTTGAAGCTTCAATGCGGTCGCCTGCTTGTCGCGCAATGCTGCCGCAGCAGGTTTGGCTACCAGGAACGTGTACGTCAAAACCAAGTTTATTTAACACATAAATGCTGGCAATGAGCGTTTGCTGGTCTAGCGCATTACTGGCACAGCCTAAAAACAAACTGACCGCGCCTTTGTGTTGCGTGGTTGCCGGGTACAGCGATTTCCACGCAATAGGCTTGCCGATATTGGGCAACAGCTTCGTGGCAGGGAGCAGGTGTTGCAGTAAAGCGCTCAATTTCAGTTGCTGTGTCAGCCAGAGTGACCAAGTCAATATATGGGTTAAATAGCGGTGGCGAATGAAAGGCTTGGCTATCGTCATGCCAATATTTTTTTTCTGAATATACAGCGCACGGGCGGTATCAACCAGAGCGCCATAATTGACACTGTTGGGGCACGCTGATTCACAGCTGCGACAACTTAAACACAAATCAATATGTTCTTTAAAGCGGTCATTATTCGGCAAAATATCTTGCGCCACAGCGCGCATCAGTTGTATGCGCCCTCGTGGTGAATCTGCCTCAGAACCAGTTTTTCTGTAAGTAGGGCAATGTGGAAGGCACAGGCCGCAAGCGACGCAACGGTCAGCTTCTACAATCAATTCTGGTACGGACAGAGTCATAGCGACAACACTAAGGAAGCACTGATTAAATGGCTACGCGGGAAAATTGCTGCGTTGCGCGGTACTCGCAACCTCACTGTATACTGCATACTATCTCGGTTTCTGCGTTCCGTGCGCCTGGCACTTTATCCCGCTCGCTCATTTAATCAGCGCTTCCCTAAACTAGTTGGTTTTGGCAGCCTCAGCTTTGGGTGGTTCAGACTGAATAACCGGCAAGCCTTTGAGCAAGTTCATGGCTTGCATGAACTGGATATCATCTTTGCTGGCAGGCTCAATTGGCGCGGTAGGTTCAGCAAATTTTTTCTCATTCGATTTTTCCTTAGCTGCATCTTTACCGTTATTTGCGGCAACAGGTTTGGCAGATTCCTTTGTTTTTGCATCTTTAGGATTAGATAGGTGACGCGTTAGGTCAGCCTCATGAATATTATCGGATTGGTCAGTACCATCATCCACAATGTAGTCCGGCACAATGCCTTTAGCCTGAATCGAGCGACCTTTAGGCGTGAAGTAACGCGCGGTGGTCAGCTTGATCGCCGCGCCATTATTCATAGGCATAATCGTTTGTACGGAGCCTTTACCAAAGCTTTGTGTGCCTAAAACCGAGGCGCGTTTGTGGTCTTGTAATGCGCCGGCCACAATTTCTGAAGCAGAAGCTGAGCCGCTATTGATGAGCACTACCATTGGCACGGTTTTTAAGTCTGCCGGCAAATCACGAATATAGTCATTTGCGGCACCGCCACGGGCGTAGTTCTCAGGCACTGCGGTTAATTGCATTTTAGAATCAGGTGCGCGACCTTCTGTATAAACTACCAACTCACCTTTGGGTAAAAAGGCAGCGGCTACGCCAACTGCGCCATTTAATAAGCCACCCGGGTCATTGCGCAGGTCCAGAATAAAGCCTTTGAAAGGGCCTTTATTTTCAGCGTGTAAGGTTTTAATGGCTTTTGCAAGATCTTCACCAGTGCGCTCTTGGAACTGTGTTACGCGCACATAGGCATAGCCAGGCTCGGGCAACTTGTATTTCACGCTTTTATTTTTAATGATGGCGCGGGTGAGCGTAAATTTGAGCGGTTTATTTTCAGTTTTGCGAATAACCGTTAATACGATTTGCGTGTCAGGCTTGCCGCGCATGCGTTTAACAGCATCGTTTAAAGTCATGCCTTTAACCGGAGTTTCATCAAGCTTTACAATCAGGTCGCCGCTTTTCAGCCCGGCCGTATAAGCGGGTGAGTCTTCAATCGGCGAAACAACCTTAACTAAGCCGTCTTCCATGCCAACTTCAATACCCAAGCCGCCAAACTCGCCTTGCGTAGTCGCTTGCATGTCTTTGAAGGCATCAGCATCCATGTAGGTGGAGTGTGGGTCCAAGCCAGTGAGCATGCCGCTAATAGCTTCAGAAATAAGTTTTTTGTCTTCCACGGGCTCGACATAATCGCTTTTGATTTTGCCAAACACTTCGGCAAACGCACGTAGATCATCCAGCGGCAATTGCGGTTTGACCATTTTTTCTGCGACTGCAGAGTAGGTTAAGCTCAACATCAGGCCAAGCACTAAACCAGAGCCAATAAGACCTATTTTTGTAAGGCGATTATTTTTTACTTGCATGTGTGATTATTCTCGGCAAATGTAACTTTACTTTAACTGTATGAGTTTACTGGATTTTACTTCTGTTCGGCGTCGATGCGTTGTGCGCCGTTAAATCGTTTTTCCCAATAGCTGGTTTGCATGTTTTCTACGCGGACACCACCGCCGCTACTCGGTGAGTGAACAAAACGGTTATTGCCCAGATAAATCCCCACGTGTGAAAACGTGGATTTCAGCGTGTTAAAAAATACTAAATCCCCAGGCTGTAGTTCGCTTCTTGGAACGGTGTTACCTAGCTGACTAATGGCGCGTGCGCCATGGGGCAGGGTTAAATTGGCGGCTTGCTGATAAACGTAACGCACAAAACCACTACAATCAAAGCCGGTTTCTGGTGAATTTCCGCCGTATTTATAACGAATACCGGTCAGGCTTAACGCATTCACTAGAACCTCTCTTGCACGATCCGGCCACTGCTCATCAGCCTCAGCACCGGGTAGTGAGGATTCAGTTTGTGCATGGATGCTTTCAGGCATCGGCTCAACAGCGACGCAGGGCGCGCTTGTTAAAGCCAACAGCAGGCAAAGCAGAGATTGAGTTTTTATCAAATTCATTACTGACTGATTATATGTAATTAAGTTGAAATTGCAAAATGGTTAAGGAAGCACTGATTAAATAGAAGTCGTGGGATAATCTCAAACTTATGAACGCATTAATAAACAATCAAGTAAGCAATCGGGCAAATAATCTAGCCATTCATCAAGTTTTTGAGAAAGAGGGCATTTTGGCTGCTCATGTTGATGGCTATCACGCGCGTGCCCAGCAGTTAGAGATGGCGTTAGCGATTGCGGATGCTATTGAGCATAATACTCAGTTGGTCGCTGAAGCTGGCACAGGCACGGGTAAAACCTTTGCCTACTTGGTGCCCGCGTTGCTGACAGGCGGCAAGGTGATTATTTCTACGGGCACTAAAAACCTGCAAG
>CAMBZE010000013.1 GCA_945872425.1 Methylotenera oryzisoli | reverse complement strand
AAGGATTCGAACCTTCGTACTCTGAGAGAACGGATTTACAGTCCGTCGCCTTTAACCACTCGGCCACCCCTCCTAATCGAACCCGCGATTATGCTGAAAATTTGACTTGCTGTCAAATGTATAAAAGGGAAATGCTTAAGAATTTGGTGCCGGATGTCGGAATCGAACTGACGACCTTCGCATTACAAGTGCGCTGCTCTACCAACTGAGCTAATCCGGCGTTTTGTGAGTTGCGTATTATACTGAACTTTCAAAAAAAGTTAAGCTATTTTACGATAGTTAATACAGGCTTTTTATTATTTACCTTCTTCACCACATTCTCTGGCTCACTTTTGACATTTGACTGCGCCTTTTCGGCATTCACATTGCCGCCGTCAGTCTCCACCTCAAAAAACATACCCTGACCGTTTTCGCGCGCGAAAATGCCTTTCACTGCGCTCATCGGCACGTATATATTCTGAGAAACACCGCCAAAGCGGGCAGAAAATACAACCGACTCATTATCAATATGCAAATCCTTGGTGGCGCCATAATTGATATTTAAAACTACTTCACCTTCTTTTACATACGCCATTGGCACTCGCGTTTGACCATTCACGACCACAATCAAATGTGGCGTGAGGTTATTATCCACACACCATTCATGAAGAGCACGTAGCATGTAAGGTTTTGTTGAAATTAATTCAGACATTCGCTGCACCTCTATCTGGTAAATTTAATTATCCAAGCAAAACAAGGCATAAAATATGGAATATTTTTATAGCGTCGCCATGTCATGCCAAGATATTTTAATTTACTTGCGCATTGCCTTTTCAGAAGGCGTCATCGCATCCGCATATAATGGTCTGGAGAACAACCGTTCTGCATATTTCAAAATCGGCGCAGCCTGATTAGGCAGCTCAATACCATAATGCCCCAAACGCCAAAGCAACGGCGTAACAGCAACATCCAGCATTGAATAATCATCGCCTAACAAATAATTTTGCTTGGAGAATATTGGAACCAATTGCGTTAAATTATCACGAACAATAGCACGTGCTTTATCTGCTTTTTCCGCATCTTCAGACTCAATGTCAGCAATGTGACTAAAAAGATCTTTTTCAAAGCCATACAAAAACAATCTTGCACGTGCACGCATCACTGGATCAGGCGGCATCAACTGTGGATGTGGGAAACGCTCATCAATATATTCATTGATAATATTCGCTTCTGATAATACCAAGTCACGCTCCACCAATACCGGCACTTGATTGTACGGATTGATAACTGCCAAGTCTTCAGGCTTGTTGGCCAGATCAACATCAATCACCTGAAAATCCATGTCCTTTTCAAATAAAACGATTCGGCAGCGGTGGCTATAGGGGTCAGTCGTCCCCGAATATAAGGTCATCATAATTTAGTGTATATCCTTCCAGTAAGCTTTTTTAAGTTTGTAGGCAAGCACCAGTAGCACGCCTAGAAACAACAATACAAACCAGCCTAATTGATTACGTTGTTGTTTAGCGGGTTCGGCCATATAGGCCATGAAATTAGTTAAATCGCCAATTAAAGTGTCGTATTCTTCAACTGATAAGCGACCAGGCTTAATAAGTTCAAGCTGATGCGTTTCGTGATTAAGCTCCTGCTCGCCCTGCAACTCATACAACACGTGCGGCATGCCAACCTTATCAAACACGGTATTATTCCAACCGGTAGAGCGTGTGTTGTCGCGATAAAAACCGCGCATATAGGTATAAACCCAATCCGCACCGCGTGCGCGCACTTCTACTGACAAATCAGGGGGTGTTGCACCAAACCACTTCATGGCATCTTTTTTGTTGATAGCCACGGTCATGGTGTCGCCCACCTTCCCACCAGCCAACAGCAAGTTATCTTTAATTTGCTTCTCTGTCAGACCAATTTCCATCAAACGGTTATAGCGCATATAGTTAGCGCTATGACAATTCAGGCAGTAGTTTACAAAAGTACGTGCGCCACGTTGTAACGACTCGTGATTCGACACATCAACTGGCGCCTTATCCAAGTGAATATCTTGACTAGCAAAAGCCAATAACGGCGAAAGCGATAAAATCAATAAAACTTTTTTCATATAATTGATAGTTTTCATGGCGATTACCCTGTCACTCTTTCTGGCACTGGTTTAGTTTTATCTTTTTTGGTATACCAAGGCATAAGAACAAAAAATGCAAAGTAAACAACTGAGCATATACGTGCAATCACTGTCGCAATGTCAGCTTTTCCGAGCCAAGCGCCAAACTGACCATACGTATCCGCTGGAATTGTGCCTAAATAGCCCAAGATAAAAAAGCTAATCACAAATGCAGCTAACCAGGCTTTATATAAATTGCCTTTGTAGCGAATAGACTTCACCGGACTTCTATCCAGCCACGGCAGCAGCGCAAACGCCATTACAGACAAGCCCATTGCCGCCACGCCTGGAAATTGCGAAATACCAATCGGCGGCACAGCGCGCAAAATGGAGTAATAAGGAGTGAAATACCAAGTAGGCGCAATATGTGCAGGCGTTACCAGCGGATTGGCTGGCACAAAATTATTTGCCTCAAGGAAATAGCCGCCCATATCTGGCGCGAAAAAGATAATCGCTGCAAATACCATTAAAAACACCACCACGCCCACCAAATCTTTTACAGAGTAATAAGGGTGGAAAGGGATGCCGTCTAACGGAATACCTGTTTTCTTGTCTTTAAGCTTTTTAATTTCAACGCCATCCGGGTTATTTGAACCCACTTCATGCAACGCAATAATGTGTGCAGCTACCAAGCCCAGAATCACTAAAGGCAAGGCAATCACATGGAATGCAAAAAAGCGGTTTAGCGTTGCATCGGAAATTAAGTAATCCCCACGCAACCATTCAGCAATATCTGGACCAATAAACGGTACTGTGGCAAACAAGTTGGTAATCACTTGCGCACCCCAGTAAGACATTTGACCCCAAGGCAACAGGTAGCCAAAAAACGCTTCACCCATCAACGCCAAGAAAATACCTACACCGAATAGCCAAATGAGCTCGCGTGGATTTCGATATGAACCATACAACAAACCACGAAACATGTGCAGATACACGACAACAAAAAACAATGACGCCCCTGTAGAATGCATATAGCGAATGAGCCAACCCCACGGCACATCGCGCATAATGTACTCCACTGAAGCAAACGCCAATTCAGCACTTGGCTTATAGTGCATAGTTAAAAATATACCCGTGATTATTTGCAACACCAGCACTAATAGTGCTAATGAGCCAAAAAAGTACCAGAAATTGAAATTTTTTGGCGCGTAATACTCAGTAAGATGCGCTTTAACATTACTCGTTAGCGGAAAACGCTCATCCACCCAACCAATCAACTTAGTGAAGTAATTCATTATGCAACCTCCCCATCTTCACCAATAAGCAACGTTGTTTCAGTCAAATATTTATGTGGCGGGATAACCAAATTCGTCGGCGCTGGCGAGCCTTTAAATACGCGACCTGATAAATCAAACTTGGAGCCATGACACGCACAAATAAAACCGCCATCCCAATCTGCGGTAGCTACAAAATTTTGACCTGGCGAACAACCCAAGTGCGTACATACGCCTAGCATCACCGCATATTTCGGTTTAATGGCACGCTCTTTATTTTTGCAATAATCAGGCTGCTGTGGCACTTCTAAATTAGGGTCTGATAACTGCGTGCCATGATTTGCAAGCTTGGCAACTTGCTCATCAGTACGATGGATGATCCACACAGGTTGACCACGCCATTCCGCCGTCATCATTTCACCAGCTGGAAGCTTGCTTATATCAATCTCCACAGGCGCACCCGCTGCTTTCGCACGCTCGCTCGGCGTCATACTTTTAACAAAGGGTACCGCGACAACCGCACATCCAATCGCACCAACGGCTGAAGTTGCAATTAGAAAGTTCCGTTTTTCTAAATTTACTTGCGGTGATTGACTTGGTTGGCAGCTAGCACCAGTTTGCGAGCCAGCTTGATACTGATCATTTTGCTTGTCCGACATGTTTTCCTCATGCACTATAAAGAATTGGTTGAAAATGAAATTCGCCTTTTTTGCGGCTAGCATCATTATTTGCTTAACAGCTTGCCAAAATCATTATGCGGCCATTTATCTAACCGCAACCATCAATAATTTTTGCTTGGCTTAAAGCGAGAAATTATACATTTTTTTAGCGTCAAATTAAAGCTTTATTTAATAAGTCACTGAAATTAAAGCATTAAACCGGATTTTTAACATCAACGAACTCATGTAATAGGTTAAACTTTTCAGCCAAATGCTCACCCAATGCCTGTATGCCATAACGCTCGGTGGCATGATGTCCCGCAGCAATATATGACACACCGGTTTCAAGTGCCTGGTGAGTGGTCTGCTCAGAAATCTCACCGCTAATAAACACGTCCGCACCTAACTCTATCGCCGAGTCTATGTAGCCCTGCGCGGCACCCGTGCACCAAGCCACTTTCTTAATTAGCTGTTGAGGATTACCGATAACCAAAGGTGTGCGTTGCAGGCATTTTTCCACTAGCGCTGCAAAATCACCAAGCGTACTGACCTGGTTTAATTCGCCATAAGCGACAAGATTAAATTCACCAACGTAATTGATAGGCAATATACCCAACACCTTGCCTAACTGCACATTATTACCAAACTCCGGATGCGCATCTAAAGGCAAATGATAAGCCATTAAATTCAAATCATGTTTTAATAGAAAGGCAATGCGATTTCGCTTGATGCCAATTATTCTAGCGTCTTCATTGCGCCAAAAATAACCATGATGCACCAAAATCAAATCGGCATCAGCTCGGTGCGCAGCTTCCAGCAGCGCCATGCTTGCAGTCACCCCGGTAACTATTTTACGTATTTCTGCTCGCCCCTCAACCTGCAACCCATTGGGGCAGTAATCCTTGAAACTCTCAACTTGCATCAGTTGTTGGGTGTAATGAGCTAACTCATTGATTTTTACCATAAGCTCGCGACCTTAAATAATTACAGAGGTGCCAAAGACGTGCCGAGCAAACCCTCAACATTTCAATCTTGATTGGCAAACGGCCAAAACCCGCTATAGCACCAGATTAAATCGGCGGAATAATTGTGGACTCTGATTTACGCCCCGTGAATTTAGCCACAACAATACCAAGCTCATAAAGCAGCCACATGGGCACTGCCAACATAAACTGAGAAATAATATCCGGGGGCGTAAATATTGCGCCGATGACAAACGCTCCCACTATCACATAGCCGCGCGCCTCCTGCAAAGCCTGCGTCGTTACCCAGCCAAAACGCACAGCCATTACCACAGCGATTGGCACTTCAAACGCCAACCCAAATGCCAAAAACAATGTGATTACAAAATCCAAATAATTTCCAATGTCTGTCATCACCGCGACCCCTTGCGGAGCGGTTCCTACGATAAAGCCAAATATCACTGGAAATACCAAAAAATAAGCGAATGCCATGCCCGCCAAAAATAGCAGGCTGCTCGCGAAAATCATGGGAATCATGAATTTCTTCTCATGCGCGTAGAGGCCTGGTGCCACAAACGCCCAGATTTGATACAAAGTATGGGGTAATGCAGCAACAAAAGCCGCCATCATCGCCACTTTCATGGGCACGAAAAATGGCGTAGTCACCGCCGTGGCAATCATCTGCCCGCCCGCCGGAAGTTTGCTCAATAACGGCGCTGCCAGCGATGCATAAATTTCATTTGCAAATGGAAAAAATGCCACGAAGACAAGCAGTAAGCCGATGACTATCCGTAGCAAGCGGTCACGCAACTCTATTAAATGTGAAATAAAATTTTCTGTAGGTGTTGCCACTGTACCTGATCTTTACTTAAGCACTTTGTTTTGCTCTTGATTTTGATTTGCAACTTCGATGACATCATGCATTAAATTATCGACTTGGCTTTGCGAGTTAGACTGTACGCTACTAACCGCTTCCTGAATCTCCTGCTGAAGTTGTTGCAGCTCAGCAAAGCGTGCTTCGCGATTAACTTCTTCTTTGACTTGGGCCATATATCTCTGCATGCGCCCGACGAGCGCGCCTACAGTACGCGCCACCTTTGGTAATTTCTCTGGACCAATGACAATCAACGCAACAACTGCAATGACAAGCAGCTCGGAAAATTCAATACCAAACACGTGGCTTAGACTCGGCTATTCACTCAATACAAGATTTACTGAGGATTACTTTTCTTGGCAGCAGCAACTCTAGGCTTAGTCGCAGTTACTTTTTTAGCCGCAGTTGCCTTAGGTTTTGCTGCCGCAGCTTTGGTTGTGCTCGTTTTTTTGGTGGCGGATACTTTTCTCTTTGGCGCCGCCTTTTTCACTGGCACTTCAACAAATTCCGCTTCAATCACTTCTGTTTTTGCAATACTTTGGACGGTATCTTTCTGGTCAGAACTGGCAGTATCAGAACCGCTCTTGCCATCATTCATCGCTTCCTTGAAGTTTTTTACTGCACCCCCTACATCGCCGCCGATATTACGCAGTTTTTTTGTGCCAAATATCAGCACCACAATAAGTAGGACAACTAACCAATGCCACCAAGCTCCGATTCCCATTGCTATCTCCCAATAAAATACTCAAATATAAACTACGTTTTTGGTAGCGTATCGCCACCACCGAACACGTGCGTATGAATATGAAACACCTCTTGCCCACCTTCGCGCCCAGTATTAATCATGGTACGGAAACCTGCTAAGCCTTGCTCTTTGGCTAACTGAGGTGCAAGCAATAACATCTTACCTAATAATGACTGATGCTGCACTTCACAACTGGCCAAGCTTTCAATATGTAATTTAGGCACAATTAAAAAGTGTACTTTAGCAATCGGATGAATATCGTGAAAAGCAATCACATCGACATCTTCATAGATTTTTTTGGATGGGATATCGCCACTCACTATTCTGCAAAAAATACAGTCTGCGCTCATTTTTCTGTTCTCGCCGCCTTCTCATCGATGCCAGAAAGGCCTTCGCGTCTTGCTAGTTCATCTAGCACATCTTGCGGCTTCAAGTCTGCCTTTGCCAACATGATCAAGGTATGAAACCACAAATCAGCGGTTTCATAGATAATTTCTTCCTTGTTGCCACCTTTGGCCGCAATGACAGTCTCAGTCGCTTCTTCGCCTATTTTTTTCAGAATGCTATCCATGCCCTTGGCATAAAGCTTTGCCACATAAGATGACGCTGGATCTGCGGATTTACGCTGTTCCAACAACTCGGACAATCGACTTAATACATCATTCATGTTTATAAATTTCGCCCTAATATATATCTTTTGGATCTTTAATCACAGGCTGATCAATCAGCCACTTTTCATGCTCTAGTTTTTTGAAAAAACAGTTATGCCGTCCAGTGTGACACGCAATACCGCCAACTTGTTCGACCTTTAGCAGAATCACATCTTCATCACAATCCAGACGGATTTCATGTATTTTTTGTACATGGCCAGATTCTTCACCTTTACGCCACAATTTATTACGCGATCGTGACCAATACACAGCTTGCTTAGTCTCACTGCTCAACTGCAATGCCTCACGATTCATCCACGCAAACATCAGGACACGACCGGTGTCATGCTCTTGTGCAATAACGGGCACCAGTCCATTTGCGTCCCAGGTTACCTCATCCAGCCAGCTCATAACCTGACCTCTATGCCATGTTGCGCCATGTACTCTTTGGCTTGCTTAACCGTATATTCACCATAGTGAAATATACTGGCGGCAAGCACCGCATCTGCACCGCCTTCTTTTACGCCATCAACCAGGTGCTGCAAGTTGCCAACACCACCTGAGGCAATAATCGGCACTTCAACGGCATCACTAATCGCTTTATTGAGCGGATTGTTAAAACCAATTTTAGTACCATCTCTATCCATGCTGGTCACAAGCAATTCGCCTGCACCTAGACTCACCATGTACTCTGCCCATTTCACAGCATCCAGCCCGGTAGCTTTACGACCACCGTGGGTAAACACCTCCCATTCAAAGGGTTGGTTATCCACCTTTTTAGCATCAATCGCTACGACGATACACTGGGAGCCGAATCTAGCCGCCGCATCTTGCACCACCTTGGGGTTTAGCACCGCAGTTGTGTTGATGCTCACTTTATCAGCTCCCGCATTTAGCAAACGACGCACATCTTCTACTTCGCGCACGCCACCGCCAACTGTCAGCGGAATAAACACTTGGCTCGCCACCTCTTCGATAATATGCAAAATCAACCCACGATTATCAGAACTGGCAGTGATATCTAAAAAAGTAAGTTCATCCGCCCCCTGGTCGTCATAACGCTTAGCAATTTCTACCGGATCACCTGCATCACGCAGCTCAAGAAAATTAACGCCCTTTACTACGCGACCATTGGTCACATCTAGGCATGGAATAATACGTTTTGCCAATCCCATCGAATAGCCCTATAAACTTAGCTCGTCGGCGAGTTTTTGTGCTGCCGCAAAGTCCAAGGTGCCTTCATAAATTGCGCGTCCGGTAATAGTCCCGATGATGCCTTCGCTTGCAACCGCACAAAGTTTTCTTACATCATCTAAATTGGTGACACCACCAGATGCAATCACCGGAATAGTTAAAGCGCTTGCCAAAGCAACCGTCGCCTCAATGTTAACACCGGTCAACATGCCATCGCGGCCAATATCGGTATAAACAATGGAGTTAACGCCATAATCTTCGAATTTTTTCGCTAAATCAATCACATCGTGGCCCGTGAGCTTAGACCAGCCATCAATTGCAACTTTGCCGTCTTTGGCATCAAGACCCACCATAATTTGCCCGGGAAAGGCATAGCAAGCTTCATGCAGAAATCCCGGGGTTTTCACCGCTGCCGTACCGATAATCACGTAATCAATACCATTATCCAAATAGCGCTCTATGGTCTCTAAATCCCTGATGCCGCCACCTAACTGAATAGGAATGTCACCCCCCACAGCACTGACGATAGACTTAATTGCACCTTCATTCACAGGCTTGCCTGCAAAGGCACCGTTCAAATCTACCAGATGCAAACGCTTACCGCCAAGATCTACCCAGTGGCGCGCCATCGCCCCCGGGTCTTCTGAAAATACGGTAGATTCTTCCATCAAACCTTGTTTGAGTCTGACGCAGTGGCCATCTTTGAGATCAATTGCTGGGATAATTAACATAGTGAAAATTTAAGTTTTATAAACAAAAAATTAGAAAATAAAAAGATTATGGCGATTTAGGCGACCAGTTTACGAAATTACTCAATAATTGCAAACCTGCATTGGCGCTTTTTTCCGGGTGAAACTGCACAGCGAATAGGTTATCTTTCGCAATCGCACAAGTAAAGCGCTTAGGATAGTTGCTATAACCTGAAATAATACTTTCATTCTCAGGCTGCACATAATAGCTATGTACGTAATAGAATCTGGCGCCATCTTCGATGCCCTGCCACAACACATGAGGTTGGGATCCAGTAGCACAGACTTGATATACCTGATTCCAGCCCATATGCGGCACCTTTAACTTGTCACCACCCTGGTTATCAAACATATCAACGGCTGCAAAGCGTTTTACATTACCTTTAAACAACCCTAGTCCGGCAGCATTACCTTCTTCCGAATGCTCAAATAACATCTGCAGACCAATACAAATACCCAAAAAAGGTTTATGTTTGGCTGCATCCATGACGGCAGCACGTAACCCTCTAGCATCCAGTTCACGAATACAATCAGGCATAGCCCCCTGACCAGGAAACACTACGCGCTCCGCGCTTGCCACCTCATCAGGGTTACTTGTCACCGCAACGTTTTTACCAGGGGCAACATGTTCCAATGCTTTAGACACTGAGCGCAAATTGCCCATGCCATAATCAACTACCGCAATATCAATTTTGCTCATACTATTCTTAAGTGCTGCCCAGTATCTTTCACATGGAATTCATCCACAACAAAACCAAGCCCTTATAAGCTACCCTTTGTTGATGGCGTAATCCCCGCCATACGCGCATCCAACTCAACCGCCATGCGCAACGCGCGACCAAAAGCCTTAAAAATTGTTTCGGCTTGGTGATGTGCGTTATGACCTTTTAAATTATCAATATGCAAGGTGACGTTGGCGTGATTGACAAAACCTTGAAAGAACTCATGCACAAGATCAACATCAAAGCCGCCAATCGCGCCACGTACAAATGTGCAGCCAAACTCCAACCCTGGCCGTCCTGAAACATCTAATACTACGCGCGATAAAGCTTCGTCCAGCGGCACGTAAGCCTGCCCATAACGGCGTATGCCTTTTTTATCGCCCACCGCTTGTGCAAAAGCCTGACCAAACGTAATACCGATATCTTCCACCGTATGATGTGCGTCAATGTGCAAATCACCTTTGGCATTCACTTCTATATCCATCATGCCGTGACGAGCGATTTGATCAAGCATGTGATCCAAAAATCCCAAGCCTGTATTAAATTGAGAAACTCCCGTGCCATCCAAATTGATGCTCGCGGTAATTTGAGTTTCCAGCGTATTCCTGGTAATTTTTGCACTACGCATAAGAGTTATACTTTAAATTATCAACCTGCATTTTAACCCATTAAAAGGGTGTGACACAGTGTTACATGATGAAATTAAAATCCAAAATAAAAAAACCCCAGTTTGAAAGCTGGGGTTTTTGATTTAACACTTCAAAAATTAACTAAATAATTTTTTAACCCAGCCGAACAAACCACCTGATGCACCGCCATGAGCGATTGCAGTGATTTCAGCGGCAGATGCAGCAGGATCAGCTGCACCGTAAATTGCAGCACCAGCAACAATGATTGTTGCGCCCGCATCACGCACTTGTGCAGCTGTAGCAGCTTTAACGCCGCCAGCAACTGAAATTTCAAGGCCTAAATTCAAACTAGCTACTAAAGCCAAATCTGCAAATGGTGTTTGACCAGCCGCTTGTTGATCTAAACCAGTGTGAACACCAATGATATGCGCGCCCAATTTAGCAACTTCTTGTGTGCGTGCTTTTTTGTCCGCAACATTGATCAAGTCAACTTGTGCTTTTTTGCCGTATTTGTTAGCAACATCAATCACACCTTTGATTGTACCAATATCAGCAGTACCCAAAACCGTACAAATATCTGCACCTGCTTTGTAGAATGGTTCAGCTTCGTAGAAACCTGCATCCATTGTTTTCAAGTCAACTAAAATTTTATTATTTGGGAATTTAGCGCGTAGCGTTTGAAGTAATTTAATCCCGTTATGCTTAATGCAAGGGGTACCAATTTCTAAAATATCTACGTGCGGAGCAACTTTAGCTGCCAAAGCAACGGTTGCGTCAAAATCTAGTGAATCTAATGCCATTTGGGTTTGTGCCACGATACATCCTCCAACTAATAATAAATCAAATCATGATTTACTTAGGTTAAAAATACGAAATTGAAAATAATTATTATTTGTGCACAAAACGCACATTTCGCTATGATAACCGCACTTTGAGTGAAAATTCAAACTTTTCACGCTTGTTTTGCACGTTTTTTATACTTTATTTGTTAAAGTTTATGCATTATTGGGCTGTATACCAGAATATTAGCGACCTTTGCTATATTTTGGCCCCTTGTACGAGAAAAAGTATTATGCGCCTAAAATTTCTGACAAAGCGCTGATGAGTGTTTTTGATTGTGAATCAGTGCCGATAGTAATCCGTAAATAAGGAGAAATTCTGTTCGGTGACTTAAAATGACGTACGATGATATTGTGTTCACGCAATTTTGCCGTTAACTCGGCCCCATCGTGCATTTTGTGTTTGGCAAAAATAAAGTTTGCGCCAGAGGGCAATACTTCAAAACCTAAATTCGCTAAGTCCTTAATCAAGACATTACGCGTAGCAATGACTTGACGACAGGTTTTTTCAAAATAGGCTACATCCTGCATCGCCGCAACCGCGCCGGCAGACGCAAAACGGTCAATCGGGTAAGAGTTAAAGCTATCTTTCACGCGTATCAGCGCTTCAATCAGGTCGGGCGAGCCCAAGGCATAACCAACGCGCAAACCTGCCAATGAGCGTGCTTTAGATAAGGTATGCGTCACTAACAAATTTGGGTATTGGTTAATTAAACCTACCGCAGATTCAGTACCAAAATCTACATACGCTTCATCAATGACCACGACAGATTGTGTATTGTTTTGCAGCAACGTCTCAATCTTCGCTAGTGCCAGCGGCATGCCTGTCGGCGCATTTGGATTAGGAAATATGATGCCGCCATTCGGCTGATTGTAATCAGCTATATTGATACTAAAGTCATCTGCAAGCGGGATGGTTTGGTATTTAATGCCATACAAACCACAATATACCGGGTAAAAACTGTAAGTAATATCCGGAAATAACAAAGGCTTATCATGCTTTAATAGAGCTTGAAACACATGCGCCAATACTTCATCTGAGCCATTGCCAACAAAGACTTGGTTAGTATTTAGATGATACTCATGCGCAATAGCCGCTTTTAGGGCGTCTGAATTGGGGTCCGGATACAAACGTAGCGTATCAGCAGCCTCCAGCTTAAGCGCCGCTATCACTTGCGGACTTGGCCCATAAGGGTTTTCGTTGGTGTTCAACTTCACCAGATTGTTTAGCTTTGGCTGCTCACCCGGCACATAAGGGGTAAGCTTATGTACGACGCCACTCCAGAATTTACTCATTTCTTAAACGATACTCAGCAGAACGTGCGTGCGCTTGCAACCCCTCACCATAAGCCAAAGTCGCAGCCACTTTACCTAACACTTGCGCGCCCTCTGAAGACACCATAATCAAGCTGGAGCGTTTCTGGAAATCATACACTCCCAGCGGCGACGAAAACCTTGCCGTGCGTGAAGTTGGCAATACATGATTTGGTCCCGCACAGTAGTCGCCTAGCGCTTCGCAAGTATCACGGCCCATAAAAATAGCACCCGCGTGTTTGATTTTTTTGCTGAAGACCAACGGATCTTCAATAGATAACTCCAAATGTTCCGGCGCAATATAATTGCTAATCTCGGCAGCCTCGTCTAAATCGCGCACATGTATCAGCGCGCCTCTGTCGGTCAGCGAAGTGGCAATGATGTCTTTACGTGGCATGTCTTCAACTAATCTTTGAATACTTGCACTGACTTTATCCAAGAAGTCTGCGTCAGGACTCAACAATATGGATTGCGCCAATTCGTCATGCTCGGCTTGAGAGAATAAATCCATGGCAATCCAATCCGGATTAGTTTTTCCATCGCAAATTACCAGGATTTCGGATGGCCCTGCCACCATATCAATACCCACCACACCGAACACTCTTCGCTTGGCGGCGGCCACATAGGCATTGCCTGGACCAACAATTTTATCAACCTGCGGCACAGTTTGCGTGCCGTAAGCCATAGCACCCACCGCTTGCGCACCGCCAATGCAAAATACACGGTCAACTTTACACACTGCAGCGGCAGCCAATACCAACTGATTCTTTTCACCGTTAGGTGTTGGCACCACCATGATGAGCTCCTGCACTCCGGCAACTTTGGCAGGAATTGCATTCATCAAAACAGAAGAAGGATAAGCCGCTTTGCCGCCAGGCACATACAAACCCACGCGGTCAAGTGATGTTACTTGCTGTCCTAGCAATGTTCCATTTGCCTCGGTATAACTCCATGAGCTCATCAATTGCTTTTCATGATAACCACGCACACGGTCTGCAGCAGTTTGTAACGCCTCGCGCTGGTCAACCGGCAGACCATTTAATGCCGCAACGAGTTCTGCTTTGCTAACTTCAAGCTCGCTTAGATTATTAGCGTTAGTTTTATCAAATCGATTGGTGTATTCAAGTACGGCAACATCACCGCGTGTTTTTACATCTTTTAGAATATTTGCAACCACAGCATCAATACTGTCATCCTGTGCCGTTTCAAATGCTAGCAATTGCTTTAGCTTAGCGTCAAAATCGCTATCTACAGTAGAAAAACGTCTAATTTTCATACGATTAAACCTATAATTTTTTCACGCGTGAGAATGCATCCATAATCGGCTGCAATTTCGCTCTATTGAGTTTAAGTGACGCTTGGTTGACAATGAGTCTAGAGCTAATATCGCCCACCTCTTCAACTGCTTTAAGGTTGTTGGCACGTAAAGTTCCACCAGTACTCACCAAGTCAACAATGACATCAGCCAAACCAACCAGCGGACCCAGCTCCATTGAGCCGTAAAGTTTAATTAAATCAACATGCATACCTTTTGCTGCAAAATGCTCGCGTGCAGTTTTGACGTACTTAGTGACTACTTTCAAACGCGCGCCACTACGGATTGAGCCAAAGTAATCAAAATCCTCACGCACCGCCACCATCATTTTGCATTTAGCAATCTGCAAATCGATTGGCTGATACAGACCTTCGCCGCCATGTTCATCCAGCACATCCTTACCGGCAATGCCTAAATCAGCTGCGCCATATTGCACATAAGTTGGCACATCTGTCGCGCGGACGATAATCAAACGTACGTCTTCACGATTGGTCCCGATGATGAGCTTGCGTGATGATTCGGGGTCCTCAAGCGCATGAATTCCTGCCGCAGCTAACAATGGTGCGGTTTCTTCGAAGATGCGGCCTTTTGAAAGTGCTATCGTAATCATTTTATTAGTCAATTTTAAATTTAAGCAATTCGCTTAACGTTTGCGCCCAACGCGTTTAATTTGTCTTCCAAATTTTCATAACCGCGGTCAAGATGATAAATACGCTCAATCGTCGTTTCGCCACGTGCGACCAGCCCGGCTAACACCAAGCTGGCAGAAGCTCGCAAGTCTGTCGCCATAACAGTTGCACCATCAAGATAAGGAACACCTTTAACCAGAGCGGTATTGCCATCAATGCTAATATCTGCGCCCATGCGCTGCATTTCCTGCACGTGCATAAACCGATTTTCAAAGATTGTTTCAGTCACTTTTGCCACGCCTGTCGCGACTGTATTGAGCGCCATAAACTGGGCTTGCATATCGGTCGGGAAAGCTGGATGTGGTGCGGTACGGATATTCACCGCTTTTAATTTTCCGTCACTTTTTACGGTAATGGTATCGCCTTCTGATGTGACGACAGCACCTGCTTCGCGCAATTTTTCAATGACCGCGTCCAGCAAATCAGCGCGGGCATTTAACAATTTCACCTCGCCGCCAGTCATCGCGGCTGCCACCATATAAGTGCCGGCTTCAATACGATCGCATACTACATTATGAGTGGTGCCGTTAAGCTTTTCCACGCCCACAACCGTAATGACATCCGTGCCTGCGCCCGTGATATTTGCCCCCATTTTAATGAGCATCTCGGCTAAATCAACCACTTCTGGTTCTTTAGCTGCATTTTCCAGCACTGTTGTGCCCTCAGCCAGTGCTGCCGCCATCATCAGGTTTTCCGTACCGGTCACTGTCACCAGATCCATGTAGTAACGTGCGCCCTGCAAACGTCGATTGGGTAAGTGCAAAGTGCTCGCCTGAATATAGCCATGTGTGATGTGGATTGCAGCGCCCATCGCTTGCAAACCTTTAATGTGCAGATCAACTGGACGCGAGCCAATCGCACAGCCGCCAGGCAATGACACGCGCGCTGTACCAAAACGCGCTAATAATGGGCCCAATACTAAAATGGACGCACGCATGGTTTTCACCATGTCATAGGTGGCTTCAAAAGAGGCAACCTCGCTAGCATCCAGACTTACCTTATCTCCATTACGGGCAACCTTGACCCCCATAATGCCAAGCAATTTAAGTGTAGTGTCTATATCTTTTAACGCCGCAACAGCGCTGAGTTGCAGTGGAGTTTCAGCCAGCAACGATGCACACAAAATTGGCAGCGCAGCATTTTTGGCACCAGAAATAGTAATTTCACCGTGTAGGCGATTACCGCCAATAATGAGTAACTTATCCAACTATTTAGCCGCATTCAATAATGTTTGAAGTTCGCCACTCTCAAACATGGCGCGCATAATATCTGAGCCACCCACAAATTCACCGTTAATATATAACTGTGGAATGGTAGGCCAGTTTGCGTAAACCTTGATGCCTTCGCGAATGTTCTGATCCGCCAATACATCAATCGCGATGTACTGCGCGTTGCAGGCATCTAAAATCTGCGTGGCCAGGTTTGAAAAACCACATTGTGGAAACTTTGGATTACCCTTCATATAAAGGACAACCGGACTGCTCGTTACTTGGTTTTTAATAAGTTCTTGTGTATCCATTGCTCTTCTCTATGTCAAAGTTACAAAATTCTTGCTAATTTACTTTTTGGTCATTTAATTTCAACCAAACTTCTAGAGGACCAGGCCTCAGGGGTCAAGGTTGTCATTGATAACGCATGTATTTCCGCGCGCATCCTATCACCCAATGCCGCGTACACAAGTTGGTGCTGTTGCACCATTGACTTGCCAACAAACACAGGGCTAACGATCAGTGCCTCGAAATGCGTACCATCGTCACCCGATACTTTGATGTAGTCACAACCCAAATTCTGCGTAATATACGTTTCTAACTGCTGCGCGCTCAACACTTGTCATTACCTTTACTTGTAGTTGCCTCTACCGGCAATCTTTAAATTACGATCTGAGTTTATAGCCTGATTTTAACATTTTTAGGGTAATCCATGCTAACACTAAGAAAGAAACACCAACAATAGACAAGCTTACCAGTGGCGATACATCCCCTTTGCCAAAGAATCCATACCTAAATCCGTCTATCATGTAGAAAAATGGGTTTAACTGCGACACTTTCTGCCAAAATGGTGGCAAAGAATGGATGGAATAAAACACCCCCGATAAAAACGATAGCGGCATGATAATGAAGTTCTGAAAAGCAGCCATCTGATCAAATCGATCTGCCCATATCCCCGCAATAATGCCAAACGTACCCAAGAAAGCGCTGCCAAGCAAAGCAAAAGCGATAATCAACCAAGGATTTGAAACATTCAAATCCACAAACCACATAGCAACCAAATAAATACACAACCCCACGACCAAACCACGAATAATCGCAGCAATCAGAAATGCGAGAAAAAACTGCAAATGCGTCAGTGGGGTTAAGAGTATAAATACAAGGTTGCCCATCACTTTCGACTGAATAAGACTAGAGGAGCTATTAGCAAAAGCGTTCTGCAATACAGACATCATGATGAGGCCAGGAATCAGAAATGCGGTATAGGGTACGCCATCATACACTTGCACATGGCCTTCTAGGACGTGCGAAAAGATTAACAAATACAACAAGGCAGTAATCACCGGCGCTGCCACTGTCTGAAACGACACCCGCCAAAAGCGCAACAGCTCTTTTTTCAATAGTGTCCAAGGGCCTCTAAACGAGCCGACTTTTACTTGATCAGTTAGCTTCAAAGCACTCATGATGACCTGCCTACCAATGACATAAAGACATCTTCCAAATCAGCCTCATTCAATTGCATATCAAGCACCTTGATATTGGCTGATCGCAAGGCTGAGAGCACAAACTCAATTTGCGTCATATCGCTCAAGGCAAAGGTATAAACTCCCTTTTCATCATGACGTACCAGCACCTGAATGTTGGCAGGAAGCACCACATCACCCAAGGTTAAACGCAAATGCTTACCAGAAAACTTATTCAGCAAATTTGTCGTGCTATCCAGGGCCACAATTTCGCCCTGCTTCATCATGCCCACACGACTACACAAAGTTTCCGCCTCTTCCAAATAATGGGTCGTCAAAATAATGGTATGTCCATCTCGATTGAGCTTTTTAATAAACTCCCATACCATTTGCCGCAGTTCGACATCCACACCCGCTGTTGGCTCGTCCAGCACAATGACTGGCGGCTTGTGTGCCAAAGCCTGCGCAATGAGCGCACGTCGTTTCATGCCGCCGGAAAGCTTACGCATATTAATGTGCGCTTTATCAGTCAGACCTAAACCTTCAAGCACTTCATCTATCCAGCCATCATTTTCACGGCCACGCCCAAAATAGCCCGCCTGAAACCGTAACATTTCACGCACATTAAAAAATGGATCAAATACCAACTCCTGCGGCACCACCCCCAGCAACTGCCGTGCTTGTTGGTATTGGCGGCCTACATCAAAACCCATCACAGATACGCTGCCCGCACTGGGCGTAATCAAGCCAGCCAGAATGTTAATTAACGTTGATTTGCCCGCGCCATTGGGGCCAAGTAAAGCGAAAAACTCCCCCGGCTCAATTGCCAAATCAATGCCCTTAAGCGCGTGCAGAGCACCAAAATGCTTGTGTACCCCATTGATTTTAATTGCAGGCTGACTCAAATGTAACTTTCAAAGTTTAGGTTGAATAATTAAGACGATAAGTACGCAGATTGTGAAGCAATGCAAAAAATGTAAAACTCACCCATGCTTACATAGCGATGATTGCACGAAAAACAATGCGTTTGCTATAGGATGGTCGATCCAGGACCGCCTGGCACACACGACGCGTGCTTTTAGCCCGCATTTAACGGGATAAAGTCTGTAACGCCATAAAGCGCTGCCAAGCTAGTCAAACTCTCGGGTAAATGAATGAAACTTATTTTACGACCTGATGCAACAGCACGACGTTGCCACTCCATCACCAAGCTAAGTGCAGCGGTATCAATATTGGTCACTGCGGAAAAATCAACACACAAATCATCCGTCGTTGCCAAAGCAAGACTCTGGGTCAACAAGGCGTTGGCATTATCCATCAGGATTTCGCCTGCAAGGTGCCATTGATTATCCTGCAAGGTAATGTTCATCATGCCCCGGCTGCTTTATTTTTATCTGCAAGTTTCTTATTCAAACTATCAATGCCATTTTGGCGAATTTCACTGCTGAACTGACTGCGATAATTGGTAACCAAACTCACACTTTCAATCACAATGTCGTACACTTTCCAGCCACCTTCAACTTTAACCAAGCTGTAATCCACCGCGACAGGCGGGCCACCTGGTTGCAAAATCTGTGTTTTCACACTTACATTTTTCGCACCTGGCTCAGCACGCAAGGGCTTGTATTCAATCACTTGATTTTTATATTTACCAAGTGCGCTCGCATAAGTACGCAATAAGAGACTACGAAACTCTTTTTGAAAAATTGCTTGCTGCTCAGGCGTTGCTGCTTTCCAATTTTTACCAAGCACCATGCGACATACGCGGTCAAAATCAAAATTTGGGAGAATTTTCTCTTCTGCCAAGGCAAATATCTTCTGCTGATCGCCCGCTTGAATGTCTTTATCATTTTTAATAATGGTTAATACTTCATCTGCGGTTTGCTTTACCAGCTCATCTGCCGAAACCTCGGCATTCGCCACACCAACACCTGCAAACAAGCTCGCAAGTAACGCCGCACTCGCTAAATATTTTAAAAATGTTTTCATTGAAACCCTTTAATAATTACTGTTCCAGCACACGCATCAGAACGGTGCATCGCCCAATTCAGCTGGTTTGGTATCTGACGGTTTTGCATCAGCGTCAGATTTTGATTCTGAAGCCTTATTGTATAAGAATTGACTAATCATTTTTTCCAATACAACGGCATCTTGTGTCTGTGTAATTTTATCACCATTCTTCAATACGTCATCTTCTCCTCCGGCCTCAAGCCCTATGTACTGCTCACCCAACAAGCCTGCCGTATAGATATTAGCGAAGGTGTCCTTGGGGAAAGCATAGCGTTGGTCTATTTTGAGATTCACAATCGCTTCATAAGTTTTAGCATCAAATGTAATGTCCGTCACACGCCCAACCACCACCCCTGCACTTTTGACCGGCGCATTGGGTTTTAAGCCGCCCACATTTTCGAAAGCTGCGTTAACACTATAGGTTTCGCCAATTTTACTTGAGGTTAAGTTACCTACCTTCATGGCTAAACCAAGTAAAGCAGCGACACCTAAAGCCACAAAAACACCCACCCATAGATCTATTGTTGTTCTGTCCACTTAAACTACCTCCTCATTTTTTGTTTTTATGCGCTAAACAACCAGCATAAATGACGTTAAAACAAAATCCAAACCAAGCACTGTGAGCGATGAAATAACCACGGTACGAGTGGTTGCGTGGCTCACGCCTTCTGCCGTTGGCGGTGCATCGAACCCTTCGAATAAGGCGATCATGGTACAGGCGACACCGAACACCACGCTCTTAATCACGCCATTGATAATATCGACTCTTACATCTACATTGGCTTGCATTTGCGACCAGAACGCGCCGTCATCCACCCCAATCAAAGGCACCGCAACCAAATAGCCTCCCAGCACCCCCACCATAGAGAACAGCGCTGCCAATATCGGCATGGATATCACGCCCGCCCAAAAACGAGGGGCAACCACGCGGGCAATCGGGTTAACCGCCATCATTTCCATTGCAGATAATTGCTCGGTTGTTTTCATTAGCCCAATTTCAGCGGTAATTGCAGTCCCGGCGCGGCCTGCAAAAAGTAACGCCGTCACTACCGGGCCTAATTCCCGCACCAGTGAAAGCGCCACTAACACGCCTATCGCCTCAGATGAACCATATTTTTGTAACGTATTGTAGCCTTGCAATGCCAAGACCATACCCACAAAAAAAGCGGATACAACAATAATCAGTAGCGACATCACGCCGGTAAAATAAATTTCGCGCAAGGTCAAATGAAATCGTCTAAAGCTTTCGCCTGAATAAGTGATTGTCAAGAAAAAAAGTCTGGCGCCTGCGCCTAACCTCCACACGCGCGCAATCATACGATGACCCATGCCACCAAGTAACTGCATAATGCCGACAAATAGATTTGATTTAATCATTAAACTTAAGATTCGCTTATCTGTTAATTAAAACGCTGATTGAGTAATTCAGATTGATAATTTGTAGCCGGATAATGAAATGGCACCGGGCCATCTTTTTCACCATGTACAAACTGATGCACAAATGGCAATGTAGATTGCATTAAGTCATGCGGGGTGCCTTCTGCAGCCACCTCACCATTTGCCACAAAATACACATAATCTGCAATCAGGAAGGTCTCTTTAACATCGTGCGAGACGATAATAGAGGTTGCTCCCAACGCATCATTAAGGCTACGAATTAAAGCGCAAATTACACCCATGGAGATAGGGTCCAATCCGGCAAAAGGCTCATCATACATAATAATGTTGGGATCTAGCGCCACTGCCCGCGCCAAAGCCACACGTCTTGCCATGCCACCAGAAAGCTCTGTCGGCATGAGCTGATGAGCGCCACGCAAGCCAACTGCATTCAGCTTCATCAACACCAAATCTCTAATCATTGATTCAGGTAAATCTGTTAGCTCACGCATGGGGAAAGCCACATTGTCAAAAACACTTAAATCCGTAAACAAAGCGCCGTGCTGAAACAACATCCCCATAGTGCGGCGCAGCTGGTAGATACCATCGCGGTCCTGCTCGTGTACAACCTTGCCATCTACACGCACCTCACCTTTACTTGGCCTAAGCTGCCCACCAATTAAACGTAGCAAAGTTGTTTTACCGCTACCGCTACCGCCCATGATAGCAACAACCTTCCCCCGCGGGAACGTCATGTTGATGCCCTGATGCAACAACCTACCCTTAAAACCAAAGGAAAGATTGTTAATTTCTACGATATTAGATGCCATGGATAGTGTGGATTTTTTATTACTTTAAAAGGTTAGACATGCCGTATAACTACTCGAGTCAACGATTGACGCAGAGGCAACCCCAGCGCCTGTAGTTGCAGCACTCAGCACCGCCCTGAGTGAGCCAGTGGATGTTTCACCATCATCGAGTGCCGTATCCAGTTGCTTGGAAAATTTACCCAAAATTGCATCCGAACATATGGCGAATACCCCTGACATTCCGGTAATTTTAGTAAAACCAGAAACACTTTGCACACCTATCCGGCCACCATCCGCATTAGTAGGATAATAATTAGCGTCAGCAACAATCGCAGTGCCAGTAGCCAGATTTGCCAATCTAGCATGCTGCCAAAACAACGCAGACTCTTCAGTTGCCGTCGTTGAATTCCACTGCCCTTCAATGATGGCGTTACCAGGAGTGCCTCCCGTCGTAGCCAATGTTCCCGCTACATGAGGCACAGCTTTGCTATCATCTCCAGGCAATGCCCTAAATTTATCCTGATAACCGTATATGTAGGCCTGTATGTTCTTAAAATCAGTGGCCATGTTTTTAACTTTAGCGCTGTTAATCAGCTCCTGACCCTTCAGCACACCTCCCAGTAACAAGCCAATAATAACCAGCACGATTGCCAACTCGATTAACGTGAATCCTGCTTGCGTGCTTTTCATTTCACCCCCCGAACTTGCGTATGCCAACTGCGATTTAGTGCCATTGCAACAGATTCATTTGCATTCTATAAGAAATTGTCAAAAAGTGGTTATCTACGTTAAAAATCTGGCCATTTTTACGTGGATTATTTTTGAACTTGGGCATGCAATAACACTTTGCCACACTCAACCGACTAAAGCGTGCCGTATGAATGTAACCCACTTAAAAACATATTCACGCCTAGAAAAGCGAAGGTCGTAACGATTAAACCAATGAGCGCCCACCATGCCAACACCGGTCCACGAAAACCTTTTACCATCCGTAAATGCAGCCAGGCCGCATAGTTAAGCCATACGATAAGTGCCCAAGTTTCTTTTGGATCCCAACTCCAATAACCGCCCCACGCCTCAGCCGCCCACATTGCCCCTAAAATAGTAGCGATGGTAAAAAATGCAAAGCCAACAGCAATCGATTTATACATCAAGTCATCTAGCACATCTAACTCTGGCAAGCGTGATGCTAGAACACCTTTATTCGCTAATAAATACGCGCTCGCTACCATCGCTGCCAATGAAAATGCACCATAGCCCACAAAGTTAGCTGGCACATGTATTTTCATCCAGTAGCTTTGTAGTGCAGGTACTAATGGCTGAATATTATGTGCCTGACGGTCAAAAGTATACCAAAGAATAAATCCTACCGCGGCATTCACCACCAGCAACACAAAACCACCCAGTTGCTTGGTATTAAGGCGCTGTTCGTAATGCAAATAAAGCAGGGCCGTAATTAGGCAAAATAACACAAAAACTTCATACAAATTACTGATTGGGATGTGCCCTACATCTGGTGCGATTAAGTAAGATTCGTACCAGCGCACCATTAACCCGACAAAGCCAAACAGTGTCGCGCTCCATGTCAGCGCAGTGGCTACTTTGCCAGTAAATTCGCTACGCTTATATAATGCAAACCAATAAGTTGCCATCGCCAACACAAACAATACATTCATCCACATAATTGCAGATTGGCTAGAAATAAGATATTTCAGCAAAAAAACCTGCGTGGCACGCGCTTGCTCACCTTGATACAGATTTATTGAAAACACACTGACCGCACCTATGCCCAACACCAGTATGCTAAGTCGTTTCCACTGCCAGCCTAAATAGCTAAACACAGCGGTCGCACCAAACAAAAAACCAACCTCATAAATATCCATGTACTGCGCGTATCTAGTATAAGCAAACACTGCGCCCGCCGCCAGCACAAGCGCATATAGCCAATCTTGCCAGTTTAGACGTTGTAGTAATGTTTTTTGTTGATAGTCCGGTGAGTTGCTATTCATCATCACTCCTTAAGTCAGCAAGCCTTTTAGCTGCTCGCGGTACACATTAAACTCTTGCTCAAAATCCAGATTTTTACGGTTCGATGCCATGGCAAAAAGCACTTGATTAGCATCCGGTTTTAACAATAACCAAATACGTCTTTCTCGAATATACATCATCGAAAAAATCCCCAGCACCAGCAAAACAGAACCTAAATAAACCCATTTTTGACCAGGTGACTTTGTCAGCTGCAAACCGCTCGCCTCTTTATGTTCGAACTGCTCAAGCTGTAAAAAATACGGCGATCCATAAAAAAACATATCACTGAATGAGTTTAAGCTATCACGTAACAATGCTTCTGTTTTAGCGTCGCTGACCAATAAAGGTTTTTTATTGGCTGCCAAACCCATGTTATATGCCTCGTAAGCAGCCACTCTAACCATCTTAATGTATGTGCTTGCAACGACTTCACGCTCTTTTTCTGGTACGTTTTTCTCTATAATTTGTGCAACCTGGCTGTAACCACCTTGGGCAAAAATAGTTAATAACTGCACCACGCTATTTTCAAACTGTTTAACAACGGCTGGGTCTTTGCCGACATCTAGCGAGTTACGTGCGATTTTTCGGGCAATTTCTGGATATTTAGCAGCATCCAGCATGATTGCCCTAAAATTCATAAAGCCGTTAATGCTCAACTCGTCATCAATCGGGATTCGTAAGTAACGAAACTCATCTTGCACTGTTTGGCGCATACCCGCCACAAAATAATGTTTACCGTCTATTTGCATGGGCTGCATATAGGTGACATATTCTATCGCCTGGCCTTTATTATCGCGTAATTTATAGGTGATGTTTGGACCTACGTTATGCGGCTTGCCTTTACCATCTGGCGACATATTGATGATATTGAATTTACGAAAATCATTATATTCAACCGTTAAGGCATCATCACCCTCGCCCAAAGTACCCTTTCCAAAAATGGCACCTGCTAATGGCTGGGGTTGATTATCTGGCGCAAATAAATTCCACACATTAAAATCAAGCGCGGTACCACCATCTTGAAAATCTGACTGGTAAATCGCAATGCCTTTGTAGAGCAGCGGATGATTAACACTAATTGTTTTAGTAATGGGCTCTTTTAAATCCGGATCAATAATCACGAGGTCACTCTCAAACGACTTTGGCTGACCGGTGGCGTAATGTTCGATACGAAAATCTTTTAACGCCACCGTAAAAGGCAGCTCTTGCACCAGGTAACCATCGCGAACGCGAACAAAAGCCACATGATCACTCGTGCCCTCTGGCAGCGTCATATTGGCGCGAAATGATGGGTTGCTAGTACTTAACCTGCTCGCTTCTGGTACCTGCGATTCTGGAATATCCAGTGTTTCAATGCGCTTATGCCCTAACATTTCTTGTACTTTGAACGGCAAGTTGCCATCAAGGACCCCGCCAAGCAAAATAATCACCATGGCCGTATGAGTAAAAATATAACCCCAGCGCTGATGTGTGCCGGCCTTGGCAGCGATGAGTTCGCCACCATCCGCATGCACTACTGACTTATATTGAAAGCCTTTGGCTTGTAAGAACTGCATCAGTTGCTGCTTGGTGACATTCAAGCCTGAAGTCATATCAAAAGTAGCCTGATGGCTAAACGCATTGAGCGATTTCTCACTCGCATGTTCTTTAAAAGTGCGCCACTCTTTAATCATAAGTGGGCCGTTGCGATAGACACAAAGACTGGTAGAAACGATCAAAAACAGCAAAATAACTAAAAACCAGCTGCTATGGTAAACATCATAAAGACCTAGTTGCTCAAACAAACCAAACCAGAATTGACCGAACTTGATGATGTAATTTTCATAAGGCTCATTTTGCTTTAGTACGGTGCCAACAACAGAGGCAATACCCAAAATACTTAAAAGACTTACTGCAAAGCGCATTGAGCTTAGCAAGTCATAAAGGTTTTTAGTAAAGGATGAATTTTGATTCAAAATACAGCACTCTATAGAGATAAGGGTGTTACGGATTGAAGGATTTTGTATGGCTTATGAATTTAGTTAAATCGGGCTGACTGCAGTAAACGCAACACCAAATTCAGCCCTCTGGAATTTAAGTTAAAAAATGTCAAAAAATAAGGGTAGCATTGCTACCCTTATTTCAACAATCTAAATTAACGTAAACCCTGAATGTAATCAGCAACTGCTGTCATTTCAGCATCTGACATTTTTGCAGCAATATCCATCATCATGGGCGCATTGGTGCGCTCACCCGTACGAAAAGCCTTTAATTGCGCCAGTGTGTAGTCTGCATGTTGACCACTCAAACGCGGGAATTGTTTTGGCAAACCGGCACCATTCGGACCATGGCAAGCCGCGCAGGCAGGCACGCTACTAGTAGCATTACCCGCACGATAAATTTTCTCTCCAAGCGAACCAGCTCCATTGGTTTTTGCTTGACCCAAGGTAAGTTTTTTGTCCGCAAAATATGTAGCCAAGTCTTTCATTTCTTCATCATTCAAGCCCGCTACCATGCCTGACATCACCGCATTGGCACGTTTGCTGGACTTGAACTCCGCCAGTTGTTTTTCAAGATACTCCGGATGTTGACCTGCCAGCTTAGGATTGAGCGTAATCGCACTATTACCATCTGGCGCATGACATGCTGCACATACGGTATTCACAATTTGTTCCGCCGTTCTTTTTGCCGGCGTTTCCGCTAGCGCCTCAGCAGACACCACCAACATTACACTGGACATTACCCATGCTAGATGACGAAATTGCATTACCACTCCTAAATCTAAATATTCAACCAATGAGAGATTCTAAATTAGGAACGAGAACAAGGCACTCCGACGCAGACAGTACAGGCGGTACGGCAAGTAGGGGTAACGTGATTACGTTTCCAATTTTAGAATTGAAATAACGAGCTATTTTAGCGAAAAACCACTATTCGTGATAGCATTTTTCACCATAACATCAATTCATTTAACAAATCAAAACTGGTGTAGTTATTTGCCATCGATAACATTGCCATGAACGTGAACGAAAGCCACCCTGATTTTTAAAAGAAGCAGTCAACCGGAATCGGATTTTTATGCCTTTGTTTCAAAATGCCACATTTTTTATTTCTGCACATCACTTGCGCGACTTGCCCCCAGCCAGTGGCATTGAAGTTGCCTTTGCAGGTCGCTCAAATGCGGGGAAATCCAGTGCACTTAATACCTTAGCCAACCACAATCGCTTAGCGTTCGTGAGTAAGCAACCAGGGCGCACGCAACTGATTAACTTTTTCACTCTGGGCAATGACCGACATCTTGTAGATTTACCAGGTTACGGCTACGCCAAAGTACCAGAAGCGATGCGTGCACATTGGCAAAATGTGCTGGCTCGCTATTTGAGTGAACGCTCAAGTCTGGGTGGCCTGGTGTTGGTGATGGATAGTCGCCACCCGCTCACCCCGCTGGACCGTCAAATGCTGAATTGGTTTTGCCCTAGTGGAAAACCGGTGCATGTATTACTGACAAAATCAGACAAACTCTCACGCAGTGAAGCGGCCTTAACGCTAAACAAGGTCCGTAAAGAATTGATTGAAACCTGGGGCAACAATTACAACAGTGAATGCACCATACAGCTATTTTCAAGCCTGAAGAAACAGGGCGTAGAAGAAGCAGAAAAAGTGATTGGCAAGTGGCTGTTCACGGATGAGACGACTTCAGATGAAATTGAGAATTTGAGCTAATCACGTTCGTCATTCCGTGCTTTCGCGGTCTGACACAGAATCTAGTGGCTTTAACGACACTGGATTCCGCATTTTGTCGGTGTGACAGGTGCAATTAGTGTTAATTTCCAACTTAGGGGATTTATATAAATCCCTTTAATTAGCCACGAATAAACACCAGATCCCAAACGCCATGCCCTAATTTAATACCACGACTCTCAAATTTCGTGAGAGGACGGTAGCCAGGTTTTTCCGCGTAGTCTTTTGCAGTGTTCTGTAACTGCGGTTCAGCACTCAACACTGCCAATACCCACTCTGCGTATTCCTGCCAATCCGTCGCCACATGCAAATAACCGCCCGTTTTAAGTTTGCTACATAACAGCTTCACAAACTCAGCCTGAATCAAGCGTCGCTTATGGTGGCGCTTTTTGTGCCAGGGGTCCGGAAAAAAGATATGTACGCCATCCAGACTTGCGTCTGCCAGCATATTTTGCAATACCTCTACAACATCATGCTGAATAACACGAATGTTAGTAAGTGCTGACTCTTCAATTAACTTAAGCAATGCACCAACGCCAGGGGTATGCACTTCAGCCGCTAAAAAATCACAGCCAGGTAATGTCTGTGCGATTTTTGCTGTGGTTTCGCCCATACCAAAACCAATTTCAAGGATTTTTTTACTATCCGCACGACTGAATTTAGCGCTGAGATCAAGCAGCTCAGGAGCATAACTAATGCCAAATTTTGGAAAACCAATTTCCAGCGCGCGCGCCTGCCCTTTAGTTAGACGACCTTGGCGCAATACAAAACTGCGTATGCGTCGCTGGCTTGCGTCATCACTTTGTATTTCTTCTGTTTGATTTAATTCGTTCATGGCGCGCATTATACTGTAGGGGATTATCTTTTACAGTGTATGAGATTTATCACCTGATAGAAACCCAATTAAGGGTTCATCAATGCTTTTACTAAAAGCAACGACTTTAAACAAATCCCCCATCTCCGCAGGCGACAACAACTTTTGCGCAGCAGCAGCAAGTGGCGCATAACACGCCATATCATTGGGTGATACCTGGCTCATTACCTCCAAAATACCGCAATTTATCAAAAACTGTGACTGGCTGCAAAAACCGCTTAACTCCAACCCCTGATCCATACCCGCATGAGCGATACTCGTAAAATCGACATGCGCCGTAATGTCCTGGAGGCCAACATTCATTAACGGGTCAGTATGCGCATAATGTTGGTAATGGCACATCAGCGTACCCAAATGACGCTGCGGGTGATAATACTCCCGCGCCGAAAAACCGTAATCAATCATAAGAATTACCCCGCGTTCTAACGCCTGTGCCAAGCTATGAATCAGACCAACTGCGGCAGGGCAAACTTCAGTGAGATAATCATGTGGTAGTGAGTAATCTCTCAAAAAATTGAATAAATTGCCTGCGGTAAGTTGTTTATCTTGCCAGACAAACGCGTCACTGAATGCAATGCCACGCTCACATAAGCCAAGCTGACCGTTATAAATTAAATGCACCGGAATTGCGTCTAGCACTTCATTGCCGAGTATCAAACCAACAAAGTGAGTAGGTAAAACATCTAGCCACGCCACACGTTGCATAAGATTTTCAGGCAATTTCTTTTGCAGGGTTTCCAACTGCACTTGACGCAAGTGAGCACTAACTTCCAATATAAAATAGCGTTCAGGCAGTTGATTTGATTCTTGCAGTGTTAGCAATAAATCTGCAGCCAACCTACCGGTGCCTGCACCCAGCTCTAAAATATTTCCTTGTGTTGCTGCCAGCACTTGCAGCGCCTGCTTAGCCAAAGTTTGTGCAAATAATGGGGAAATTTCAGGTGCAGTGACAAAATCGCCGCCTGCCCCGAATTTTTTAGCGCCGCCACTGTAATAACCTAAGCCCGGTGTATATAGCGCCAGGTGCATAAAATCTGCAAATGATAGCCAACCATCATTTTGGCTGATTTTTGTTTGAATTAGCGCGCGTAACTGTTGGCTGTGCGCCTGCGCCTCGAGGTTAGGAATAGGCAATGCTGAAATAGGTAATGTTGGCATAAGCCATTATAATATTTTGCACGAAAAATGAGTAAACTGTGAACATGGCAAAAGATAAAGTTATTTTAATCACTGGTGGCGCAAAGCGCGTAGGCGCAGCCATCTGCCGTGAGTTGCACGCACACGGTGCGCAACTGATGATTCACTACAAAACCAGTGCGACCGAAGCGCGCGCTTTACAGGCTGAACTTAATTTACTGCGCGCTAATTCCGTCGCTATTATCCAGGGTGACCTGCTGAATGTCGCCGTGTTACCAAGTTTGGTGAGCGAAACCGTGAAACATTTTGGCAAATTGGACGCGCTCATCAACAATGCTTCCACTTACTTTCCAACTGATCTCGGCCAAATCAATGAAGATAACTGGCATGATTTAATAGGCAGCAACCTTAAAGCCCCCGTGTTTTTGGTGCAAGCTGCCGCATCTGAGCTACGCAAAAATCATGGCTGCGTTATTAACATTACCGACATGCATATTGAACGCCCAAAAAAAGGCTACATTGTGTACAGCGTAGCCAAAGCGGGCTTAGTCACGTTAACTAAATCTTTGGCACAGGAGTTGAGCCCTGAAGTACGTGTAAACGCAGTCGCCCCCGGCCCGGTACAATGGCCGGAAAATAATCCACAGTTTGATGAAGTCTATCGCCAGCGCGTCATTAACCAAACGCTACTCAAACGTGTTGGTGAACCTGAAGACGTTGCCAAAGCAGTCAAATTTTTAATTTATGATGCACCGTTTGTCACAGGCCATGTGCTGGCAGTGGATGGTGGGCGGTCATTAAACCTCTAGCACTCTAATTTAACGAACCTAGAGTTCACCTCAATAAAATTCAAGTTTCAGCTCTAATTCTAGCTTCAAACATTATGATAAAACATTTACCAGATCACCATTCCAACAACTTCATCAAACTGCGTAATAGCTTAATTAGCGCCACCGGCAAGGCCATCGGTGATTACAACATGATTGAAGATGGCGACACTGTGTTGGTGTGCATGAGTGGCGGTAAAGATAGTCACGCTTTGCTGATGATATTGCTGGCATTGCAGGAGCGTGCGCCGATTAACTTCAAGCTCATTGCCATGAACCTGGATCAAAAGCAGCCTGGTTTTCCTGCAGATATTCTGCCTGCTTATTTTGAAAAACTAGGCATCGATTATCGCATTGTTGAAGCCGACACCTATTCAATCGTTAAAGAAAAAATTCCAGAAGGTAAAACCACTTGCTCGCTTTGCTCGCGTCTACGTCGTGGGGTGATTTACACCACAGCAAAAGAACTGGGGGCGAATAAAATTGCATTGGGTCATCATCGTGATGACATTGTAGAAACTTTATTTTTGAATTTGTTCTTTGGCGCAAAAATGAAAGCCATGCCGCCAAAACTTGCCACCAACGATAAGCAAAATATCGTGATCCGCCCGCTCGCCTATTGCAGTGAAAAAGACATTGCCAGCTATGCGCGCCAAATGGAATTTCCTATCATTCCGTGTGACCTGTGTGGTAGCCAGGAAAACTTACAACGTCAAAAAGTAAAAGACATGCTGCAAAGCTGGGAGCGCGAGCAGCCTGGGCGCATCAATAATATCTTCCGCGCGATTACTAATGTAGAGCCATCGCACTTGGCCGATGTGAATTTGTACGACTTCAAAAACATGAGCCAAGCCAAGGCGAATGACGAAGACCCCCTGTTTGGTGATATTGCGAATGAGGGTGCAGCACTTAGTTTAGCCGAGAGCGATGGCACAAGAATTGAATTTGTTCGCAATAAATAGCTGCGACCGCTAAAAATTTGCACGCAAACAACATAACTTATTGTATTTTAGCTATTGACCTTGCTATCATCCACACTGCACCTTAAGTTCTCACCTTATTATTTAGGCATTCATGTCCAAACTACTCATTGTTGAATCTCCATCGAAAGCGAAAACGCTGAAAAAATACCTCGGCAGTGATTTTGAGGTGCTCGCGTCCTATGGGCATGTACGCGATTTAATTCCTAAAAATGGCGCGGTAGATACCGAAAATATGTTCGCCATGAAATACGACATTATCGAGCGCAACAGCAAGCACGTGGATGCCATTGCCAAAGCGGCGAAAAGTGCGGATAGCATTTACCTCGCAACCGACCCGGACCGTGAAGGCGAGGCAATTTCATGGCATATTGCTGAAATACTGAAATCCAAGAACTTGCTCAAAAATAAATTGATGAAACGCGTAGTGTTTCATGAAATTACCAAAGGTGCTGTTGAGCATGCCATCGCTGAACCACGTGACATATCCATGCCCATGGTCAACGCACAGCAGGCACGGCGTGCCTTGGATTATTTGGTTGGTTTTAATTTATCCCCATTACTCTGGAAGAAAATCCGGCGCGGACTTTCCGCCGGTCGTGTACAAAGCCCGGCTCTGCGCTTGATTGTTGAGCGCGAACTTGAAATTGAAGCCTTTAAATCACAAGAATATTGGACCATTCATTTAGATGCCTTAAAACATAGCCATGGCTTTAGTGCCAGACTGGTGCAGTTGAATAATCAAAAAGTCGAGCAATTCACCGTCATCAACCATGACCAGCAAGCCGATATTGTCGGCAAATTATTACTTGCCAGCGCGGGCAAAACCACGGTGTCGCGCGTTGAGAAAAAACAACGTAGTCGCAGTCCTGCCGCGCCCTTCACCACCTCAACCTTGCAGCAGGAAGCCGTACGCAAGCTGGGCTTTACCACAGCGCGTGCGATGCGTGTAGCGCAGCAACTTTACGAGGGTATGGATGTGGGCGGTGGTACTGTTGGCTTGATCACCTATATGCGTACCGACTCATTCAGTTTAGCTACCGAAGCGGTCATGCAAATTCGTGATTATGTGAAAAAGAATTTTGATGCCGATTATCTGCCAAAATCGCCTGTCATGTACAAAACCAAGTCTAAAAGCGCACAAGAAGCGCATGAGGCGATACGTCCAACGGACATTACGCGCACGCCGGCAAAAGTACGTCAATTTTTAACTGACGAACAATTCAAGCTTTATGAAATGATTTGGAAGCGCGCTCTCGCCTGCCAAATGGCGCCTGCTAAATTTGACGCGGTCAGTGTTGATTTAAGCGTGGGCAGTGATGCCAACCTGTTCCGCGCTACCGGTCAAACCTTGGTGTTCCCGGGCTTTATCGCCGTTTATATGGAAAGCTCAGACGACGAGGAAGAAGAGGGAGAAAGTAAGTTGCCGCATCTGGAAACAGGTGAGGTTTTAACCGTGGAAAAAATCTATGGCGACCAGCATTTCACCGAACCACCCCCACGTTATTCCGAAGCAAGCCTGGTTAAAGTATTAGAAGAATATGGCATTGGCCGACCTTCAACTTACGCCAGTATTATTAGTACGCTACAAGACCGCGAATATGTGCTGCTGGATAAAAAGCGCTTTACGCCGACGGATGTTGGTCGCGTGGTCAACAAGTTTTTAACCGAACATTTCACCAAATATGTAGATTATGACTTTACCGCCAATCTGGAAAATGCGCTGGATAGTGTAGCCGAAGGCGAGCGCGAGTGGATTCCACTCATGGATGAGTTCTGGCATGATTTTAATCATCAAATTCATATCAAAGCCAATGTTGATCGCCCAGGTAATGAGTTAATAGACGAAGCTTGTCCAAAATGCGGCAAGCCACTGCAAAAACAATTAAGTCGCTATGGCAGCTTTATTGGTTGTACCGGCTACAACGACACCCCTAAATGTGATTACAAACGCAGCATGGATGGAGCTGCCAGCGCCGGGACTGATCCGGTAACCATTGGAACGGATAAAGAATCCGGTAAAGAAATTTATTTGATGAATGGCCCTTATGGCCCATATCTGCAATTGGGATTGGCTGTAGAAGGCGATAAAAAGAAACCAAAACGAGTCAGCATTCCCAAAGATGTTCCACTCGCGGATGTGAATTTAGAAACTGCCAACAGGCTATTGTCGCTACCACGCGACTTAGGTTTGCATCCGGAAACGAATAAAAAAATCGTGGCAAATATCGGCCGCTTTGGTCCTTACGTCAATCACGATGGAAAATTCAAATCCATTCCCAAAAGCTTGAATGTATTTACCATAGACCTTGAGGGTGCAACCAACCTGCTGGCGCAGGCAAATGCTGGCCCTGCGCCATTATGCTCTCTTGGCGGCCACCCTACTGAGGATGGTCAGATTGAAGTTTTTTCCGGGCGTTACGGACCTTACGTGCAGCATGGAAAAATTCGGGCGACGCTCCCAAAAAGTGTGGAGCCTGAAACGTTAACATTGGAAGAAGCATTAGAGTTATTAAGCGCAAAAGCGGCAAAGACGGCCCCCGCTAAAAAAACGAGCACCAAGACAAGCAC
>CAMBZE010000012.1 GCA_945872425.1 Methylotenera oryzisoli | reverse complement strand
GTTAATAGGTTGATTGCGCCATCTAGCCCCACATGGTTCAGTGCATAGGTGGCCTGAGCTTGCACCACAGGTTTCGCATGGTAAGCAATGCCAATGCCTGCCGCAGACATCATTTTCAAATCGTTCGCGCCATCGCCAATGGCAATGGTTTGCGCTGTTGTCAGCCCTAAACGGTCGCGCAATTGAGTGAGCTCATTCGCTTTGGTTTGGGCATCAACGATATTGCCCAGAATGTAGCCGGTAAGTTTGCCATCAATAATTTCCAGGCTGTTAGCAACCGCATAATCCAAACCCAGCATTGCTTTGACGCGGTCGGCAAAGAAATTAAAGCCACCAGAGACCAGAAGCGTTGTGATGTTATTTTTTTTGCAGGCGGCTACCCACTCTTTGGCGCCGGGGTTGAGTTTTAGTCGCTCGTTAAGTACGCGCATGAGGTCGGACTCTTGCAGACCTTTTAGCAAGGCTACGCGCTCGCGTAAACTTTGTGCAAAATCTAATTCACCCAGCATGGCACGCTCGGTAATGGCTGCGACTTGCGGCTTAATATCTGCCATGTCAGCGATTTCATCAATGCATTCTATGCTGATTAGTGTGGAGTCCATATCCATGACGCAAAGGCCAAAGTTTTCAATATGCTGATTATCCGGTACGTAAGCGCAATCAATCTGTTGTTCGGCACAAAACTGTCGTACGGTTGGCACCAAAGTTTGGTTGGCCAGGTAATAAGCGTGTTGTGCAATTTGCACAAATTGAACACTGGTATTACATAGCTGATGAATGTGAGCCAAATGTGAAACAGTAATGGCCGGGCCTTGAACAACTAAACGCATATGGGAGTGACTTTTGTTATAAAGTATTGATTATACACTCGTCGATTCACATTACTTTGCTAGCACATTTGTCTGAATTGCGAGAAAATGTACACAACCTTTAATTAGAGTCATTTTTATGAATTTGCATGAATATCAAGCCAAAACTTTGCTACAAAAATATGGCATTCCGGTGCCGCGTGGTCAAGTGGTTGCCGTGGCTAAAGAAACCGTTGCAGTCACCACCGAAATTGCCAGTGATGCCTGGGTAGTAAAAGCTCAGGTACATGCGGGTGGGCGAGGCAAAGCGGGTGGCGTGAAGGTGGTGAAATCTGCTGCTGAAGCACAAAAGCTGGCGAGCGAATTGCTGGGTAAAACCTTGGTGACCTACCAGAATGCGCCCGATGGCCAACCGGTGAATCAAGTGCTGGTTGAAGAGACGTTGCCCATTGCCCGTGAACTTTATCTTTCTATGCTGGTTGATAGAACTTTGGAGCGTATTGTGGTGGTGGCATCTAGCGCAGGCGGCATGGATATTGAGGAGATCGCACAAACCAGCCCTGAAAAAATCCTGCAGGAGATATGTGAACCATTAAATGGCCTAGTGGATTTTCAGGCACGTAATTTGGCGTTCAAGCTGGATTTAAGCGGAGATCAGGTAGGCGCCTTTACCAGGCTGCTTAAAGGGTTGTACCGCCTGTTTAAGGAAAATGATTTAGCGTTGCTGGAAATTAACCCGCTCGTGGTGACAACGGATGGCAAATTATATGCGTTGGATTGCAAAATGAGTGTGGATGACAATGCGCTTTATCGCCAAAAAACGTTGGCAGAGCAGCGTGACTGGAGTCAGGAAGACAGTAAAGAGGCGATCGCGCATCACGCAGGTTTAAATTATATTGCGCTAAACGGCAATATTGGCTGCATGGTGAACGGTGCCGGGCTGGCGATGGCCACCATGGATTTGATTAAACTGCATGGCGGCGCACCTGCCAACTTTTTGGATGTGGGTGGTGGCGCAACGGCGGAGACTGTGGCGAAAGCGTTTAAGATTATTTTGGCGGACAGTAATGTCAAAGCGATTCTAGTTAATATCTTTGGCGGTATCATGCGCTGCGACATTATTGCGGAAGGCATTATTGCTGCGGTGAAAGAAGTCGGCATGCAAATTCCTGTCATTGTGCGTTTAGAAGGCACCAATGTGGATTTAGGTAAAAAAATGTTACAAACCAGCGGACTCAATATTATTTCAGCCGAAGGCTTAACGGATGCCGCACAACAGGCAGTTCATGCCGTGCGTAGCAGTGCATCAGAGAATGGCGCGGTGGCGGCATGAGTATTTTAGTGAATAAAAACACCAGGGTGCTTTGCCAAGGCTTCACCGGCAAGCAGGGTACGTTTCACTCTGAACAGGCGCTGGCTTATGGCACAAAAGTGGTCGGTGGCGTTACGCCGGGCAAGGGTGGGCAGTTACACCTTGGCTTGCCGGTGTTTAATACCATGCGTGACGCGGTGCGTACTACAGGTGCCAATGCCAGTGTCATTTATGTACCACCGGCATTTGCTGCTGACTCTATTTTAGAGGCGAGTGATGCCGGTATTGAGCTGATTATCTGTATCACCGAAGGTATTCCGGTGTTGGATATGCTCAATGTAAAAGCCGCCTTGAAAGCAAATGGTACCAAATTGATTGGCCCAAACTGCCCGGGTGTGATTACGCCGGACGAATGTAAAATTGGCATCATGCCGGGTAGCATTCACTTGCGCGGCAAAGTGGGCGTGGTTTCACGCTCCGGCACGCTCACTTACGAAGCGGTGCATCAAACCACCGCGTTGAAACTGGGTCAAAGCACTTGTGTGGGCATTGGTGGTGATCCGATTAAAGGCCTGAATTTTATTGAGTGTTTGCAGATGTTTGAAGCGGATGATGAAACTGAAGCCATTATTATGGTGGGCGAAATCGGTGGCTCCGATGAAGAGGCAGCAGCAGAGTTCATTAAAAGCAATGTGACCAAGCCGGTGGCGGCCTATATCGCCGGCCAAACTGCACCGGCTGGCAAGCGCATGGGGCATGCTGGAGCGATTATCTCCGGCGGTAGCGGTAAGGCTGTAGATAAAATTCGCGCGCTGGAACTTGCCGGTGCAGTGGTCGCAAGCTCGCCTGCCGGTTTGGGTGAAGCCGTGCTTGCGGCCATTGATAAGAAAAAGTAGGCATAACAAAAAGTAGGCGTAACAAAAAATAATCCATCAAATATTTGCCAGGAAAGCGATGCTTTAATCAATCGTATGCACATTTTACTTAAACGTTTTATCGCATTATTTTTAATGGCATTCATTGCCATGTCACCAGCGCTTGCCACAGAAGACGTTTCTTATCTTCTGACAGCAGCCTCCAAAGGCGACTTGGCTATCGTCAATGCCATGCTTGCCAGTGGCGCCAGTGCCAATGCAAAAGATGAGGATGGCATGACAGCGCTTATGTACGCTGCGCGTAAAGATAAGGCCGATGTGGTGTCTGTGCTTATCAGTAAAGGCGCCGACATCAATGCCCAAGACAATGGGGGCTGGACTGCGCTGATGTTTGCTGCCAAGAAAAACCATGTGGCTTCAGTAGCAGTGTTGTTGGAAAAGGGTGCAGATTTCAGGGTAAGAGATAGTGCAGGCTGGAGTGCATTTGGCTTGGCAGCAGTGGCGGGCTTTTCACAAACGGTTGAGCTGTTGCTGAAACACGGTGCAGATGTTAATACCAAGAGCGATGATGGCAGAACGGTATTGATGTATGCCGCAAAAAGTGGTGATATGGCTACGGTGACGGTGCTGGCCAATAATAAAGCAGATTTACTTGCTCGCGATAAATTAGGAACAACGGCTTTGATGATGGCCGCGCGAGAAGGACATGCCCCGGTAATAGATTTATTGGTTAAGCACGGTGCGGTACTGAATCAGAAAGACTTTTCAAAATGGACGGCACTGACTTGGGCTGTCAAAAAATCACAGCTTAATGCAGCCAAAGCGTTGATAACCGCAGGGGCTGATGTGAATAATCTGGATTCAGACGATACGCCTTTGCTGCATATCGCCGTAGATAATGGCCAAACGGAGATAGTCAAACTGCTGCTTGAAAACAATGCAAAAGTGAAAGCTAAAGACCAATATGGCCTGACTGCCTTGGTGTACGCGCTCAAAGGTCAGCATACGGAAATTATTCAATTGATTAAAGCCGCTGGCGGTAGTTATTAGCCATTCGGATTCAGCCCATTTTATTTTTACGTCTAAAAGAATAACGCCCATCCAATGAAAATCGCGATCGCGCAAATCAATTGTATCGTCGGCGATATTGCAGGCAACGCAAAAAAAATCATTGAGAATGCAACGCTGGCAAGCGCCCAAGGCGCAACTTTGCTGGTGATGCCTGAGCTTTCATTATGTGGTTACCCGCCGGAAGACCTGCTGTTACGCGCAGATTTTTTACAGGCGTGCGATGTTGCATTAACTGGCATGAGTACGCAATTGAAGGGGATCACTGTGATTGTGGGGCATCCGCACCGGGTGGGTGAAGATTGCTTCAACGCCGCATCTGTTTTGCAGGATGGTAAAGTAGTCGCAACCTATCACAAGCACGCGCTGCCAAATTATGGTGTTTTTGATGAAAAACGTTACTTTGCATCCGGCAGTGACGCATTGGTGTTTGAGCATGCAGGCGTCAAAATCGGGGTGCTGATTTGTGCCGATGTGTGGGAGTCGGCACCTGCCTTATTAGCAAAATCCGCCGGCGCAGAATTATTGATTGTGTTGAACGCTTCACCATTCCATATGGAAAAACAATCGACGCGTATGGAGAAGCTGGGTCAGCGCGTGTTAGACACCCGGCTACCTATTATCTACACCAATATGGTGGGTGGGCAAGATGAGTTGGTATTTGATGGCGCATCGTTTGTGCTGGATGCCGGTGGCATATTAACGCATGAACTGCCAGCGTTTGAATCCGTGTTGGCGTGTATTGAGTTTGAAGGTGCAACGCCACTCACAGGGATGATTGCTGAGCCGCTGACTCTGGAGGCTTCTGTTTACACTGCGTTAAAACTCGGGCTTGCTGACTACATACAGAAAAATGGGTTTCCCGGCGTGGTATTGGGTTTGTCCGGTGGCGTAGACTCGGCCTTAACGCTGGCGTTGGCAGTAGATGCGCTAGGGGCCGAAAAAGTGCACGCGGTGATGATGCCGTCTGAATTCACGGCTGATATGAGCGTGAATGATGCACGTGAAATGGCCAATATACTGGGTGTGAAATATAGTGAAATTGCCATCAAACCTTTACTGGACGCGTATTTGGTAGCGCTCGCGCCGCAGTTTGGCGACTTGGCATTTGATGCCACTGAAGAGAATTTACAAGCGCGCATTCGCGGTATGTTGCTCATGGCAATCTCCAATAAATTGGGTAGTATTGTTGTCACAACAGGTAACAAGAGCGAAATGGCGGTGGGGTATTGCACACTCTATGGGGATATGGCTGGCGGCTTTGCTTTATTAAAAGATGTACCTAAAACACTGGTGTACCAACTATCAAACTATCGAAATACGTTATCAAGCGTGATCCCGGAACGTATTATTACCAGGCCGCCTTCAGCAGAGTTACGCGCGAATCAATTAGATCAGGATAGCCTGCCGCCTTACGATGTGTTGGATGGCATTATCAAGGCCTATGTTGAAGATGACCTTGGTCGCGAGGATATTATTGCTCAAGGATACGTGGTTTCTGATGTGAATCATGTGATTGCGATGATAGATAGAAACGAATATAAGCGCCGCCAATCACCGGTGGGTGTGCGTATTACGCACAAAGGTTTTGGTAAAGACAGGCGTTATCCTATTACGGTTAAGTTATCTGCGTAGCGAGATGTGCGCAAAAAATGCATTTATAGAAGTCCCTTACATTTAACCCAAGCTTTTTTGAGGAGCGTACCAGCATGAAAAAAATTGAAGCCATCATTAAACCGTTCAAATTGGATGAAGTGCGCGAGGCACTTTCTGATATAGGCGTGAATGGATTGACTGTAACGGAAGTGAAAGGTTTTGGACGGCAAAAAGGGCATACCGAGCTTTATCGTGGCGCCGAGTATGTGGTTGATTTTTTGCCTAAAATCAAATTGGAACTGGTTGTTGCAGAAGGCATTGTAGAGACGGCTGTGGATGCGATTATTAAATCGGCGCATACCGGAAAAATTGGCGATGGCAAGATTTTTGTGAGCACGGTGGAGCAAGTGATCCGTATTCGTACCGGTGAAACCGGCGAAGCCGCTGTTTAGTAAAATCAAGTGGGTGGGTTGCTGCCTCTGCATTCAGCACTTGCTTGATTTGAAGGTTGTTCAAGTTTAATTAAGTTTCTATGCCAGCCATTTTAAGGGCAGGATTTAATCCATTAACGATTAAAACCCCAGCGCCCTCGCGCTTTGGTAAAACACAAAACTTACTATCCAGGCTAGGCCTAGTGACCAAGCGATAGATAGCCACATGAATGCGGCGCTTCTGGATTCACTTTTTAGTGTGGCAATGGTAGAAAGACAAGGTGTATAAATAAGCGTAAATAGCATAAAGCTCATGGCTTGTACCCAGTCAATTTGAGTTGCCATCTGGACCATGAGCGCATCACCTTGCAAACCGTAAATCACCGCGAGTGCGCCAACTACGATTTCTTTTGCAACAAATCCAAAAATCAACGCAATCGCAAGCTCATGGTTAATGCCTATCGGGTCTAATATCGGTGCAAATAACACACCTATTTGACCTGCGTAAGTGCCAACACTGGCAGGTGCCACATTGCTTGGAAAATGAGTCATGAACCAAACCAGCACTACGCCAATGATAATGAATTTGCTGGCGCGAACTAAAAAGTGTTTAACTTCTTGCCAGCCACGTAATACGATTTGCCTTGGAGTGGGAAAGCGGTAAGGGGGCAACTCCAGGATAAACGGTTCGGAATTTTTATATTGACCTTGAAAGAGCAAAGCCGTTATAAACATGGTCAAGAAGCTCATTGCATAGAGTGCAAATAATATGACGGGCGCCTGTTGCGCTGTAAACAGTGCGGCGATAATAAAAATAAACACTTGCAATCGTGCTGAACATAGCGAGAATGGAATGACTAGCATGGTCAGTAAGCGCATTGGGCGCGAGCGCATGACACGCGTGCCCATGAGTGCGGGCACGTTGCAGCCAAAGCCCATGAGCATCATCACAAAGCCACGTCCATCCAGCCCCATTTTTGCCATGAGCGCATCCATCAGAAAGGCGGCGCGTGATAAATAGCCGCTATCTTCCACCATGGACATCACTAAAAAAAACAGTACGATAATCGGTACAAACGCGGCTACGGTGGCGACCCCATTGTAAATGCCATCTAACATCAAGCCGCTTAGCCATGTTGGGCTAGTGGCGAAGGCAGGGTTTAAAGCCTCAGTCCGCAGTAAATTCAGTGCCCAGGCAAGACCATCCTGCAATGGTTTGCCAACGGTAAAGATAAATTGAAATAACACATACATTGCAATAAAAAATAATGGCAATCCCAACCATTTGTGCAGCAGGATTTTATCAATTTTGTCTGTTGTATTATCTGAAAGCGTCGCAGGAATATGCACGTGATGTTGAATCAAAGCTTCCATTTCATGTTCGATTTGATTATCTTCCTGTAACAGTTGACTAATCGCTTGGGGATTGGAGGCGTTGTGATTCTGGTTGATAATCTGGGTGGCAGCTTGCAATGCTTTAGGCAAACCATCGCCATATTTTGCGCTAATTTGCATGACGGGCATGTGTAATGCTTTTTCAAGGCTTTCTGTATCAATTGTGATGCCAGTCTGTTTGGCCTCATCTGCCATATTCAATGCGAGAACGGCTGGCAGCTTAAGTTTTTTGATTTGCAGTACTAACGAGAGTTGTCGATCAATTTGCGAGCTATTTAGCAGGATAATGACTAAATCTACTGGATTGTTAGCTAAAAAATGACGCACCACCTGTTCGTCATCAGAAAAACCATGTAGGTCATAAATGCCAGGTAAATCAATGAGTTCGGCGATGTGGCCACCCATGAGTATCTTGGCACTCATTAAATCTACGGTAATACCAGGCCAGTTTCCCACTCTTGCAGAGGCACCACTGATGCGGTTAAAGAGGGTAGATTTTCCCGTGTTGGGCATACCCAGTAGTGCGATGCGCTTCATCAGGGTTGAATCCTAGAGAGTGTTCACTTGAATGCGCGCAGCATCAATATTACGTAAAATAATATCGGTAGTGCCTAAGCGCACATGGAGTGGACCATTAAAATTTGCACGACGCATAATGCTCAAAGGCTTTCCTACGCGAAATCCTAACGCTGACAGCCGATGAAAGAGCGACTCTTCTGCTTCAATTGCAGAGATAAGCGCATGTTGACCAGGCTTTAATTGAGATAAAAATTGCATATAAATTAAGCAGGCATTTACTTGTAAATGATAACGGTTCTTATTATCGCATAATTTTTATTGATGCGCGCTTTGAAGTATTAAATTTACAAATAAAAAGGGGTCTGAAACTCAACCCACTCCTTAAAAAACCGATACTTTATTTTGTGATATCAATTTTGGCTTTGCTGTGTAGGTCAGCCATCATTTTTTCTACATTACGTTGTTGAAGATTTTTTTGTAAACCTTCTTTTACCTTATCATAAGCCATTGGCTGGGCGGCGCGGGTATCAACCAGTTTAATCACGTGCCAGCCGAATTGCGTTTGTACCGGGCTAACCGAGATTGCGCCTTTTTGGAGATTGGCAGCCACGTCGCTGAAAGGTTTTACCATGGTCGCTGGAGAGAACCAGCCCAAGTCGCCGCCTTTTTCTTTGGAGCCTGGGTCTAATGATTTTTCTTTAGCGATCTTGGCAAAGTCGCCGCCTTTACCAAGTTGAGCAATGATGTCTTTGGCTTCGTTTTCAGTTTTCACCAGAATGTGGCGAGCGCTGAATTCTTTTTCACCATAAGCTTTTTTATATTGTTCGTATGCTGCTTTGGTGTCTGCGTCTGAAATAGGATTTTTCTTGACGAAATCTTGTAAAAATACACTGGTTAGCAACTTGCGACGGCCAAGTTCTTCACGCGCAATATAATCAGGTTGTTTATCAAGTCCTAGTTTTTGCGCTTCCTGATATAAAAGTTCAGAACTCACTAAGTCATTGATGATGGCACCTTTGATGTTGTCATCAATTTTTTGACCGCTGGCAGTAGCATCTTTAACGATTAAATCGTAGATAGATTGCTTGATTTGCTTGCCGTTGACAGTGGCCACTGTATCCGCTGCAAAAGCAGATGGGGCTAAAGCCAAAATGGCAACAGCAATTAAAGTTTGGGTAAATTTCATGCAAAAATCCTCAAGTGTAAAATTTGGGTTGGGTGATTAAGAAAAAGAGTTGAATGTTTTATTGAACATCATCCGCTGCAACAGCATGAATGCTAAGGGCATGTATTTTTAGTGGAATAAGGTCAGCCAGTATTTGATAAATAATGCGATGTCGCATTATCTGTGATTTTCCGCAAAAATGCGAGCTTGTGATTTCGAGCTTAAAATGACCGCCACCACCATGGCCCCGGTGTCCTGCGTGGAGCGTGCTTTCGTCGGTCAGGTTGAGTGTCGTAGGTTCCAAGGGTTGCAAACGATTAGTAATTTCATTAACTAAAGTCATTAGGGCAAGGTTTTTCTAAAAGGTTTCACAGTGACGTGTTGATAGACACCTGCGGTGACAAAAGGGTCGTTATTTGCCCAAACTTTTGCGGCTTCAAGGCTGGGGAATTCCGCCACGATCAGGCTTCCGGTGAAGCCGGCGGGGCCTGGGTCGGTGCTATCTATTGCGGGGAATGGCCCGGCAAGCAATAAACATCCTGTATCTTGTAGCGCATTTAAGCGCGCGATATGCGCAGGCCGATTGCTTAAACGTTTTTCTAAACTATCCGGTGTATCTTCTGCGACAATGGCATACCACATTATTCGGTATCCCCCTTGCTGTCTTCTTTGGGTAAGTATTTGCCGATGAATAATGTTTGCACAATAATAAAGGCAAGCATAATGCCGGTGGTGCCAAAAAGTTTGAAATTCACCCAAGTGTCTTGCGAATAATTAAACGCAACATACAGGTTTATAAATCCTAGTGCGATAAATAACATCGCCCAGGCTAAATTTAGTTTAGACCATACTGTGTCTGGTAAGCTGATTTGCTTTTCCATCAGACTACGCATAGGGTTTTTGTTCAATAATAATTGCGCACCCAGCAATACCGTTGCAAAGAGCCAATACAGTACGCTGGGTTTCCATTGAATAAAAGTAGGATTTTTAAGTAACAAAGTCGCGCCGCCCAAAACGGTGATAATGACACCGCTGATGAGCAACATTTTCTCGACTACGCCATGGCGGATTTTGCAGTAAACAATTTGCGCAATGGTGGCTACAATCGCAACGGCAGTTGCCGTGAAAATACCAAAAAACTTAAAAGCAACAAAAAATAAAATGACCGGGAATAAATCAAACAAAAACTTCATATTAACTCTTTATAAAATGGAAACTTTTTATATACACCAAAAACAAATCTAAAAAACAATGCTTTAGCCTAAGGTGCTATTTTGCTATGATAGTCGTTGTGCCGCAAGGCGTAATTTCAAGTGGCTAATTGAATTCTTCCTGTATTTTCGTAGGGTATTTTCTTGGGTGTAATGCTGACGCTGGTCGGCGACTACAAATGTTTTAATGATAGATTTACATTCACATTCCAACATCTCTGATGGATTGCTCTCCCCAACTGAGCTGGTCGAACATGCCGCGCTGCATGGTGTACGCGTATTGGCATTGACGGATCACGATGATATTAGCGGCTTGGCTGAGGCGCAGCAAGCAGCCATTCAGCACGGTATACAATTGGTGAATGGTGTCGAAATTTCTGTGACATGGAAAAAGCGCACTTTGCACGTTGTGGGTCTCAACATCAATCCGTTAAATGCGCTGCTTAAAAGTACTTTAGCAGCGGTGAGGCAAAGCAGGTTGGAGCGAGCGAAACAAATGGCGCTTGGCCTCGAAAAAATAGGTATTCATGGCAGCTTTGAGGCTGCATCGGCTTTTGCACAGCAAAGTATATTAACGCGTATGCACTTTGCGCGATTTTTAGTTGAGCGTCAGTATGCCAAAGATGCCAAATCTGTATTTAAGAAATATCTGGTTAAAGGCAAGCCGGGGTTTGTTGATCACGAATGGATGAGTCTGGAATCAGCGGTGAATTTAATTGTTGGCAGCGGTGGAGTGGCCGTGCTGGCGCATCCGGGGCGCTATGATATCCGTCGTACCAATATGTTGTTGTTGCTGGAGGAGTTCAGGGCGCTGGGCGGCACTGCGATCGAAGTGGTGACAGGGAGTCATACCGCCGCACAGTACGTGGAGTATGCAAAATATGCCCAATTATTCGGCTTAAAGGCATCACAGGGCTCCGACTATCACGGCAAAGGCCTTAGTTTCATGGAAATGGGGCGTCTGCCTGATCTGCCTGGTAATTGCGTGCCGGTGTGGCAAGACTGGCCACAAATTAAAGAGTTGACCGTTTCTTGAGCGTAAGCGATGTCACAATTCTTTAATATCAACGCAGATAATCCGCAGCCACGTTTAATTGCGCAAACGGCGGATATTCTGCGTAAGGGCGGCGTGATTGTTTATCCGACAGACTCAGGCTATGCGCTTGGTTGCATGTTAGGTAATAGCGATGCACAAGCGCGCATTCGTCAAATTCGCGGTGTGGATGATAAGCACCTGTTTACGCTGTTGTGCCGTAATTTAAGTGAGTTGGGTAATTATGCGGTGGTGAGTAATAGTCAGTTTCGCTTACTTAAAGCCAATACGCCCGGGGCCTATACCTTTATTTTGAACGCAACGCGCGAAGTGCCGCGAAAATTGCAACATCCCAAACGTAATACGGTGGGTATCCGCGTGCCACAACATAACGTTGTGCAGGCGATATTAGAGGCAATAGGTGCGCCGTTATTGAGCATGACGCTTTATTTTTCCGAGGATGACACGGCATTGAGCGAAGCATGGCAAATACGTGATCGTCTGGAGCATCTGGTTGATTTAGTGATTGATGTCGGGCATTGTGTCACTGGGGCAACCTCAGTAATCAATTTAACGAGTGACACGCCGGAGTTGATTCGTGAAGGCTTGGGCGACTTAGCGCCTTTTGGTTTGTAATTAAAGAATTTTATATTGGAAGCGTACGCAATGGAATTATCACTGATACAAAAAATAGTCATTTATGCCTTGCCGATTATTTTTGCAATTACTGTACATGAGGCTGCACATGGCTATACCGCCAGATATTTTGGCGACATGACTGCCCACAACGCAGGGCGAATTACCCTAAACCCCCTTAAGCATATAGACCCATTCGGTACGATTTTGCTGCCAGCATTGACTATCATGCTCGGTGGGATTTTATTCGGCTGGGCCAAACCTGTCCCCGTTAATTTTGGTCGGTTACGCAACCCTAAAAAAGAGATGCTGTGGGTTGCGGCGGCAGGACCGGCATCTAATCTTGTCATGGCTATATTTTGGGCGCTAGTGATTAAGTTTTCGCTGGGAATGCCGGAAACTTTTGCCGTGCCATTGGCGTTGATGGGTAAAGCCGGGGTTGCGATTAACATCGTGCTCATGGTGTTGAATCTGTTGCCATTGCCACCGCTGGATGGTGGCCGTATTGCGGTGAGTTTGTTACCCCATAATTTAGCGCGACCATTTGCACAGCTTGAGCGCTATGGCTTTGTCATTTTAATCGTACTGTTATTTAGCGGGGTACTGGGTAAAATTTTAGACCCGCTGATTGGGCTGGTGTATGGCTTGATTTCCAGTTTGATTTAACTTGCTATAATAATCACATATTTCACTTAAGGTTTTTCATCACATGGCAATAGAACGGGTTATATCAGGCATGCGCCCCACAGGTAATTTGCATTTGGGGCATTACAACGGCGTACTTAAAAATTGGATACGCTTGCAACATGAGCATGAGTGCTTGTTTTTTGTAGCCGATTGGCATGCGCTGACCACCCATTACGACACCCCTGAAATTATCGAAGAGAGTGTGTGGGAGATGGTCATTGACTGGCTGGCAGCGGGGGTTGACCCGGCCAATGCCACAATTTTTATACAATCACGCGTGCCCGAGCATGCGGAGTTGCATACTTTACTTTCCATGATTACGCCGCTCAGCTGGTTAGAACGCGTACCAACCTATAAAGACCAGCAAGAAAAACTTGCCAGCAAAGATTTATCGACTTACGGCTTTTTGGGCTATCCCTTGCTACAAAGTGCCGATATTCTGATTTACAAAGCCACCCAAGTGCCCGTGGGCGAAGACCAAATTCCGCACATTGAATTTACGCGTGAAATTGCACGTCGCTTTAATCATATTTATGGCAAAGAAAAAGGCTTTGAAGAGAAAGCTGAAGCCGCGATTAAAAAATTGGGTAGCAAGCGTAGTGCCTTGTATGAAGAAATGCGTACCGCCTATCAGCAAAGTGGTGATGAAGAGGCTTTGGAAACAGCGCGCGCCATGATTGAAGAGCAGCAAGGCATGAGTATGGGTGATAAAGAGCGCTTGCTTGGTTACCTGGAAGGCGGCGGTAAAATGATATTGCTGGAACCGGAATACAAGCTCACGCCAGCGTCAAAAATGCCGGGTTTGGATGGTCACAAAATGTCAAAATCCTATAACAACACCATTTCATTGCGTGAAGATGTCGATACGGTAGCGAAAAAAATTAAAACCATGCCGACTGATCCGGCACGTGTACGTCGTACCGACCCGGGTGACCCTGCCAAATGCCCGGTATGGCAATTGCATGAGATTTATTCTGATAAATCCACTCAAGCCTGGGTGCAGGCAGGTTGCAAGGGCGCAACTATTGGCTGTATCGAATGCAAAACACCAGTGATTGAGGCGGTGCTGGCTGAATTAAAACCAATCCAAGAGCGCGCCGCACAGTATGCAGAAGACCCGACTTTAGTGAAAAATATCGTCGCAGAAGGTTGTGAAAAAGCCCGTAAATTGGCGCGTGAAACCATGCGTGATGTGCGCGATGTGATGGGTTTGAATTACAGCTAATTGATCCGGCAAATTAAAATACTGTGATAGAGACCCCACTTAATGCAAAAATCAAGGGCGAGGATTTTACCGAGCTCCCCAAAGATCTTTACATTCCGCCCGATGCATTAGAGGTGTATCTGGAGGCGTTTGAAGGCCCGCTTGATTTGCTGCTGTATTTAATCCGTAAGCACAATTTAGACATTCTTGATATTCCCATGGCAGATCTAACGCGCCAGTACATGGAGTACGTAGAAAAAATGCGTGCCATCAAGCTGGAGCTGGCGGGTGATTATTTGCTAATGTCGGCTATGCTCATCGAAATTAAATCACGCATGCTGCTGCCAAAACCCACCGAAATTGCGGAAGAAGATGACCCGCGCGCCGAACTGGTGCGTCGTTTGATGGAGTACGAGGCGATTAAACTCGTGGCGCAAAGATTGGATGAAATGCCGAAAGTGGGTGACGGCATTAGTGTTGCCAGTGCCTATTATCAACATATTAGCCAGGTGCAGCCGCCAGAGGTCACGCTGGATGATTTGGCTGAAGCCTGGCGTAATGTGCTTAAACGCGCCAGCCATTTCAAGCATCATAAAGTAGGGCGCTCAGAGCTTTCGGTACGTGAGCACATGAGCATTATTCTACGCCGCTTAAAAACAGATAAATTCGTAGAGTTCACCCAGTTGTTTGATGTAGTGAACGATGGCATTCCTAAGCTGGTGGTGTGTTTTTTAGCAATACTTGAACTCGCACGCGAAGGCTTGCTACGCATCACCCAGCAACAAGCTTTTTCACCCATTTATGTGCAAATCAATCGTCATGAGTAAAACGAGTAACGTCGCTGAACTGAAGAATGTATTAGAGGTTGCTTTGCTCACCTCGCATCAGCCATTGTCTTTGGATGATATGTTGCGATTGTTCGCGGAGCGCATGGAACGCGCGACCCTGCGTATGCTGTTAGACGAGCTCAAGCAGGATTGGGCTGAGCGCACAATGGAGCTGATGCAAGTCGCGTCAGGCTATCGCTTTCAGGCGCGGGAGGAATATGCCGCTTATCTGATGCGCCTTAATCCTGAGCGTCCGGTCAGGTATTCACGTGCCGTGATGGAAACGTTGGCGATTATCGCGTATCGGCAGCCGGTTACACGCGGTGATATTGAAGAGATTCGCGGTGTGACAGTTAACCCGAACGTGATGCGTCAATTGCAGGAGCGTGACTGGATAGACGTAGTCGGGCAGCGTGAGGTGCCGGGCAGGCCATCACTCTATGCAACAACCAAGCATTTTTTAGATGATTTCAATCTGCGCTCATTATCAGAACTGCCGCCGATGGAAGATTTCATCCAATCCGAGATCTAGCAGGATTTCTCTGGCTGGATTCTAAAACCATTTTATCTGCGGTGATTATCCGTATCTGCGGTAAAATGCCCACTTACCATCATTAGTTTATTTCTATGGCACGTCCTTTTAAAACCCAACGCGATCCACAACGTCCCGTACGCAGACCAACGACTAATTTTACGCCGCTGGAAGCAAGCCCGGATGCGCCGGCAGTGCCTACGCAAAGGCTGCATAAGCTATTAGCATTGGCGGGGTTAGGCTCGCGTCGCGATATGGAAGAGCTCATCGCCAGCGGTCGCGTTACGGTGAATGGTCAAGTTGCCATCGTGGGTGCCGGTGTCACCGAGCATGATGTGGTGCGTTTAGATAGCCGCCCGTTACGTTTGTCATTTGAGGCAGAGCTGCCGCAAGTATTGATTTATCACAAGCCGGAAGGGGAGATTGTCAGTCAGGATGACCCCGAAGGTCGTGCCAGTGTGTTTGATAAATTGCCCAAAGTGAAACACGGTAAATGGATTGCCATCGGTCGCCTAGATATGAATACCAGTGGTTTGTTGATATTTACTACTTCTGGTGAGTTAGCGAATCACTTTATGCACCCACGCTATGAGGTGGAGCGTGAATATGCAGTGCGTATTTTTGGCGAACTCACTGAAGGTCAAATGACGCAATTAAAAGAAGGGATTGAACTGGAAGACGGCCCAGCAAATTTTGATGCCATTACCCCGCAAGGCGGCGAAGGTGCTAATCACTGGTATCAGGTTGTCTTGCGTGAAGGCCGTAATCGCGAGGTGCGTCGATTATTTGAGGCGTTTCAACTGCCGGTCAGCCGTTTGATGCGTGTTCGTTTTGGTCCGGTGAATTTACCGCCACGTGTGAAACGTGGTCAAATGCTCAAGCTGGAACAAAAAGAAGTGGTTGGTTTGCTGGAGTGGGCGGGCTTGCCCGTGCCTAATGCGCCGCTTAGACAACTCACACAACGAGAGAAATTAAAAGCCACCACTGTATTTACACCAAAAGTGCGTAAACAACGCATCAGCGCTTTAGATAGGCCGCCACGCGATGCAGTCGAAGGCGAGACTAAAGGCTATCGTGGCAAAGCTGACTCGGCGCGTAACTCCAGTGCTAAAAAGTCCGTACCCAGAAAACCGGCTAATCGCCGTGTGCGGCAGACTAGCGATTTAAATACGCCTGGGATTCAGGAAAAAAGCATGCAGAAAAAGAGTGATAGAAATCGCGGGCGAGGTTAAGTGGTAGATTTACTGCTTAACCAACCGCCACAGCGAAGTTACTTCAGCCTTGCGTGCAACGTGCAGGGGGTCACTTGCATCCAGTGTTTTGCTGTGAGTGGCTTTAGTATCAATTTTTTCTATTATTGCTAAACCGGCTTCATTTATCCAGCTGAGCAATTCGTCATGTGTTCTTAAACCTAAGTGCTCAGCAAAGTCTGAAAGTATCAGCCAGCCTTCACCTAAATCACTCAAGTGTATTTTAAGGCCATTTAAAAAGCCTTTGAGCATCTTGCTGTTTTCATCATAAATCGCTGACTCCAGCACTGAGCTGGGGCGAGCAGGTAACCACGGCGGGTTGCATACGATCAAATCAGCTTTGCCATACGCTTCACTTGGGAATAAATCAGCATTCAGCACAGTGACTGCGTTTTTCATTTCAAGCCGGCTGATATTCTTTTGAGCGCAGTCGAGAGCGCGTTGCGAGTTATCGGTTGCGATGATTTGCTTAACACCGCGATTGGCGAGGATGGTAGCAAGTACGCCGGTGCCGGTGCCAATGTCAAAGGCAAGGTTGCATGGAATAGGCAGCGGGGCTGCGTCCACGAGGTTCAGGTATTCACCGCGAATCGGGGAAAAAACACCGTAGCTTGGGTAAATTTTATTGTGGATCACTGAAATTTCAACACCATTTTTGCTCCATTCATAAGCACCAATCAGACCTAGAATCTCCCGTAATGACACGACAAATGATTGCGTGCTTTTTCCGTAAGCGTGTTCGCAAGCGGCTTTTACATCCGGTGCGCGGCGTAAGTTGATGTGGTAACCCACGCTCACTTCAATCAGTAACATGCCTAAAATGCGCGCTTTTTGTGATTGAGCCTGGCGATAAAAGTGAAAAGCCTCAGTCATATTGCTTGGTGCTTTTTTAGGTTTTTTACCTGGACGATCAATTCTGCGTGTCAGTGCTTGCAGCAACTGCTTTGCATTTTGGAAATCGCCACGCCATAGTAGTGCGGTGCCTTCGCAGCAGAGCTTGTAAGCAGCATCGGCACTCATTGTGTCGTCGGCAGTTTGCACGCGCTTTGGCGCTGGGGTGTCGTTTTCAGAGTGCCATACGCTAGATTTTGTTTTGCCGGCTTCTAGCCAGCTAATGGTTTGGGTGACGTTCTCAGAGGGGATGTTCAAAGTAAGTGGGTTACCTATAAATGCGGTTATTGAGATAACAATTGTGATTTGGTGAGTAAAAATACAAATTCGTTACCGGATGAAACTTCCAGCCAGGTAAATGGCAGGTCGGGGTAGGCTGCAAGTAAAGCATCACGATTGTGACCGATTTCAACAATCAATAGGCCATCTTCGTTTAGATGATTTGCAGCTTCGCGTAATAGGGTGTGCGTATGGTCTAAGCCGGCGACACCGCTACCGAGCGCCAGTTGTGGCTCGTTGCGGTATTCAGCAGGTAACTTTGCCATTGACGGCGCATCCACATAAGGCGGGTTGCTGATAATCAAATCATATGTTTTACCCTTTAGCGCGCTGAACATATCGGACTGAATTGCCGCGATACGTTCTTGCAAGCCATAGTTGGTAATGTTGATGTTGCACACATCAATGGCATCAGGCGAAATGTCAATGACATCAATCTCAGCTTCAGGGAAGGCGTCCGCTAACAGCACGCCCAGACAGCCGCTGCCGGTACAAATATCAGCGGCGCTATTGATGAGTTCTGGATATTCAATCCAAGGTAGCAAGCCGTCGTTCACTAATAGTTCGGCAATAAACGAGCGGGGAATCAAAACACGCTCGTCCACGAAAAACTTATAGCCTTGTAACCATGCTTCTTTCAGTAGGTAAGCGGTCGGCGTGTGTTTGCTAATGCGTTGTTCGATGAGGTCTGCCAGTTTGCCGCGTTCTGCACTGGTGATTCTGGCATCTAAAAAGTTATTCAGCGTGTCGTGTGGCAAATGCAATGCGCTGAGAATTAGCCAAACTGCTTCATCATAAGCATTGTCGGTGCCGTGACCATAAAAAATGTCAGAGGCCTCAAATTGGCTGACGGCAAAACGTAGCCAGTCGCGGATGGTCAGAAGTTCGGTAGGGATTTGTTGTGTTGTCATAATTTAGCCACAGAGTGCACAGAGAACACAGAGTTATCACAGGTTTTCTCTGTGCGCTCTGTGTTCTCTGTGGCTTATTTTAAAAGCTTTTCCATTGTTAGTTTGTAGGTTTCTTTTAGCGGCTCAATGTCTGCTACGCCGACACACTCATTTAATTTGTGTATTGTTGCGTTCAGTGGGCCGAATTCAATGACTTGTTTGCAGATGTCTGCAATAAAACGTCCGTCAGAGGTGCCACCGGTGGTCGATAACTCAGGGGTTACGCCGTAAGCCTGTTCAATTGCGCTGGAAATTGCCTCAACCAAGTTGCCACGTGGGGTGATGTAAGGTGGTGAATATTCCCAATCCAGCGTATATTCCAAAGCATGCTTATCTAAAATTGCGTAAACACGTTCTTTTAAGTTCTGCTCGGTGCTTGCAGTGCAGAATCTAAAATTGAACAAGATTTCCACTTCGCCTGGCACGACATTGGTCGCACCCGTGCCACCGTTCATGTTGGATATTTGCCATGAGGTTGGCGGAAAGTATTCATTGCCGTTATCCCACACGGTTTCAACCATGTCTTTAATGGCTGGAGCGACCATGTGGATCGGGTTCTTTACTAGGTGCGGATAGGCAATGTGGCCTTGCACGCCCTTAACGATCAGCTTGCCAGACAGTGAGCCACGGCGGCCATTTTTAATCATGTCACCCACGACCTTGTTGCTGGTCGGTTCGCCAACGATACAGTAATCAATCAGTTCACCACGTGCTTTTAGTGCTGCTACAACCTTTATTGTGCCATCTACCGCCACACCTTCTTCATCGGACGTAATCAATAAGCCGATGGAGCCGGTGTGATTTGGATTTTGCGCTACAAACTCTTCAATGCCGGTGATGAAAGCGGCAAGAGATGTTTTCATATCAGCTGCGCCGCGTGCATACAGCATACCGTCTTTAATGGTAGGTTCAAACGGTGGCGTGTGCCATTTGTCGAGCGGGCCGGTGGGGACCACATCAGTATGGCCTGCAAACACTAAAAGTGGGCCAGTAGTGCCACGACGTGCGTAAAAATTATCTACATTACCAAAGCGCATACACTCGATTTTGAAGCCAAGTGGCTCCAAGCGTGAAATCATCAGCGCTTGACAGCCTGCATCTAATGGCGTGTTAGATTGGCGCTTAAGAAGATCAATCGCTAGTGCCAGCGTTTTATTTTCTGGAGTTTTGCTCATGGTTTAACGGTTTCTTTGTATAAGTTTTCATCAAAGCCCAAACATAAAACCTTGCTGTCTTTGACTAAAATTGGGCGCTTAATCACTGAGGTTTTTGCTTGCATTAATGCAATTGCAGTAGCGTTATCTGCAATACTAACTTTCGTGGTGTCATCTAGGCCACGCCAGGTAAGTCCGGCACGGTTAATGAGTTTTTCCCAAGGGTGCTGGGTCAGCCAATTGTTTAGCATGGCTTCATCAATCCCCAGTTTCTTGAAATCATGAAAAACGTAGCTGACGCTATTTACATCCAGCCAATCGCGGGCTTTTTTTACTGTATTGCAATTGGGGATGCCGTATAGCGTCAACATATAGCTAAGCGTTTAGATACCGCGCAACAATTCGTTGATGCCAACTTTTCCTAATGTTTTGGCATCCACTTTTTTAACGATTACTGCACAATACAGGCTGTAGCTGCCGTCTTTTGAAGGTAAGTTGCCAGAAACAACGACAGAGCCTGCTGGTACGCGGCCATAAAACACCTCGCCGGTTTCACGGTCGTAAATTTTGGTTGATTGACCGATGTATACGCCCATTGAAATCACGCAATTGTCTTCAACAATGACACCTTCAACTACTTCAGAACGTGCGCCGATGAAGCAATTGTCACCGATAATTGTTGGGCCAGCCTGAACAGGTTCCAATACGCCGCCAATGCCTACACCGCCGCTCAAGTGTACGTTCTTGCCGATTTGCGCACATGAACCCACGGTTGCCCAGGTATCCACCATGGTGCCTTCGCCCACGTAAGCACCGATGTTCACATAGGAAGGCATCAATACTGCGTTTTTACCGATGAATGAACCACGGCGCACGATGGCGTTAGGCACCACACGGAAGCCGCCGGCTTTGAAGTCCTCTTCGCTGTAATCAGCAAACTTTGGAGGTACCTTATCAAAGTACTTGGTCACGCCGTCATCCATCAATACATTGTCTTGCAAACGGAATGAGAGTAACACCGCTTTTTTAAGCCATTGGTGCGTTTCCCATTGCTGAGTGTCTGCAATGCGGCTAGCAACGCGTAATTTACCGCTATCCAGATCGGCCAGCACTGATGCAACCGTTGTTTTAATTTCAGCGGATGCGTTGGCTGGGTTGATGTTTGCGCGATCTTCAAACGCGGCTTCGATAATGCTTTGGCGTGAATCCATAAAAGTCTCTAAAGTAATCAAAAAATAGTAAAAACGTAAAACGACATTTTAACTCAAACCAGGCATTAGCCAAAAAATAAAGCGCATGACGGTAAGGCTATGCGCTTTGCAATGCTGATGTTGAGATTTGTTTTATTGGCGGCTTCTTTTAGTTTATGTGCATACCTGAGCGTATTGAAAACAGTTGCTGTTGGTTTGGCGTAAACGCAGGTTAAAACGATACCTGCGCCCCAAGTTCAACCACCCGATTTGGCGGCAGCTTAAATTGGTTGGTAATGGTTTCGGCGCTTCTGAACAGACCAATAAAGATTTTTTTACGCCAGTATGCCATTCCGGAAGTTTTGTCCGCAATCAAGATTTCTTTGCCGATGAAGAAGGATGTGTCCATGGGCTCTATCGCCAAGCCTTTTTCTGAGCAAAGTATCAAGTCTCTTGGTAAATCCGGATCGTCCTTAAACCCATATTGAACGGTGACTTTGTAGAAATTATGTGGCAAGGTTTCTACATTCACTCGGTCTTCTATAGACGTGTGTGGAAAATCTAAAAATTTAACGGTTAGCAGTACTACTTTTTCGTGCAGTACTTTGTTGTGCTTTAGATTATGCAACATTGCATGTGGCACCCCCTCAGGGTTGGGGGTCATGAATACTGCCGTGCCCGGGACGCGGGTAGGCGGATGAGCGCTTATTGCTTCAACGAAAGGGTCGAGCGCCATCGCTTCATTTTTGAGCTGTAGATACAATGTGCTGCGACCGGTTTTCCATGTAATCATCAATGTGAAAATAAAGATGCCGATCACTAGCGGCACCCAACCGCCATCAGGGATTTTTAGCACGTTGGCACTAAAAAATGCTACATCAACGGTTAAAAATAATGCCATCAATGTGCCAGTGCGCAGTTTGCTCCACCCCCAAATGTGGTGGAATACAAAGCCTGCCAGCAAGCTGGTGATGACCATGTCGCCAGTGACTGCAATGCCGTAAGCGGCTGCTAAATTGCCAGATGAGCCGAAGCCTACAACCAGAACCATGACTGCAATCATCAGACCCCAGTTGACGCGCGGCATGTAGATTTGACCTTCCTGGCTTTCTGAGGTGTGTTCAACATGCATGCGTGGCAAATAGCCTAATTGCAGTGCTTGGCGTGATACGGAGAATGCCCCAGTAATGACGGCCTGTGAGGCGATCACTGCGGCAAGTGTCGCCAATATAATGAGTGGGAAAAGCATCCATTCAGGGGCTAATAAGTAAAATGGATTTTTAACCATTTCCGGATTTTTTAGTACTAAGGCACCTTGGCCAAAGTAGTTGAGAATCAGGGCGGGTAACACAAAGCCAAACCAGGCCAGGCGAATCGGGAAGCGTCCAAAATGCCCCATGTCTGCATATAAGGCTTCAGCCCCCGTGACGGAGAGCACCACCGCGCCTAGTGCCACAAAGGCGATCCATGGGCTTATTTGAAAGAAGTGGATGGCATAGGTGGGGTTGAGTGAGTTCAGTATGGCGGGGTATTGCATAATGCCATGAATGCCCAGGATGGCTAAAGTGCTAAACCAGAGCAGCATAATTGGGCCAAAAAAAGCACCGACTAATGCGGTGCCTTTGCTTTGTACCAAAAATAGTACGAACAATACAATCAGTGTGATTGGTAATATTAGCGGGTGTAGCATAGGCGCTGCTACCTCTAAGCCCTCTACCGCAGACAGCACTGAAATGGCGGGGGTAATCATGCCATCGGCATAAAACATACAGGCGCCTAAAATACCCAATAGCATAATGGTGTGCTGTTTTTTTAGGTTGCCTGCTGCGTTGTGGCTGGCAAGTGCCAACAAAGCCATAATACCGCCTTCACCACGGTTGTCTGCACGCATAATAAACGCAACATATTTAACCGCCACCACCATGATGAGCGACCAAACAATCAGCGATAAAATACCAAACATATTGGCTTCAGTCAGGGGCACGGGGTGCGTCCCAGCCGAGAACACTTCTTTGATGGTATATAAAGGGCTGGTGCCAATGTCACCAAATACTACGCCAAGTGCGGCGAGCGTGAGTGCGGAAAGCTTGGTTTTGCTGCCAGTAGATGATGACATTAAAAGTGCGAGGTAAGTTTGATAAGACGCATATTATCAACTAAGTTAATAACTAAACCAATAGTTAAATCTGGGTTTAAGGCTTTATTTTGGTAATAGTGGCGTCTGCTGATCCAGTGCTAAAAGTGAGTGTCACTTCATCTCCGCTCTGTAATTGCTGGCTGGCGCTAACAATTGCGCCTAATTTGTTTTGCACAAAGGCATAGCCACGCGTGAGTACCGCCTGTGGATTCAGGTGAGTTAAATTCTGCTTCAGGCGCAACAAATGTTGCTGCTTGGTTTGTAGTTGTTGATTGACGCTGGCGTTTAATCGGTAGGTCAGTTGTGCCAGTTGCGTTTTTTGCTGTTCAATTTGTTGTGACGGTGAGATTAAGCTGCGCGCTAGGTAATCTAGCGCCTGCGCACGTTGGCTTAGCGTGAATTGTATATTTCTTGTGAGTTGTTGCTTTAGCTGCCTAAGCGCAAGGATCAAGCCATTGCGTGCAGGCGTTGCAAGCTCTGCCGCCGCCGTGGGCGTGGCTGCGCGCATGTCTGCGACAAAATCACAAATGGTGAAGTCAGTTTCATGACCGACACCGCTGATGGTTGGAATACTGCAATTTGCAATGGCGCGTGCGACGATTTCTTCATTAAATTGCCATAAATCTTCAATGCTGCCACCGCCACGGCAAATAATCAGCACATCACACTCTGCGCGTTCACTCGCCATATTGATGGCATTAACAATGAGTTGCGCTGCGCCCTTACCTTGTACGGGTGAGGGGTAAATCACAATCGGGATATTAGGCATGCGGCGCTTGAGCGTGGTTAACACGTCTCTTAATGCTGCCGCATCAGGTGAAGTGACAATGCCGATTTGTTGCGGATGCTTTGGGATGGCGCGTTTGACGGCTGCGTCAAATAGGCCTTCACTGCTAAGCTTGTTTTTGAGCTTCTCAAACGCCTCAAACAAGGCGCCTAAGCCTGCACGCTGAACAAACTCCACGGTGAGCTGAAAATCGCCGCGTGCCTCATAAAGTGTTACTGTGCAACGCGCTTCGATTTTATCGCCTTCGCGCGGTGTGAAATCCACATAGCTATTGCGTCCTTTAAACATGACGCAACGTACTTGCGCACCGGTATCTTTCAGTGAAAAGTACCAATGCCCACTAGCCGCGCGGGTGAAGTTGGAAACCTCACCAGATACCCAAAACAGCGGAAAGCTTTGTTCCAACACGTTACGTGCTAAACGATTAAGTTCGCTGACAGTGAATAGGTGCGAAGGTGTTATATTTGCGCTGAAATCTGCCAAAACTAATTCAATCCGTTAAAATAATCCTTTGTGATTATATCTTGTGAATACGATGCTCAATAAAATTCTTACCGGCCGCACCGGTTACTTTATCGGCTTTACTGCCTGTTTTGCTTTGGTTGGTGTGGCGTTATGGATGCAAACGCGCTATCACTTAGAGCCCTGCCCGCTGTGCATCTCGCAGCGTATTATTTTCATGGCATTGGGTGTACTATTTTTACTGGCGGCACTACTACCAAAACTTCCAAAATTTTTCGCAGTGTTACAAGTGCTGACCGCGTTGGGCGGTATCGGCGTTGCCATGCGCCACTGGTGGGTACAGGCACACAAAGAATCCATGATTGCTGATTGCGGCGTGGGTTTTGATTATATGTTCGAGAATTTTCCGCTAAAAAAAGCGCTGACCTTGGTATTTCGCGGCACTGGCGACTGCGCCGCTATTGATTGGACATTTTTAGGGCTGACTATTCCACAAATGTCGCTGATCGCCTTTTTATGCTTTGGTATTTATGCGGTTTATTTGGCCAAATTGAATTTGAAATCAAGTTGAATTTAGAAATAAGTTGAACAGAAACTAGAGAAATTAGCGCAATGTATAAAACAATAGACAATTTTATCGGCAATACGCCTTTGGTGAAACTGCAGCGCATGGCGGGCAATACCAGCAACATCATTTTACTGAAGCTGGAAGGCAATAATCCTGCGGGTTCAGTGAAGGATAGGCCAGCTTATTCGATGATTACGCATGCAGAAGCGCGCGGCGACATTAAGCCCGGTGATACGCTGATAGAGGCAACTAGTGGCAACACCGGCATTGCGCTAGCCATGGTGGCCGCCATGCGTGGTTATAAAATGATACTGGTGATGCCTGAAAATCAAAGTGTAGAGCGCCGCCAAAGCATGAAGGCTTATGGTGCAGAGCTGGTACTTACGCCTAAGGATGGCAGTATGGAGCTGGCGCGCGATGTGGCGATGAAGATGCAATCGGAAGGGGAGGGTGTCGTGCTGGATCAGTTTGGTAATACGGATAACCCATTGGCGCATTATGAGGGTACAGGCCCTGAAATCTGGCGCGATACGGAAGGCAAGGTGACCCATTTTGTTTCCAGCATGGGCACAACGGGTACGATTATGGGTACTTCACGCTTTTTGAAAGAACAAAATCCCAATATTCAAATTATCGGTGTGCAACCTGAAGAGGGCGCGCAAATTCCGGGCATTCGCAAATGGCCAATAGAATATATGCCCAAAATCTATGACGCAAAACGTGTGGATGAACTCATTTATGTCAGTCAAAAAAATGCAGAAGACACCACACGTAAATTGGCAACGAAGGAAGGTATTTTTGCGGGTATATCCTCTGGAGGGGCTTTGTATGCGGCATTGCAGCTATCAAAGCGTGTAGAAAATGCTGTCATTGTAAGCGTCGTTTGCGACCGGGGCGATCGCTATCTATCCACGGGTGTGTATCCGTCATAGCTTGATTTAATGGCTTATTTTAGATGAATTATTTCATCCGTATTGTTAGCTTTCTTTGTGGTGTCTCATATAGCGTTGCTGTGCATGCTGTCAGTGAAATTTCAATTCGCGCTGCGAGTATCACGCATTCACAAGGAGATGCGCAAAATGTGGTGCTGCATTTAAACTTTGATCAGCCTAAATTCAATAAATCTACACCGACTTTAACTTTAAGCTCGGCACTTAAGCAAAAATCCACCAAAGATTGGACGCAGTTTAAGCTCAAGTGTGACTTGCCTGAAAATACGTCATTGGGTGAATTTAACTGTGCGGATGGCTTGCTTAAAAATGCACAGGCAAACATTCCTTTTAGCCTTGAAATCAATCGCTTATTTAATCAAGGGGTGCTGGATGTTCATGCAACATTACAGTTAAGAAATGCAAGTTTAAGCGACGAAGCAGGCCTGCATGCGGCAGAAAATCTTAACGGTAAAATTGATGTTTCACTCAGGCAGGAGGGGCGTGCTTGGGCATGGCAGACTGCGCTGGATTGGCAATCGGGTGAAGTGTTTTGGCAGCCGTTTTATGTGGCCAATGGCGGGCATCAACTTTCTGCGAGTGGAACGCTGGAAGATGATTTGCTCAATATAAAATCGGCACATCTAAAAATTAAAAACGTAGGCGAACTTGATGCAGATGGGCGAGTGCGTTTAAGTGATACCAAGTTGATGGATTTGAACGCAAATTTGCCAAGTTTGGATTTAAGTACTGCTTACCCTTTGTTATTTAAGCCATTTTTAGAAAAGACGGCATTTAATAATGCAGATGTTGCAGGCAATGCAGCGCTAATGCTGCAAGTGAAGAATGCTGAATTAAAGGCATTTGAGCTGCGATTAAAAGATGTAGATATTGCAGATAAAAACCAGAAGTTTGCATTTTATAAACTCAATGCCAAACTCCCCTGGAGCTACGATACGCCAAAGAGTGTGAGCATGAGCTATGAAAATGGCAATTTACTCAATCTGCCTTTGGGTAAAACCAATATACAAGCGGAGGTAAATCGTTTTTCGCTGACTTCGCCCAATATCAGGTTGCCAATTTTGGATGGCGCTCTGAATTTGTCTGACATAGCAGCGGCGCGTATCGGCGGGCAATGGTATTGGCATTTGAGCGCTAAACTTGAACCCATTTCCATGGCGGATTTTAGTGCCCAACTCAAACTGCCGCGTATGCTGGGTAAGGTTTCGGCTGAGATTCCGTTGGTCACCTATAGTGGCGGCACTCTCACTACTGATGGTAGTGTGGTACTGAATGTATTTAACGGCACGGCCACGGTGACGCAGCTTGTGATGCATTCCCCGATGGGCATTGCGCCTAAGCTCAATGCGGATATCGCGCTGCGCAATTTGGATTTAGGAGATTTAACGCGTACATTCTCATTCGGCGCGATTGAAGGTAAGCTCGATGGTGATATTGAAGATTTAGAACTGCAAAGCTGGAAGCCAGTCAGGTTTGATGCGGTGATGCAGAGTAGTCCTGGTAAGTATCCGAAAAAAATATCACAACGCGCGGTAGAAAATATATCAGCACTAGGTGGCGGTGGTGCCGCCGCGGCCGTTCAACGCAGTTTTTTACGATTCTTTGAGCAATTTAACTACGGAAAAATGGGGTTAAGTTGCCGCTTGCGCAATGATATTTGCCAAATGGGAGGGATTGAGTCAACGCCACATGGGTATGTGATCGTTAAAGGAAGTGGCATCCCCGCCATCACCGTGATGGGGTACAATCAAACCGTGGGTTGGAGCGAATTGTTAGAACGTGTCAAACGCGTGACCGATGGCAACAGCAGGGCGATTGTTAAGTAACTTGTTCAAAAAAAGAAATTAAATTAAAAGGATAGATAATGAAAAATTGGATAACTGGTTTGGCATTGGCGTGCGCATTACCCGCTTGCGTTACCATCAACATTTACTTTCCTGCTGCTGCCGCAGAAAAAGCCGCAGATAAAATTATTGATGATGTATGGCAGCTGAAAAATGGTGCCGAGAAGCCAAATGTAAAAGCGGTTGAACCTGCTTCAGCCCCTGCAAAATAAAATTTTACACAAAGGAATGATGATGAAAAAAATACTACTCAGCTTACTCTTGTTATTAAGTACGGTGTTTGCAAGTCAGTTTGTCGCTGCGGCGGCAGATTTGGAAGTCAACACACCGGCTATCTCAGCTATTAAAGGCAGCATGCAAGCGCGTCACGGGCAATTGGGCGCGCACTATGCGAGTGGCGCGATTGGTTTAACTAAAGATGGCTTGATTGCAGTGCGCGATGCGAATGTTGTGCCACTAAAAGACCGCGCGGCGCTGAATAGCGCTGTTGCTGCAGAAAATGCAGACCGCGCTAATCTCTACAAAGAAATCGCGACAGCCAATGGTCACCCAGAGTGGCAACTTGAAATTCAAAGCACTTTTGCCGGTCGCTGGATAGATAAGGCGCAAGGGGGGTGGTATTACCAAGGCGCGAGTGGTTGGGTGCAGAAGTAAACAATATATAAATTCTGCCAAAACTCATGATGACACCTACCTTAGTTTTTGACATCGAAACCATCCCGGATACGGATGGTTTGCGTACATTGCTGGATTTACCGGCAGAGACTTCTGCCGAGGATGTTGCCAATATCGCGCTACATCAGCGTCGGCAACACAATGCCAGCGAGTTTCTGCCGTTGCATCAGCATCGCATTTGCGCAATTTCATGTGCCTTGCGCGAGGGCAGTCACTTCAAAGTTTGGACTTTAGGGGATACCAACGCATCCGAGGCGGAGATTATCCAACGCTTTTTTGATGGCATTGAAAAATACACGCCGCAGATTATTTCGTGGAATGGTGGCGGTTTCGATTTGCCCGTTTTGCATTATCGCGGGCTGATACATGGCATCAATGCCGGCCGCTATTGGGATCTGGGCGAAGACGACAAAGACTTTAAATGGAATAACTATATCAGTCGTTACCATGCGCGCCATTTAGATCTCATGGATTTAATGGCGATGTATCAAGCGCGTGCCAATGCGCCATTGGATGATTTAGCTAAGCTGTGCGGCTTTCCCGGTAAGCTGGGGATGGATGGCAGCAAGGTATGGGATGCCTATAAAGCCGGGCAGATAGAAGAAATTCGCAACTATTGTGAAACTGACGTTGCAAATACACACCTGGTTTATTTGCGATTCCAGCTCATGCGTGGACATCTCACACCAGCGGCTTATGCGACGGAGATTAGTTTAGTGCGTGACACGTTGACTGGTTACACTGCGCCGCATTGGGCAGAGTTTTTGGCGGCTTGGAAGTAGATTATTAAAATAACTTCGTTTCATCTAATTCAGACTGTGCTGTAAAATTCGGGCGATGAGAAAAAGACGAAACAAAACCCCTGGAGAAATCACGCCGGCGCCTATCTTAACTGCGATGATTGAATCGCTAGACCAGGAAGGGCGGGGTGTTACCCATGTAGAAGGTAAAACCATTTTTGTGGATGGTGCGCTACCCAATGAAAAAGTAACTTTTCAATCACACCGCATTAAGCCGAGCTATGAAGTTGCGAATGTGGTGCAGGTGCTGAAGCAGTCAAACCAACGCGTCACGCCAAAATGCCCACATTTTGGTTTGTGTGGTGGCTGCAAGTTGCAACATCTGGATTTTGCTGCACAAGTGGCGGTTAAACAACGGTTGCTGGAAAATGATTTATGGCATATCGGTAAAGTAAAAGCTGAGAATGTGTTGCCACCGCTGTACGGGCCGGCTTGGGGCTACCGTCACAAGGCGCGCTTAAGTGTAAAGTATGTGGAGAAAAAGCAACGAGTTCTGGTAGGTTTTAATGAAAAATCTACGCGCTTTGTGGCAGATATGGACAGCTGCGAGGTGTTGGTGCCAGAGGTTTCCGCCTTGATTAAACCATTACAGGCGCTGATTTTTCAACTGAGCCTGCGCGATAAATTACCGCAAATTGAGTTAGCCGTTGGCGAGGCCTACCCAAACAAGGGGTATGAGGCCGCTGAAGGTAAACCGGTGATTGTGCTGATTCTGCGCATCATGGCTGCACTGACCACGCAAGATGAAGTGCTGTTGAAAGCCTTTGCCGATGAGCATACGGTGCAGGTTTGGACGCAAACCAAAGGCCCTGACACGATTAAACCATTCTATCCGCCAGATGGCGCGGCGCTAAGTTACCGCTTGCCGGAGTTTGGTTTAACTTATCCATTTAAGCCAAACGAATTTACCCAAGTTAACCCGCAAATCAATCAGGTCATGATCCGTCGTGCGATGCAATTGTTATCACCGCAGGCACATGAAAAGATTGCAGACTTTTTTTGCGGCATTGGAAATTTCACCTTGCCGATTGCACGCAGTGGCGCGCAGGTGCTGGGCTTGGAAGGATTGGCCAACCTGGTCGAGCGTGCTAATGAGAGTGCGCAGCTTAATGCTATTGGCCATGTGAAATTCGGCGTGGCAGATTTATTCAAAATGACGCCGGAAGCATTAACCGGCTTGGGGCATTTTGATAAGTGGCTGGTTGATCCGCCGCGTGACGGTGCATTTGAGCTGATTAAATCGCTGGATGCGAGTAGCAGCCCACAGCGAATCGTTTATGTATCGTGTAACCCCGCAACCCTGGCGCGCGATGCGGGGGTGCTGGTGAATGAGAAAGGCTACACCTTGAAAGCGGCTGGTGTTGTCAATATGTTCCCGCACACCGCCCATGTTGAATCCATTGCGTTATTTGAACTTAATCATTAAATTTGTTGCCAAAAAACAACAATGTTGTCAACAATGTTGGATTTATGGTTGGTTAATTTGATACATATCAAATGCGACCAAATCTCTCGCCCATATAATTTACCCATTGAATTTGAGTGGTTAATTATTTTTTAAGTGGAGAGTATAAATATGAAGAAGTCATTATTAGTATTGGCATTAGCTACTGCTTTTGCCCCGATGGTAGCACAAGCTGAAGCGGGTGACTGGGTGGTGCGTGTGCGTGCGGCTAACGTTGCGCCAAATGAAAATAGCGATTTAGGTTCAACCGCTAACGGAGGTAGTCTAGGTGCAATTTTGACACCAAGTGCAGACTTGAAAGTAGATAACAATGTAATCCCTGAATTGGATATTTCATATTACATTACTAAAAACATCGCTGCTGAGTTGATTCTTGCTGTAGGCACAAGACATGATGTTAGCATTGTAGGTGATTCAGTAGGCACCGTTGGTAATCAGGATTTGGGTTCAGTGAACCTGTTGCCACCGACTTTGACTTTACAATGGCACTTTAACCCAGACCAAACCTTTGATCCGTATGTAGGTGCAGGGGTTAACTACACACGTTTTCTTGATAAAAAGTTAGCGTTTAAGAGTGGTGCTCGTGCAGGCAATAGCATCAGGCTTGAGTCTGATAGCTGGGGTTATGCTTTGCAGGCTGGTTTTGATATCAACTTGAAAGATGGTTGGTTAATCAATGCGGATGTTAAATATGTAACTATTAATACCGATGTTAAAGCTAGATTGGGCGCTAGTGATACCGGCGCATGGGAAAAAATCGACTCACTTGATATTGACCCATGGGTATTTGGTGTGGGTATCGGCAAGAAATTCTAATTAGGTAAATAAAACTCCCGTGTTCCACGTTTGCCTCTGTCGGTTTCGGCAGAGGCTTTTTTTATGCAGTTTGCGCGTAAAGTGAATGTAGGGTGTGCAAATGACGGTGTTTGCACACCGTTATGTGATTGGGATGCGTTAAATGATTTTAGAGAACCGTGCGCGATTACGATCGGTTTGTAAGTAACGATCAAACAGCATGGCTACGGCACGGACAAAAAACCAGCCAAAATCTGTTACTTGTATGCCTGTGTCATCCAGCTCAACCATCCCTGTGCTTTCAAGTTCTTTAAGGGCATCTAACTCAGAGGCGAAGTAGCTCTTGAAATCAATCATGTACGCAAGTTCAATCGACTCATATTGCAATTCGCCTTGGCACATAATGGCCATAATCACGGCACGGCGCACCAAGTCGTCGCGAGATAATGCTAAGCCACGTACTACCGGAAAACGACCTTGATTGAGATGGTCGTAATATTCTTCCAGTGTTTTTGTATTTTGGCTGTAGGTTGCGCCTACACGGCCAATCGCGGAAACGCCCAGGCTAATTAGGTCGCAGTCCGGTTGGGTGCTATAGCCCTGAAAGTTGCGGTGCAGTCTGCCTTGGCGCTTGGCGATTGCCAAGGCATCGGTAGGTAATGCAAAATGATCCATCCCCACATACACATATCCGGCGTTAAGAAACGTAGAAATCGCACTGGAGAGCATGGCAATCTTCGCCGTTGCGGCGGGTAATTCATAAGCGTCAATACGGCGCTGTGGTTTGAAGCGTTCAGGCAAGTGCGCGTAAGCATACAGCGCAATTCTTTCCGGTTTTAGCGCTACAATTTGCGCTAATGTTTGCTCAAATGATTCTGGCGTTTGTTTTGGCAAGCCGTAGATTAAATCTACATTCACCGAGTCAAATTTTAGCCGCCGCGCAGCCTCAACCAATGAGAATACTTGCTCTGCCGGCTGGATGCGATGCACCGCTTTTTGTACTTCTGCATCAAAGTCTTGAACACCAAAACTTAAGCGATTAAAGCCAAGTGAGGCTAAATGTGCCAAGCGTTTCTCATCCACGGTGCGGGGATCTACTTCAATTGAGTATTCGCCACCTAGGACCAGCACAAAACTGCGACGTATCATTGCCATCAGCTCGCTTAACTCATCGTCACTAAAAAAAGTGGGGGAGCCGCCGCCCAAGTGTAATTGCGAGATGGTTTGTCCGGCGCCTAGTTGTTCGATGTGCAGGTCAATTTCACGACTGAGATAGTGTAAGTATTCTGCACTGCGTTCGTGATGTTTGGTAACGATTTTGTTGCAGGCGCAGAAAAAGCAAAGTGATTCACAAAAAGGAATATGCACATAAATAGATAAGGGCAATGTTAAGCCACCTACGCGACGCTGTGCCAGAGCTTGCTTGTAAGCCTCTTCAGTAAAGGCCTCTACAAAGCGGTCTGCGGTTGGATACGAGGTATAGCGCGGCCCTGAAACGTCAAATTTTTTCAGGGTTTCGGGCGTTAATACCGGCTTGACGCTATTCAAGCTTGCAGTTGGCGCTACGCTATTTTTGTTTACAGCAGAAAATTTTACAGTGTTATCGGCAATCATCTAGCCACTCCTAATCTAGGATGAGACTTTGCCATCATCAACAGTAAAAATCTTTGATACAAGTCAAATGAGAATCATGAAGCAATTATTTATTGTATGTGCTAGCGATAAAAGCACGAAAGCGGTATGCTTGACGCAATCGTATCAATTGGCACAATATGCACTCCGCACTTACTCCTAAAGCCGTCAAAGTGGCTTGTTCAAACTGCAATCTCCGAGAACTCTGCATGCCCGTTGGCTTTAATGCTGATGAAATGAAGAAGATTGATGAAGTTGTTGAGAAACGTCGCCGCATTAAACAAGGCGAGTTGTTGTTTAGTAACGGAGAAACATTTACTTCGCTTTATGCGATTCGCACCGGATTTTTTAAAACCTGTGTCACGAGTGCCGATGGACGGGAACAAGTCACCGGTTTTCAGATGGCGGGTGAAATCATTGGTATGGATGGCATTGTCAGTGATCACCATAACTGCAATGCCGTGGCACTGGAAGATGCAGAGGTTTGTGTGATGCCCTTTGCCAATGTAGAAGACCTCTCGCGTGAGTTGCCTAGCTTGCAGCGTCATGTACATAAAATTATGAGCCGTGAAATCGTGCGTGAGAATGGCGTCATGATGCTGTTAGGCAATATGCGTGCTGAGGAGCGCTTGGCGGCATTTTTGTTAAATCTGGTACAGCGCTTGCATGCGCGTGGGTTGTCTCAGTCTGAGTTGGTGCTGAGAATGACGCGCGAAGAAATTGGCAGTTATCTAGGGTTGAAGCTTGAAACTGTGAGTCGTGCTTTTTCAAAATTTAGTGAAGATGGCATTATTGAAGTGAAACAGCGTTATGTGAAAATTATAGCGCCTGAAGCCCTGAAAAAAATATTCAATCCGCAGACCTGTTTTTAGTGATTTGATCCTGCTTAAACTGGTATTGGTCATGTGACTCAAGCAATCATCAATAGTATGACGTTAAAAAAGCATCTTACAACCACTGACCATAACCGTGATGTTCTTGGGTTGAAATACATTTACCCGGTCATTTCACGGCGGGCAGGTGGTGTTTCCATCGGCATTAACCTGAATGTCAATAATGCCTGTAATTGGCGCTGCATTTACTGCAATGTGCC